>NZ_CP104854.1:0-350000 GCF_050916235.1 Maridesulfovibrio sp. FT414
AGCATTTTTTCTCAATTATTCTAAATAAAATCCAGAAACGCGCTATTTTGGAAGCTTGAGACTCCCGATAAACTCATCAAGAGACCCTGCTTTTACCCTTTCGAGCACTTTGGGCAATTCTTCAGCAATCCTGAATGCCATATCAGGGCTGATGAAGTTTCCGGTTCCGATCTGCACAGCCTTTGCTCCTACCAGCAGAAACTCCGCGGCATCCTCTGCGGAGGTGATTCCTCCAAGCCCCATGACCGGAATCTTTACCGCATTCACGGCCTGGAACACACAGCGCAGCGCTACGGGCTTGACTGCTGGACCGGAAAGACCTCCGATGACGTTTGCAAGGCGCGGGGTACGGCGTTCTATATCAACAGCCATGCCTGAAAGGGTGTTTATGAGTGACAGGCCGTCTGCACCGCCGTCCTCTGCAGCGCGGGCACATACGGTTATATCAGTAACGTTGGGGGAAAGCTTGATGATGACCGGCTTATTACCGGCATTTTTCTTAACCGCTTCCGCAACCTTTGCTATCTGGCGCGGGTCCTGCCCGAAAGCGATGCCGCCCTCTTTAACGTTGGGACAGGAAACGTTCACTTCAAGTGCGGCAACCCCCTCTTCTCCGGCCAAGACTCCGGCCAGTTCGCCGAACTCAGCTGCATCAGTGGCATAGAGGTTGGCCAGCACGGCCAGATTTTTCCATGGCAGCTTAGGGAGCTTTTCCTTGATAAAAACCTCAACACCGGGATTCTGGATACCGATTGCATTGAGCATACCACAAGGTGTTTCCGCAATTCTGGGCATGGGATTGCCTTCGCGCGGCTTCAGAGACAAACCTTTAACCACGATACCACCGAGGCTTTCGAGGTCACCAAAACGCTTGAACTCAAGACCGAAACCAAAAGTTCCGGACGCGGTCAGAATGGGATTCTTGAGCTTCAGTCCGGCAAAATCTACTGACATATCCATTTATTAATCCTCCAGACTGAGTTCGGTTGCTTTGAATACAGGGCCGGTAGTACAGACCTGGGTGTGATGTCCGTCGTCATCCTTGGCAACACAGCCGAGGCAAGCTCCTACGCCGCAGGCCATGCGATTTTCAAGGGAGAGCTCGGCATCTGCGCCGAATTCGCGGGCTGCACTCCAGACTGTCCGCAGAAAAGGCATGGGACCGCAGGCGGTAACAAGGCCTTCCTTGTCGGCATATTCTTTTACCAGCTCCCGCACACGGGCAATGATGGTCTGGATATCTTCAGGCTTTGTTTCACGGATGTCTTCCACTGCAACATTCCCGGCAATGGACTTGTAAGGATAATTCTCCAGCGGTGGCCGATGAGCAAAAAACAATTTAAGATTTTCAGGCTGCGAATGGGTGTCGACATATCCGCAAAAAGGAGCTAACCCCATTCCTCCGGCGAGCATGAGCACAGGACGGTCCACAGGTTTACTGAAAAAAGTTCCCAGCGGACCCCAGACATTAACCAGATCGCCTTCCTTGAGCTCAAGCAGACGCTCGGTTCCGCGTCCCACTACCTGAAAAAGAATGGTCAGACTGGTATCGTCTGCGTTACAAATGGAAAAGGGACGACCCCAGACAAGGTCCAGAGGCCACGCCAGAGGTCTGATCATGACGAACTGGCCGGCTCTCCAGCCGTTATTCCAACCCGGGTATTCGAGTTTGAGTTCCACTATCTCCTCTCCGGGCGAGGAAAGTCCGAGGGCCTTGACATCAATGACTTTAACAGCCCTGCAATTGTTTGCACCCATGATTTAATCCTGTAGATGTTTGCTGTCCGCATAAGGGCGGCACCAGCGTGATACATTATGAATGAACATAAGCCAGAAATTCTTGCTCCGGCAGGAGACCAGTCTTCTTTTCTTGCGGCAGTAGCCGCAGGAGCAGACGCAGTATATGCCGGACTTAAACATTTTTCCGCCCGCATGGAAGCTTATAATTTCGCTACAAGCGAGCTTGCTGCTCTTGCGGAGCTCGGCCGGGCACACGGCGTGCGCACATACATTCCCATGAACACCCTCGTCAAGCCGGAAGACATGGAATCCGCCGCCCGCCTGATTGATCGTGTCAGCCGCACCGTCAAACCCGACGGCCTGATTGTTCAGGACCTCGCCATGGTCGATCTAGCCCGTCAGGTCGGGTACGAAGGTGAGCTTCACCTGTCCACCCTCGCCAACGTCACTCACCCTGCTGCCCTGAAAGCTGCGGCAGAGCTGGGCGTCAACAGGGTCGTAGTTCCCCGCGAACTCAACCTCGACGAAATTAAGCAGATGGCCGATGCCTGCCCGGAAAACATGACTCTTGAAATGTTCGTGCACGGGGCCCTCTGTTACTGCGTATCCGGTCGCTGCTACTGGAGTTCCTTCTTCGGAGGCAAGAGCGGGCTGCGCGGCCGCTGTGTGCAGCCCTGCCGCAGACTCTACGGAGGAGCCCGCCGCAAGGATCAGCCCAAACGCCTTTTCTCCTGCCTCGACCTGGGCCTGGACGTACTTACCAAGCCGACCCTCTCAATCCCTCAGGTTGCATCATGGAAGATCGAAGGACGTAAAAAAGGACCTCACTACGTTTTCTACACAGTTACGGCCTACCGGATGCTGCGCGACAATCCCAACGACGCAAAAACCAAAAAGGATGCCGTGGAGCTTCTCAATCTCGCTCTGGGCAGACCCACATCGCACTCGGTATTCCTGCCGCAACGCCCTTATACCCCGCTTGATCCATCCAACGAAACCGGTTCCGGTTTCCTCATCGGCATCACCAAGCAGGAAAAGGACGGAAAACCATATTTCACCTGCCGCGAAGAACTTCTTCCCGGCGACTTTCTGCGCATCGGCTATCAGGACCAGCCGGGTCATCAGACCCTCAAGATACGCAAATACGTTCCTAAAAGAGGCAAGGTCTCCATTCCGGTAAAAGGAAAAACCCGTCTCATGTCCGGCACTCAGGTTTTCCTCATCGACCGCCGCGAGGAAGGATTGGTTAATGCGCTGAAAAAACTGGAAACAGAGCTTTCCAGAATCAATACCCCGGAAAAGACAGCCAGCGATATAAAGCTGCATCTGCCCGGAGCCTGCATTGCACCGGAACGGACTGCCCTGCATACCCTGCAGCGTAATCCTCCCAAGGGCAAAACCAAATTCGGCACTGATGTGTGGCTTTCAATGAACGCCCTCAAAAGAACCCCGCGTCCTGCCGTGTCAAAGATCTGGTGGCACCTGCCTCCGGTGATCTGGCCCAACGAGGAAGCCGAGATCAGAAAGGAAATTGAAATCTGCCTGAGCGGCGGAGGTCGCGATTTCGTTCTGAACGCTCCATGGCAGAAAGCCCTTTTCCCGGAAGACGCAAATACACGTTTCCACGCAGGGCCGTTCTGCAACGTTGCCAACCCGTTGAGCATCGCCATGCTTGCCGATATGGGATTCAGATCCGCCTATGTAAGCCCGGAGCTTTCCCGCGATGATTTCCTCGCCCTGCCTTCAGCCAGCAGACTGCCGCTGGGCGTGGTTGTATCCGGCATGTGGCCGCTTGGTATTTCAAGGATCATATCCGAAGAAACCCAGCTCATGAGTCCCATATACAGCCAGAAAAAAGAAATCTGCTGGGCTCGTCAGTACGGACAGAACTACTGGATCTACCCCGGCTGGCCCCTTGACTTGTCCGCCGAGCGCAAGGTTCTTGAAAACGCCGGATACTCCATGTTCCTCGATATTCAGGAACCGTGGCCCAAATCCGTGCCGGAACCGAGCAGAACCAGCAACTTCAACTGGGATCTCAGCCTGTTGTAAATCGCCATAATCCACAAAGGGTTCCATGCTTCAAGTTTGGAACCCTTTTTCATTCCCCGAAAAAACTATCCGAACGTCCTGCTGTCCCAGCCAAGCATAGCTCCGTCAAGATTCTCAAAATCAATATATACACGTTTTCCATGCACACGCAGTTCTCTTGCCAGAAAAGCGCACAGCCTTTCTGCAATCGGAGCACATCGATCCTCCTGCAGGCCCAGACTTTTGAAAGTCACCAGTGCAGCCGGCTCAAGTGTCCCTGAAAAAGACATCTTCAAGCCGTCGTTAAACAGTATCATTACATAGCTTTCAGGTTTGCCGGCAGCCTCGGAAACAACCTTGGAAAGCTTTGCAACAAATTCATCCGCCTTGGCACCTACTTCGACATTGGTTTCTACACGAACGTAAGGCATACAATCCTCCCTTAAAGGCCACTTTCCTTAATCATTTTTCGCAGATAATCCGCAGCCCTTCTGCCCTTCAGCGCTTTGCCCCACAACTCCGTCACCATTTTCTGGTGCAGTTCAAGGGCTTCCGGTGCTGATGTTAACATTCCCACGCCAAGTCGTACATTGGGAAAATCAGTTAATTTGTAAGGGCTGAGACAAAGTGTGGAGCGCTCAGGCTGACGGAAGATCTGGAAATGGGTGCTTGGAACGGAATCGACAAGAATACCTATCTGCACACCTATTGGCTGCTCTTCAAGAAGGTTGATTACATTTTCCACTTCACGGCGGGCCACCTCACGCCTTTCAAGGAGCACTTCTTCCGGCAGGTCGAAAGTTCCAACAAAACCGTTCCGCAAGAACTGTTCCAGATTTGTTGCAGACGCAAGATTGACCATTCCCGGACAGCGTTTCCTGTACCCTTTCTTACGCTCTTTCAGAACGGCAAGGACCTCGGATACATGCCTCTCAACTTCGGCACTCCCCTGCAGCTCACTTGGTAAACCTTCCTTTATGGAAATCATGAGGTATTTATCAAATTCGTCAGTGGTCAGGAGATAGGAAACCAGTCCGAACATAACCGAAAGATGTTCCGACTCCGCTTCATTCTGACGCATTCTTTCAAAAAAACTTATTGCTGAGGAGATATACTCAACACCGACTCCCATAAGGGAAGTGAGGGATACCCCGAACAGCTCGGCAATGCTTTCCAATGTCTCCAGCTTAGGCGGGTCACCCTTTTCATAGCGATACAGCGCTGCCCGCGAAATACCTATCCTGGCAGCAATCTCTTCTGCACTGTACTTGCTGCCCAACCTGAAAGCTTTGAGTCTCTGGCCTATTTCTTTCGGACTAAGTTCACTCATCCTGAAAACATCTCCATATTTATATGATGGATTCTCATTTGCCATCTTTGTAATCAATTGTGAACCAAAATCTCATTTTTGTGAACATTTTTTTCATTTGTTTCAAAAATTAGATTTTTCTTGACAATAATCTCTTTTCTGATTCATTTCTAAGCAATCGAAGACTGTGTTTTGTTACGATTCAAGTACTTCCGGGAGGAATCTTAAGACCGGTCCCCTTCAGGTTGGCCTGTCATGTTGAGCCGTTCAGGCCGTTCTTCCAGCTGCCGGACACAAAATCGAATCGAAAAAATGCAAGACGCAAAATTTAAGCCCCGCAGGGTCCTATCAGGCCCCCAAGAGGCTTCTGACAGCACGGTTTCACAAATACTCAGGAGGCTTTCCAATGAAATTTTTCGGACGCATTGTCACTTTCGCACTGGCTCTGTGCCTGGTTGCGGGCGGCGTTGTTGCAGCAGAAGCAGCAAAATTCGAAGCTCGTATCGGTCACCTTGAATCTCCCCTGCAGCCCCGCCATCAGGGACTTGAAAAAGTAGCCGCACTGGTAAAGGAACGTACCGGCGGAGAAGTGGAATTCAAACTCTTCCCTTCCTCCCAACTCGGTAACCAGCGCCAGATGAACGAAGGCGTACAGTTCGGCACTATTGAGGGAACCGTTTCTCCCGCAGCATTCCTCGGCGGCTTCAACCCCGCAGTATCCATCATGGACATTCCCTTCCTACTGCCCGTTGACCGTGCACAGGCTCAGGAACTGCGTCAGGGCGCATTCGGCAAGGAAGTCCTGAAAACTTTCGACTCCAAAGGTTTCAAGGCAATCGCAACCTGGCCCAACGGTCGCAAGAACTTCACTTCCAGCAAGCCCCTCAACACCCTGGCTGACTACAAGGGTCAGTCCTTCCGTGTAATGGATTCCAAAATCCTCATTGAGCAGTTTGCAGCAATCGGTGCTTCCGCCATCGCCCTGCCCTTCGGCGAACTCTACACCGCCCTGCAGAACGGCGTTGTTGACGGCGAAGAAAACCCCCTTGACACCATCCAGCGCATGAAGTTCTACGAAGTTCAGAAATACCTGGTAATGTCCGAACACGGTGCAATGGAAGATTACATCCTCTTCAACCCCATGTGGTGGGAATCCCTGCCTGCCAACTACCAGCAGATCATCATTGATGCCTTCCTTGAAGTAATGCCCAGTGTTGAGCTGAACAAGGAACAGGCTCAGAAGGATGCTCTTGAAGTAATCAAAAAGGCCGGAGTACAGGCTTCTCCCCTTTCCGATGCTGACCGTGCTGAAATGCGTAAGCTCATGTACCCCAGAACCAAGGCTGCCTACCTTGCACGTGCAGGAGTCACCGGGCAGAAGCTGATCGATCTTTACGAAAAAGAATACACCAAGATAGTAAAATAGTTTGCATTCATATTGCGGCGGGAGAACGCGTGTTTTCCCGCCGTTTTTTTCAGGAGTTACACATGCGGAAGTTACTGGGTTCCCTGCTCGCGGGAATACGAATCATCGAACGGATACTGATCATCTCAATCAACCTGATCATGGTCGGACTTTACACATTCAACGTGCTGGTGCGTGAAACAATGCCCCAGTACGCCAGCACTTTCGCATGGATTGACGAAGCAACCCGCCTGCTAATGGTCTGGGCCGTATTTCTGGCCCTTGGCCTCGCCCTTGAACGGGGCCGTCAGGTTGCGGTAACCACACTTTTTGAAAAACTGCCCGAACTGCCCCGTAAAATAGTATCGGTCATTATCAACCTTACAGGAGTGGTATTCAGCTGCTATCTGGTCAAGCTGGGCATTGAACTGGTCAAATTCGTCATGCGTACAGGACAGTTAAGCCCAACTCTGGGCCTGCCCATGTACTGGCTCTACGTTGCACCGACCATAGGATTCTCCCTGCTGGCCCTGCGCTATGCACTGGAGCTCTCCGGAGTCAACGACCGTCATTTCCGTCCCGTTCTTGTCGCGACCAAATAGTAAAGGCAGGTAAATAAACATGACTCCCGTAATTATCCTCATCGCCCTGCTGATGCTTGTCTGCGGCTTTGAAATGCTGCTTGTGCTGGGCGTGCCAGCATTCCTGACCAAGGCATTCATTTTCCCCCGCATACCAGACCCGGTACTTATTCAGAAGCTGGTCGGCGGAATCAACTTTTCCACCCTGTTGGCAATTCCGTTTTTCATCTTCGCCGCAGAACTCATGGCTTCCGGCCAGATAGCCAGACGACTGACCGATCTTATCAAATATTTCACCGGCCACCGCCTAGGCGGCATCGGCCATACCACCATTGCAGGTTCCATGGCTTTCGGTTCCGTTTCCGGTTCCGCTCCGGCCACAGTTGCAGCCATGGGTAAACTCATGTACCCGGAACTGCGCAAGACCGGCTTCAGTGAAAAATTCAGCCTCGGACTGATCATCTCCAGTGCTGAAACGGCTCTGCTCATTCCGCCCAGCATCACCCTGATCATTTACGGCTGGATGACCGGAACTTCCATCACCGGCCTGTTCATCGGCGGACTTGGTGTCGGTATAGCACTAGGCCTTGCTTTCTGCGCACTTGTCATGGTCGAATCCATCCGCAAGGGAGTCGGGCGCGGCGAAAAGACCGCCACCCCGTTCTGGACCGTTTTCAAGGATGCCGCATGGGCACTAGGCCTTCCGGTCATCATCCTCGGCGGAATCTATTCAGGTCTGTTCACCCCCACCGAGGCTGCAGCTGTATCCGTTGTTTACGCTATTCTGATTGAAGCATTCGTTTACAAGAACCTGTCCCTTTCCCGACTGATAAACATCACCGAACGGGCGGCCATCTCCACCACCATCATTTTTATCCTGCTGGCCATGGGCAGCGTCCTGTCCTACTTTGTCACACTGGCTCAGGTTCCGGTCCTGATCACCAATTTCCTCACCGACATCCAAGCCGGTCCGCTGACTTTCCTGATGATCGTAAACGTGGCTTTCTTCATTGCAGGCATGTTCATCGACCCCAACTCGGCCCTGCTGATTCTGGTTCCGCCCCTGTACCCCGTTGCCCTGTCCATGGGAATCGACCCCATCCACTTCGGCGAAATCGTCTGCCTGAACATCTGCATCGGCATGATCACTCCGCCCTTCGGCCTGGATATTTTCGTGGCCTCATCAACCCTTGAGAAGCCTGTAATGGCTATCATCAACGGGGTGTGGCCGTTCCTGTTTATCAACATTCTGGTGCTGATTCTGGTTACCTACGTGCCCGGTCTGGCTACCTTCCTGCCCAGCCTCATTGCACCCTAAACAGGACTTTTATTTATGATGAACGCACCAGCACACGGAATGGGAACCGGACCCAGATCCATGGCTCCGCACCCGGTCCCCCAGACGGACCCCAGCCTTGCGCATCTCACCGGAGATGCAGCCCGGCTGTTCAAGGAACTTGAAGACCTGTCCAAAGACAAGTCCGGGGTATCGCGGGCCTCATACGGACCGGGAGAATGCAGGGCTTTCGATATGATAGAGGAGTTTGCCCGTTCTGAAGGACTGCACACCAGCCGTGATGCAGCAGCCAACCTAGTCATTGAACTTGAAGAAAGTGCCCATGATCAGGAATACATCCTTGTCGGCTCCCACCTCGACTCAGTGCCGCAGGGCGGCAACTACGATGGAGCAGCCGGAGTAATAGCCGGGCTTCTCTGCCTCGTTGAAATGAAGCGGACCGGATTCAAACCCGAAATCCCGGTCAGAGTCATTGCCCTGCGCGGGGAAGAAAGCGCATGGTTCGGAGCCTGTTACCTCGGGTCCAAGGCCCTGCTCGGCAAGCTCGACGAATCCGAACAGGAGCTGACCCAGCGAGACGACGGACGCACCCTGCGTGAACACATGGCCGACTGCGGAGCCGAAGTCAGCCGCATAGCTGCCCGCGAAAAACTCATCGACACTTCCCGCATCAAGGCGTTCTTCGAGTTGCACATTGAACAGGGCCCGGTCATGATCGCCCGCAATCTGCCTGTTGCAGCGGTAACCGGGATCAGGGGCAACATCCGCCACCGCCGGATCAGCTGCATCGGCGAAGCAGGACACTCCGGAGCCGTACCACGCTGGCTGCGCCACGACGCCGTTTTTGCCACCTCGGAACTGATCACCCGTATCGACGACCACTGGACCACCATACTCCAGCACGGTGGAGATCTCGTGGCAACCTGCGGCATTCTTTCCACCGATCCGCAGCACCATGCCATGTCGCGCATTCCCGGCGAAGTGACCTTAAGTTTTGAAGCGCGCAGCCAGTATGAGCACACACTCGCTGCCATAGAAGCCCTGCTTCATTCAGAATGTGCGACCATAACCTATGAGCGTAAAGTAAAGTTTGAATTCGACAGGCCGGTTAAAACACCGCCTGCTGTTCTGGATGAAAATCTCATTGAACGCATAAACAATGCTTGCATGGAAGAAGGGTTACCTGTAGAAGCTATACCCAGCGGCGCAGGACATGACGCTTCGCTCTTTGCCAATGCCGGAGTTCCCACCGGGATGATTTTTGTGCGCAACCGCAACGGTTCCCACAATCCCGAAGAAGACATGGAAATGGATGATTTCATCCGCGGCATATCGGTTCTTTACCGCACAATTACGGAGTTCAACCTATGAGCACGCAAATTACCATCATCAGACCTGACGATTTCCATCTTCATCTCAGGGACGGAGAGATGCTTTCAGCTGTGCTGCCGTACAGTGCGAGAATTTACGGGCGTGCCCTTGTAATGCCCAACCTCATTCCTCCGGTTACGACTGCCGAGCAGGCCGAAAATTATCGCAGACGCATCATCGATGCGCGTCCCGAAGGCTCACATTTTGAGCCGCTCATGACCTGCTATCTGACCGACTCCACCAGCCCGGAAGCCCTCAAGGCCGCCTATGCGGTACAGGCATTCCACGCTGTAAAGCTTTTTCCGGCCGGGGCCACAACCAACTCCGCAAGCGGTGTTACCAACATCAGAAAAGTCTATCCTGTTCTCGAAGCAATGCAGGAAATAGGTCTGCCTCTTTCGGTTCATGGAGAGGTTGTTGACCCCGAAGTAGATATTTTCGACCTTGAAGCCGTCTTCATTGAGCGCATTCTCAAGCCGGTCCGCAAGACGTTCCCGGAACTCAAAATAGTTTTCGAGCACCTTACCAGCAAGGAAGGCGTTGATTATGTGTACGATCAGGATGAGAACATGGTCGCCACCATCACCCCGCACCACCTGTTGCTGACCCGCAACGATCTTTTCAAAGGGGGGATGAATCCTTACATGTACTGCCTGCCTGTTGCCAAGACATTCAAGGATCGCGAGGCAGTACGCAAGGCGGCTATTTCCGGCGACGAAAGATTTTTCCTGGGCACTGATTCCGCTCCGCACCCGGCCGCAAACAAGGAAAAGGCCGGAGCAGCGGCAGGCATTTTCAATGCCCCGACTTCTCTGGGATACGTAACCCAGGTTTTCGATGAGCTTTCCGCTCTCGATAAACTGGAAGGATTTACATCCATATACGGTGCCAGATTCTACGGACTCTCTCCCAATGGCAGCACTGTTACTCTGGTCAAACGAGATGAACCCGTGGAAATGGACTGGCAGATCGAAACAGGGGGCGATGTCGTAAAGATATTCAAACCCGATACTCCCTTATTTTGGGATTTGGTTGATTGATAGAGGCTGAACCGTTATATTCCGGTTCAGCCTTTTTTCCGCGATAAAACAACACAAGGAGAAACAATGGTTCCCACCAGCTTTCCGGACAAAGAGACCATCGCTGAAATCACAGCGAAAATGCTGATTGAAGTTAAAGCCGTACACTTCCGTGCGGATGAACCTTTCAAATTCACTTCCGGCTGGGCCAGCCCGGTTTACATCGACTGCCGCAAGCTTATTTCCTTCCCCCGCGTCCGCCAGACCCTGATGGATTTCGGTGCTTCCGTAATCCTGCGCGAGGTTGGTTTCGAGTCCATCGACTGCGTAGCCGGCGGTGAAACCGCAGGTATTCCCTTTGCCGCATGGCTTTCCGACCGCCTCATGCTCCCCATGCAGTACGTTCGCAAAAAACCGAAAGGATTCGGCCGCGACGCACAGATCGAGGGCGATTTCTCTGAAGGCGCAAGAGTACTGCTGGTTGAAGACCTGACCACCGACGGCCGCAGCAAGATCAACTTTGCCCAGGCACTGCGTCGCGCAGGTGCAGAGTGCACCCACACCTTTGTTCTCTTCCACTACGGAATTTTCCCCAAAACCAAGGAAACCCTCGCCGCAGCAGGACTCGAAATGCTCTCTCTCGCAACATGGTGGGATATCCTCAACGTTGCCAAAAAAGATAAGTACTTCGACAGCAAATCCCTGGACGAAGTTGAAAAGTTCCTCAACAATCCCGTGGAATGGTCTGCAGCCCACGGCGGCGTTTCCACCTATCCTGAATAAATCGATGCTCCTACTGTCTTCATTTCCAAGACCATAAAAGCCTCGAAAGCCAAGATACAATAATAAAGGGCGCAACATCATGATGTTGCGCCCTTTATTTTAAAATAACCTGCTATTCATCGCCCGTAAATGGCAAAAAGCAACCGCCGGAGGCAAAAGGAGCAAGCTAGCCCTGCTCTCCATATCCGTAAGAATCATAGCAAAGCTTCTCGCCTAACAGCTAGTGGACCTTTGGAATCCCCATTAGCTTACCGTCATATCTCTATATCAAAATACCTGCTGTCTCCGGCCCGCCTGTACGTAAAACACTTTGACTCGTCCAGACCAAGCTTCGCATGAATTCCATCCAGCCACTCTGTCCTGCCGAAGGCATGAGTCGGGACAAACACCTGTGGCTGAACAACCTCAACAAATTGAGGTCCGCCAGCCAGATTGCTCAACCGACGATCCACGTTTGAAAACGTTACATGCACCTTTTCAGACGCGACTTTTCGCACGGCATCCCTGAAAAAATTTCTCACAAAATTACGCTCAGCAAGGGACGCGTTATCCCAATCCCAGCATGCCAGATCGCCACCGTTGTAGATCTTAAGCCTCTCCGGAGTTCTTATTATATACGCCACCCCAAGGTCGTTGGACATCATGGTTTCAATGCCAAGCCCCTCAAATTCATATTTGGCATCTGGCTCCACAACCAGAACATCCCGAAAACACATATTCGGAAACATCTCCTCTATATCATCAGAAATAACAGCCTTTAGCGAAGTCGCTCCACTGCATACATCATGGTAGTCAGGTGCGAAATGGTCAGTATGGCTGTGGGTGAAAAAGGCTATCACATCACGGGCTGCCACAGCTCGCTGTAATGCCTCCAGAGCCTTTGTTGTTCTGAAACGCTCTGAAGGAATATCAAACACATAGCAGGAGGCACCAGCGTCCAGAACAAAACAGTTATGGAATATGTGCGTAATGCAGATCTTCATGATGGATTACTGATCCTTAAGTTCATCAAGGTAGGCGCGGCTCACCGGGAAATAGACATGCGACCATGAAGTCAGATGACCGGCAAGGAACTCCGCTTCAGGCCCGGAACCGCAGAAAAGATCAACTCTGGTGTCCTTGATCGCTCCGCCTCTGTCCTGAGCCATTACTATCTTTGCTACGGCCTCTCGGGTATCCTGCCCCTGTACGGGAATCCGGGTTGTTAGAAGAGCCAAAGACCCATGCGGAATGACCGAAGTATCAGTAGCTATGCTCGCCATGGGTGTAAGTGGACATGCCATTGAGCCGAACGGTCCTTCATCATCCAGCCGGAAAAAAACATAACTCGGATTGGTTACAAGCAGTTCCTGAATCATCTGCGGGTTTTCCTTGAAGTATGCTCTTATCTTCTGCATGCTCATGCCCTCTTTAGACAGAATACCGCGCTCAATCAGTTCCTTGCCGAGCGAAACGTACTTCAGGCCGTTTTTTCCGGCATAGAGAACATGCTTTATGCTACCGTCTGGAAGAACAAGCCTTCCAGAGCCCTGAACCTGAAGCATAAAAATATCAACCCTGTCCTTTACCCAGGCAATCTCCAGCCCCTGCCCCTGAAGAGCTCCCTTGAAATCTATATCCTCACGATCATAGTAGGGAACCGCTTCTCCATTCTCTGTGCGGTAAAGCAGTGTCTGACCTTTCCAACGATGGTGAAACTTACCGAGATCAAGCTTTTTCATATCCGCAGGAATACTGTAAAGCGGATAGGGATATTCCGGATCAGGGACAAGCGATGCCTCAAGATACGGCTCGTAATACCCTGTCAGGAGAGTCCGCGGAGTAAGTTCATACCAGACAAAATTCTCACTCAACAGTTCAGGGGAACTTTCAAGTAATGGGAGAATCTGCAGAAAATCCTCATTGGTTCTGCGAAGCATTTCCCAGCTTATCTCAAACTGTCCGTATCTGGCGGCAATCTCATTAGCCGGTCTCCTTGAAAGATACTGCAGATTATGCCTGATAACGTTTTCAAGACTCATCCACGAAAAATTCGGTCCAGATTGGGTATAAAGTCTGTTGATTAAACCTGTTACCTGAGTGCTGTCGACTTTGACATATCCCTTCGAAGGAAGGGCCTGAACTTCCACCGGGGCTCTGGATGAACATCCTCCGACCACAAGCGACATAAACAATAATATCGTAGCTAAATAAAACCTGAACATCTGATTTAAACGAAGCATATACAAAGACTCCCAATATCATATATTATTGTGTCCGGCACTGGATTAATTTCCGGAACTGACTTATAAACAACAACGTATATTCAAAATACTTATTACTACCCGCTAATACAAACCGGGCATTCAGAATCAACAAGACAAACAGAGACAAATGATGCGAATTTACATTGTCTTACTTATAACCATTGCAGCTTTATTTACCAGCACAACTAATGCCGCAGCCAGATGGGACCTGATTCTGCTTACTACTTCGGGACTGAATGGTCAGTTGCTCCCCGAACGTGAAAAATCCGATAGCAACTCGGAAAGTATGGTACGTACTTTCGGAGGATTTGCAAGAATTCAGTCAGTATTTGAATCATATAGGGCAAAATACCCCGGCATCTGCCTGACCTTTGCTACCGGCGATGATCTCATGGGTGAATCCCTGACCAACGAACAGGGAAAAACTGTTTTCGGAACCATGAACCTGATGGGCTTTGATGCATCAACTCTAGGCAACCACGAGTTTGATCGCGGCACAAATTTTCTCATCAAGTGCCTTGAGAACAAGAATTTTCCTACCATTGCCAGCAATATAAACATACCCCATGGCAACAAGCTTCAAAAATTCATCCAGTCCAACATTATCATCGAAAAGAACTACCTGAAAGTTGGCATTATCGGCATGGTTCTGCCGGCCCTGTCCATGATCTCCAATCCTGGGCCGGATATTTCAGTAGATACGAACATTATAGAATCCGCACGTGCAACGGCACTAAAATTGAGGCATGACGGTGCAAATCTAGTCGTTCTTCTGAGCCATCTAAACATTGATGACCAAGCAATAATTCTTGAGAATGTGCCGGAAGTGGACATTGTCTGCGGGGGACAGAGTCACAAGGATATCCTGCCCGGACAGGAGATTGTGGCAAGAGACGCCCTCACCCCCGGCCTGCTGGTACAGTGCGGCAGCCATGGACGCTTTGTGGGCGTCCTGAAAGTAAAAATGAAAAACGGACTCATTGATCACCATGAGTGGACCATAATACCTGTAACAGATCAGGTTGAATCCGACCCGAAAATTGCTTCCTATATTGAATCGCAGACAAGCAGAAACGATTTCAATGAAGTCTTAACTAATTCCCCCGTAGAAATCGATACCAGAGTTGAGCTTATCAGGATAAGTGAGGCTCCAGTGGGGAAGCTTGTAACAAATATCATGAGAGAAAGATTTAAAACAGATATAGCTTTTCAGAACAGCGGAGGCATCAGGGGAAATAAGAAACTGCCCTCAGGGCCGATCTCAGGCAGCGATGTAAACCAGATGTTCCCCTTCGGCAACACCATCACCATATTGAAAGTAACAGGGAAAGAACTGAAAGAAATCCTTGAAAGATCAGTCCATAAACTTCCTGCTCCATCCGGAGCCTTCCTTCATACTTCAGGGATACAATATTCATTGGATCTTACAGGCACCCCGCAAGAACTCGAATTCAATGATATAGGCAAACCAGTCAGTGTCAAAACGCCCGGAACACGTATCTCCGATATAAAAGTACTTGATGGTGACGGAGTATTTCATCCGATCAATCCAGACAAAAAGTACTCCATAACAACGAACTCCTTCCTTGCCCGGGGCGGTGACGGCTTTCTCACGCTTAAAGATGCATCGGAAAAGGTCGAAACCTTCATCAAGGTACGCGATGTGATAAAATTAGGGCTGTTGGATATGAAAGAAATAAGGATAAAAAACAATCCCTATGTATTTACCAGACAAGGCACTCCTTTTTTCCAATGAAAACCTGAATGAACCAGGATTGCTGTCCGCATAAAGATTGCAATTGCCCTGACTGAAATCTCCTGTTATCGATTCCAGCCATGAAGCAGGAAAATTTCTTAAATCCTTTCAGTCTTGTTCTGTTTGAACCGGAAATACCTCCAAATACAGGTAATATCGCCCGCCTCTGTGCTGGGACGGACACCCCGTTACACCTTATAGAACCGCTCGGTTTCTCAATCTCGGATAAGCATCTCAAACGTGCAGGTCTGGACTACTGGCCAAGCGTAAAGCTTTCCGTCTGGAAGAACTGGCAGGAATTCAAAGACAATGTTCGCCCGCAAAGACTGGTCACAACAAGTGCCAAACGAGGTGAACACCTGTTCAACTTCAAATTTCTGCCCGGTGACCATATTGTTTTCGGACCTGAAACCAGAGGGCTGCCGGACTGGATGTTCGCTGAATTTGAGCATGCAGTAAACATCCCCACAACAAACAATGTGCGCAGCCTGAACCTATCAACTTCAGCCGGGATCATACTCTACCAGGCTTTATCATGCCTCGATGCCGAAGTTATATTCAAATAATACAACAAGATACTACAATATACATTTTTTTGGGTGCCGTGAGTATTCCATAGCTGCACATGCACTTTCTTGCATTACCTTTAAGCAAAGGGTATGTTGTCGGCTCAAGTAAATTAATTCTGGAGATTTTATGAGACTTCTTGTTACCGGCGGATGCGGATTTATCGGAACCAACTTCATCTACCTCATGACCGAACGGCATCCCGACTGGCAGATTTTCAATCTCGACAAACTCACCTATGCCGGAAACCGTAAAAACCTGCTCAAACTCGAAAAAGAGAACAACCCCGGCTACACTTTCCTGCATGGAGATATTTGTGACAAAAAATATGTCACTTCCGTGCTGCATGATTACAAAATTGATGCTGTGATAAACTTTGCTGCGGAATCACATGTGGACCGCTCCATCAACGACCCGGCCCCTTTCCTGACCACCAACACTCTTGGCGCTCAGAATATGCTGGAATGTGCCCGTCAGGCCGGAATCGAAAAATTCGTTCATGTCTCCACAGATGAAGTATACGGAACTCTCGGCCCTAGTGACCCTGCATTTACCGAGAGGAACCCGCTTGAGCCTAACAGCCCGTATTCTGCATCAAAGGCCGGTGCCGATCTCATGGCCAGAGCATATTTCGAAACTTACAAATTTCCCGTGACCATCACCAGATGTTCAAACAACTATGGTCCATACCAGTTCCCGGAAAAACTCATCCCGCTCATGTTCATCAAGGCAAGTTCAAATGAGAATCTGCCTATCTACGGAGACGGATCCAACATCAGAGACTGGATATACGTTGATGACCATTGCACCGGAGTTGAGCTGACCCTGCTCAAAGGTCGTCCGGGGCAGGCCTACAACTTCGGCGGTGCTGCTGAAAAGACCAACCTTGAGCTCGTCAGGGAACTGCTGGCCATCCTCGGCAAGGATGAATCACTCATAACCTACGTCAAGGATCGCCCGGGTCATGATATGCGCTATGCCATGGATTTTTCGCTTGCTGAGAAGGAACTTGGTTTCTCCCCTGCCATGACCTTTGAACAAGGCATCCGCAAAACAGTCGAATGGTATCGAGACAACTGCGAATGGCTTGAAGACGTGCGCAGCGGAGCTTACCGCGAATTCATGGATCATTGGTACGGAGAACGAAAATGATGGAACTGGCTGGTAAAAAAGCT
Source organism: Maridesulfovibrio sp. FT414 (assembly GCF_050916235.1). Taxonomy (GTDB): domain Bacteria; phylum Desulfobacterota; class Desulfovibrionia; order Desulfovibrionales; family Desulfovibrionaceae; genus Maridesulfovibrio. Next base: position 17,281 of record NZ_CP104854.1, read on the forward strand.
GTCATTCTAGGCGGCAGGACCGGGCTATTGGGACGGATTCTTACTGAAAGACTTAAACAGCATCAGGTAATTACCATCCCACTTTCCCGATCGGACTTTGACCCGATGGACGAGAAGAGTCTAAGCGAGCTTCTTGACCGGGAAGAACCTGACTTTATTTTCAATACAGTGGCCTATACAATGGTCGACCAGGCCGAAGAAGAAGAAAACAAAGCCCACCTGCTGAACACAACCCTTCCGGTCTCACTCGGTCGTATCGCGAAAATCCGCAACTGCAAATTAATCCATTTCAGTACCGATTTTGTCTTCGACGGAAAAAAAGACTCACCATACACAGAAGAAGACACGCCAAATCCCCAGACTATTTACGGAAAGACTAAGCTTGCGGGAGAAAAAAAGCTCCTGCAGATAGACTATGACCAGATCCTGATCATCAGGACAGCATGGCTTTTCGGCCCCTACAAAACCAACTTCGTACACAAAATAATCACTTTTGCGAAAGAAAGAGATTTTCTGACCGTAGTGCACGACCAGAAGGGCTCCCCGACATATACCCCTGACCTTGCAGAATACACAATTGCCCTGGTGCAAAACGAAGCCAACGGAATTTTTAACGTGGTAAATTCCGGCAAAGCCACCTGGTGCGAGCTGGCAGCTGAAGCCATTAACTGCTCAGCAATCAACTGTCGTGTTGACGCTGTCCCCAGCAGCGCATATCCCACCAAAGCCAAAAGACCCTCCTACTCCGTTCTGGATACCGCCAAGCTGACTGAACTTACCGGAATTACACCCAGACCCTGGGTTCAGGCTCTACGTGACTACATATACAATGATATTGGAGACATACACGACGACTAAATATTTATACGGGTAAGACATGCCCAAAGGACTTGTCTGCCTGTTTATATTGAGCCGTTCTCATCCATCGGTTAACAAATAATGTGCCCTCTCACCGTCCTTATCCCTGAGTTGCCTGTATAATTTGCCCTCAACTGACTTTCGGATCAGGATATTCATACCGCTAATGATGAGAACGAAAAGACATGCCGCACGCCATATTCGTGCAAATTATTACTCACGACCAACCAAATTCAAAAAATATGAACAAAATATCCCCAAAATTAGTGCGGGATTCCATTCAGTTTGCAATGACGCTTTTCTGCGTCTGGGTGGGATATCGCTTTTACCTGTTCTTGGAATTTATGACCGGACAGTCAGCCACTCCGGTCAGCAAGCCCGGTGCTGTGGAAGGATTTCTTCCCATCAGCGCCCTGCTGTCCCTAAAAAAACTTTTCACTCAGGGAGTCTTTGATGACGTACACCCAGCCGGCCTGACTATCTTTATAGCCGTACTGGCCATGTCCCTGATCATGCGCAAAGGCTTTTGCGGTTATATCTGCCCCGTAGGCTTTATACATAATCTGCTTAACAAGATTGGCCGCAGGATTGGAAAAACAATCAGAATCAGGGGCAAACTGGAATTCGCCCTGCTAATTCCTAAGTACATAGCCATGACCTTCTTCGTGTACACGGTGTTTGTGAAAATGGGAGGACGCGAGTTGGAAGCCTTCATCCGCTCTCCCTACAATTTCACTGCGGAAGCCCGCATGATGATGTTCTTTTCCAACCCTAGTTTAACGGCGGCTCTGATCATCGGAGCACTGCCGGTTCTGGGTCTTTTCATTCCTTACTTCTGGTGCCGCTTCCTTTGCCCCTATGGAGCGCTGCTGGGAGTCATCGCCAAGGCATCACCTGTTGCGGTAAAACGCGATAAGGAGAGCTGCATCAACTGCGGTAAATGCAATAAGGCCTGTCCCGGCGGCATAGAGGTGGACCGGAAAGAAACTGTCAACTCAGCCGAATGTATAGGCTGCACTCAATGTATAAATGCCTGCCCGGTTGATGGCTGCATAACAGTGACTGACCGCCTCAGCCGGATTAAACTCCCGTGGTATGTGATCGCAGTCGGCTCGGTGTTCATCCTGCTCATTTACTACTTAGCTGCCAAAATCACCAATCACTGGGATTCGCCATATCCGCTCGAAATGCTGCGCAACTACTACATGCAGCTTGGTCAATGAGCCTACAGGAAATTAATTTTTATAATTCTGTTCATTTAGTAAATCATATTGGTGAATTATCAACGATTTAATGTCGGAGATCAATTTACAGCTGCTCATTGAACCATATTACAACGCCCATTAAGGCAATCTACACCATACGAAAAGGTCTCTTTCAGGCCGACCAATGAGAATAGAAGCCGAGAGGAATCGATGGATTCCTCTCGGCTTTATTTTATTTTCAGCATGGCAATTTCCCACTAAAAGATTATACTATTAATAGAAACAAACTCTCCAATTATGGAGGCACCCATGTCAGTTAAAACAATACTGTGGCCGACAGACCTGTCGCGCTATTCACTGGAAGCAATAGACGAAGTGGTATCACTCTCCACCCTATACGGGGCAAAGGTAGTTGTTCTCTATTCAGCTATAGATCTCTGCTCCTTCTTTCCTGCATACGGAAACTATCCAGATCAGGACTATCTGAACAGATTCCGGGACTGGGAAATCGAAAAGGCCAGAAAATCTTTGGACACTCTTTGCAATGAAGAACTCCGAAGCTGTCCGTTGATTGAAATAAGGCTTACGCATGGAGATCCGGTCGCAAATATACTCAAATATGCAGATAAGGAACGTGCTGATCTGATTGTTATTTCGAGTCACGGACTGGGAAGAGAAAAAAGAGGAGCACTACCCGGAAAGATCGGAAGTGTAACGATCAACGTGATCGAGCAATCCCCGGTTTCAGTTCACGTAATAATGAACAATTAGAAAAATCAAGCCCGGCTGAGAACTCTCAACCGGGCTTAACTTTTGTAACAAATAGTATCTAAACGATATTAGACTTTGGCAGCCTGGAGTTCCTCAATGGAGTAATCCCAGATAGTGCCGTGAGGAGCCAGCTTTTCTTCGCTGAAGAAACGGGGAAGCTGGTCGTCTTTCTTGGTGAAACCGGCCTTCACGTTGAAGTCCAGCTCATCCTTGAGGGTGTTCACGCCAAGAGCGATGAAGTCATCAGCAGTGAACTCAATACCGTGTGCAGCTGCTACGAGGTCACACATGCACTGAACTGCGTCCGGGGTATCCAGAACTGCGAAAGCAACGAACAGACAGAGGCCGAGGCCGTCGATGGAAGCGGTTGCAATCTGCAGGTTCTTGGAAAGTTCGATCTGACCTTCTTTGGACAGAGGATCAACATCGCCACCGACCTTAAGGATGTTGGTAGCAACAGCATAACCGGCAGTGTGGTCACCGCCCATGGGGGTGGTTGCGTAAGTTACGCCGATACCCTTTACGGAACGGGGGTCATATGCGGGCAGTCCCTGACCTTTAACGGTGGGGATACGGTCAACGCCGAAAGCGCGTCCTGCCATTTCAGTTCCGTTACCGATGATGCGTCCCATGGGATCGCTGGAACCGATTTTCTTGAGAAGCTCAATACCTGCCTTACCGTCACCCCAGGGAATAACACCGCCGTCCATGGCAACAGCCATGGTGCAACCCATTTCGATGGTATCAACACCTTTTTCATCGCAGATGCGGTCCATGGTGGCAATATCATCGATGTCCTTGATCAGACAGTTCGCACCGAATCCCCATACGGTTTCATATTCAAAACCGGAGGTAAGGTAGTTACCGTCCTTGTCATTATAACGCTGGGAGCACTGGATAACACAACCTGTGTGACAGCCTTCCTTGGTCTTACCGTTACGGGATTCAATGACTTCAGCAATTTTTTCACCGGAGATGTCGGCTGCGTGTTCGAAACGACCTTCACGGAAGTTCTTGGTGGGCAACGCACCGGCTTCATTGATGATGTTAACAAGGATCGCGGTACCGAATGCGGGCAGACCTTCACTGGTAACGGGATGACCCATGAGAATTTCAGTCCAGCGCTTACGGGCGGCCTTGAATTTTTCAGGATCAGCAGGCTGCATGCGGCCTTTTGCTTCAGGATCAAGAACTACTGCCTTGATCTTCTTGGAGCCCATGACTGCACCCATGCCACCGCGACCAGCGGAACGAGCAGGATTCAAATGGGGATCGGAAAACTGAATGGTGGAGGCAGCCAGACACTGCTCACCAGCGGGACCGGCAAGAGCGGTAACGACTTTTTCACCGTACATCTTTTTGAGCTCTTCGTGTGCAGGATAGTTGTCCATGCCAACGATCGGAGATGCATCCTTAAACTCTACACGGTCTGCATAAATTTCAACGATGGAGAAACCGGCACCGTCTTCGGGTTTGTCTTCGAAAATGATCGCCAGAATGTCCAGGCTGGGCATAACCTGAGCAAACTGTCCACCGGAGTTACTTTCTTTGATACCACCGGTCAGAGGAGACTTGGAACCGCAGGAAATTCTGCCGGAGTTGGCAGCGCCGGAACCGGCCAGAATACCGGCAGCCCATACGAGCTTGTTGGAAGCGGAAAGCGGATGACAGTCGCCGGGAACCTCACTGTTCACAAGGCGGGAAGTCAGTGCGCGGCCACCAAGACCTGCATATTGACCAAGTTCTTCGAACTTGAACTCTTTGGTACGAGTATTAATTCTGAGGAGTCTGGGCATCTTACCCTCCATGAATTTAAAAAATTAATAAAAACCAACCTTCTGTTCGAATAAAGCAATTTTGTTAATAAGTAGCGCAAGTATATACGCAGCAATCACATTGTCAAAGATTTTAAATTATATCCCCGTAAGCACATAACAATTTATATTATATCATTTTAGACATATTAACAATTTTGAAAGCAGTATTCAAAAATACTACTTAACAAAGCATAAAATAAACACACTATAACAGAACACTACAACAGCACTGCGATTCATAACATTTTAAACATTTGATTTATAGATCTTCAAATTACTGTACAACAAAAGAAGCACAGAAAAATTTGCACGGCAACCTATAAAAATACAAGTTACACTCACAAACAGCAACAGCTGCAAATTATCTCGACACATAATTACTTCCAATGATCAAATTCCCTGCACTACTTCCGCGAATAACAAAAATAATATAACCTCATTGCTGAGTATGGACAAAATCAAACGCAAGGAACATATAATGACCACATATTCATGTATTCTGGCAGCAATTAATGACCCGGAAAAACTTGAGCAACTCTATCGGGAAGATCACACCGGTTTCACCAGCAACTACCTTTCGGTTTTAGCCGAATTCCCGGATTCAATGCTGTTGAGGGCGTGGAGAGCCCGTCTTGAATATGTTGAAACACGTCAGCACCAAATGAGTGCTGTCGATATTCTGATTATGGTCATTCTCTGCATAATTTCAGGAAGTCTGCTGAAAATTCCAGACTGGACATCTATCAGTGATTCCGATTTCTATCCGAGAATGCTTGTACTGATTCCCATGTCTGCAATGTTTTTCTACACCATGTACATGCGCAAGTGGCCGCTCAGAACGACCATGGCCGGACTTGGATTCATCGGCATAACCGCGCTTATAATGGTGGCAATTCCTGACAACTGGGATGATGTGTACGAACTGGCCTGCTTCAATCTTCCGTTCCTGCTCTGGGCCTGCTACGGAACCGCACGTCTCGGTACGGAATACAGATCTGCTGCCGCACGGATCGAATTTCTCCGCTTCACCGGGGAATTCATCATACATGCCGGACTTCTTGTCATCGGAGGGGGGATACTGCTGTTTCTGACTGACGGACTGTTCAATCTGCTTGACATCAGCAGCAGGTGGATACTGGAATATCCAGCTGTTTACGGCTGTGCGGCAATTCCTCTGGTCGCGGCCTGGGCAACGGATTCCTACTCCGCGGCACGCCGCCTTGTGCCGCTTCTGGCCAGGATATTCTCTCCTCTCCTACTTCTGCTTACCTTGACCTACATGACGGCCATGGCGCTGAATACTGAAGAGCTGTTTCATGACCGCTCAACCCTGCTGATCTACAACATCCTGCTTCTCTGTGTTCTGGCAACAGCAATCTTCACCCAGACTGGGCATGGGGAACAAAAATACGGACGCTTTCTGACAGGCATTATAAGCCTGATGGTCTTCTCCACCCTGGTACTGGATGCAATTGCCGTGACTGCTATCTGCTGGCGCATTATCGAATTCAGTCTCACAGCCAACCGCCTGGCAGTCCTCGGATCAAACCTGATTATATTCGGCAATCTTGCTTCAATGGGGCACGGATATATACGTTACTGGAAAAATCTAGGCTCACTGCAGGACATTGAAGTATCAATTGCAGCCTACCTGCCAGCCTATCTGTACTGGACATTTTTTTCCACTTTCATTCAGCCCTGGATTTTCAGGTACTAGCACAAAAAAAACGGGGACAGACCGAAGTCTGTCCCCGCCATAATGACGCATAAACTAAACCGCCTGATTAGGCAGCTTCGGCTCCTGCCTTATCGTTGTCTTCCGCAAAGCTGCCGGGACCGAACCCAAGCAGGATGGGGCTGGCTACGAAAATGGAGGAATAGGTACCTACGCCTACGCCTACGAGCAGAGCCAGGGCGAAGTCATGAATGACGCCGCCGCCAAGAGCAAACAGAGCCGCTACAACCAGCAGAGTGGTACCGGAAGTAAGAATGGTACGGCTCAGAGTCTGGTTAATGCTGATGTTGATGGTTTCAGCAAGTGAATCGCTGATCTTGGCATTAAGGTTTTCGCGGATACGGTCAAAAACGATGATGGTATCGTTCAGGGAGTAACCGATGATGGTCAGCAGTGCCGCAATAATGGTCAGGTCGAATTCCTTTCCGAGAAGAGAAAAGACGCCGACAGTGATCAGAACGTCGTGGATAAGGGCCACGATGGCACCAAGCGCATAGTTGAGTTTGAGATACCAGCACAGGGCTACGGTGATGAACAGTGCACCAAAAATAAGCACACTGGTGGACATGCCAAGCATCTGCAGCGCAGTGATACCTGCAAAAAGACCACCGGCCATGATGGCGGCAGCAAACCAGCGCTGTTCGAAACGACCGGAGATATAAATAGCGATGAGCAGCACTGCGTAGAACAGAGCTTCAAGAGCCTTGGTTCTCAGGTCTGCTCCAACCTTCGGGCCGACCATTTCCAGACGCTGGAGATCAAAACCGGTATCTTTAAGATTAGTAGTGAAATCCTTGGTGATCTGCTCTCTGACCTCAGAAGAACTGATATCAGAAGAAGAGGTCCTGATCAGGACTTCATTGTCATCTGCATGGCCGAAGCTCTGAACAACAAGGCCGGGAAGCTTACTGTCCTTCAGTGCTCCCTTTACGTCTTTGACGTCGACCTGTTTGTCGAACTTGACCTGAACCACAATACCGCCGGCAAAGTCGATGCCGTACTTGGGTCCGCCATTGAATACAAGAGAACCGAGACCGAGCAGTATCAGCACTGCCGAAATGATAAAAGCGTTACGCTTGAATCCGATAAAATCAATCTTGGTATCGGGTTTAATTATCTGCAATCCCATTGCTCACTCTCCTTAAATGCTCAGCGGCGCATCAGCGGCACGCTTGGAGGTGTAAAGATCAAACAAGATGCGGCTTACGAAGATGGCGGTAAACATGGAGGTAATGATACCCAGAGTCAGAGTTACCGCAAAACCGCGAACAGGCCCGGTACCGAACTGGTAAAGAATGACCGCAGCGATCACGGTGGTGATGTTTGCGTCCAGAATTGTCAGGGTTGCCCTGCTGTAGCCTTCCACAATGGCGGCCTTGGCGGTCAGCCCTCTTCTGAGTTCTTCACGTATGCGTTCGAAGATAATGACGTTGGCGTCAACGGCCATACCGATAGTCAGGATGATACCTGCGATACCGGGAAGGGTCAGTGTTGCTCCGAAAACAGCCAGACCGGCAAGGATCAGCACGATGTTCAGTACCAGCACGAGGTCAGCCACTAAACCGGCAAAACCATAGTAGGCAAACATGAACACGAGGACCGCGATACTGCCCACGATAGCGGCAGTGATGCCCTTGTCGATGGACTCCTGTCCAAGGGAAGGACCGACGGTACGCTGTTCGAGGATTTTAACAGGTGCAGGCAGGGAACCGGCACGCAGAACAATGGCCAGGTCATGGGCCTCGTCAGTGCTGTAGCTTCCGGTGATGGAAGCGCGTCCGCCGGCGATTTTATCCTGAATGGTAGGCGCGGAATAAACTTTACCGTCAAGGACGATGGCCATCTGCTTCTTGATGTTTTCACCGGTGACACGTTCAAAGATTCTTGCACCCCTGCTGTTGAAGTTCAGAGTTACATAAGGCTTGTTGAACTGGTCAAAACGGGTCTGTGCATCGGTGATGTATTCACCGGTAAGCAGAGCATCCTTTTTGAGAACAATCGGCTTTTCAATGTAAGAACCATCAGGAAGCCTATGTCTGATAACAGTGACTTCGCAACCGGGGGCAACAATGCCCTTCTGTGCTTTTTCAAGGTCGGCGGAATCATCAACAAGCTTGAATTCAAGGTGCGCTGTCTTGCCGATGATCTTGATGGCTCTTTCAGGATCCTGCATACCGGGCAGCTGAATCAGAATGCGGTTATCCTGCTGTCTGCGGATATCAGGCTCAGCAACACCGAACTGGTCGATACGGTTGCGGATGGTCTTGATAGCCTGATCCATGGTCAGCTTGGTCAGGTACTTTTTGTATTCCGGACTGGGAGCAAAAACGTAAGTGACTTTACCATCCGGCTGAACGGAGGTGCTGATGATATTAAGGTTGTTGAAACTCTTCTTGACCAGTTCTTCAAATTTCTCTTTCTGGTCCTGCTTGAGCAGCACGGCTTCAACCCTTTCGCCGCTGAGGGCTTTGGGTTTGAGGACGATAATTCCGTCCTCTCTGGCAATGGCTCTAAGGTCATCACCCATGCGCGAAAGATTGTTATCCATGGCTTTTTCCATGTCCACGCCCAAAGTGAGGTGGATTCCGCCCTTGAGGTCAAGCCCCAGACTGATTTTGTCCTCAGGCAGCAGGCGCGCAAGACCTGAGTTCTGAACCGCAGGCAGTGAAGGAAGGAGGTAGGCAACTCCAAACACAACAACAAGCAGGGTCAGGACAATTTTCCAACGAAGACTCCCGTTCATCTCCTCTCCCTTAAGTAATTAGAAATAGGATAGGTTACAAAAAACACCAAAAAGGCAAGCACCCCCGGGCCGGGCCGGAAAGTGACTTGCCTTGTAAGGCTTCACTACACAAAAGACTTATTTGTCTTTCTTTTCTTCTTTCTTTTCAGCTTTCTTAACAGGGTTGGCAAGGCCGGCAACATAAGATCTGTCGACTTTAACCTGCATACCTTCGCCAAGCTCAACAGTAAGTTCATCACCAGCTACCGCCATGACACGTCCGTAAAGTCCGCCGGCAGTAAGAATGCGATCCCCTTTCTGAATGCCTTCGAGCATAGCTTTGTGCTCCTTGGCTTTTTTCTGCTGAGGTCTGATAAGCAGAAAATAGAAAATTGCAAACATAAGAATAAGGGGGAGAAAAGAACCGAGTGCACCTGCGGGACCTGCCTGGCCCTGCTGTCCGGCTGTACCCATCGCATTAGCGATATCTGCAAAAAACATTACGTCCTCCTGAAAAGACTGTGTACGAATGATACAATCCGCCTGTTAGACGGGAACATACATATTCCCGTAGGGGCGGTGCGAACGGGGTGAAAGCCTGATGAAAGGCGATGCCATTATATCTTTAGCATCCACACCGATTTCCTCAGAATAGTCATGAACGATATCGGCAATGGCCTCCATATCGCTCCTGTCCGCAGGAGCAGAGCTTATCTGTGCCCCGACAATTCCCTGCGGCAATTCACCGCGAACGTATATAACGCCGCCGTGCATACCCGTCGCAAGAGACATGCCTGCAACGGGCGATTCCGGTTTACCGGAATACATGCCCAGAAGTAAGATAACCCCTCCGGCCATGTATTCACCCAGAAAATCTCCGGCTTTTCCGCCGATTACTATCACGGGCTGCTGATCCATATATGATTTCATATGAATACCCACCCGATACCCGACATCGCCACGGACGTAAATAGCCCCGCCACGCATGGCGTAACCAAGAACATCTCCGGCCATGCCTTTGATTATAACCCGGCCGTCATCCATGGTATTTCCAACCCCGTCCTGAGCATTGCCGTTGACGACAATACGCGGACCTTTCATGAATGCAGCCAGATCCTGCCCGGGCGTACCGTTGACCGTAAAAGTCAATTCGCCCTTTAAAGCAGTAGCTATGTACCTCTGTCCGATAACATTGTCGAGAACGAAATCATCAACACCGTGCCGGACACTTTCACGTATTATTTCATTGAGCCTGCGGTAATCGAGTCCGGAGGCATCTATGACCAGCCTGCGCTCACCCATGATCCACCTCCAGTGTCTCAATGATCACCGGTTCTCCGGCCTTGGGCATCCAGACCTCGTCAAGATCACGGCAGACCAGACGGATAGCGCTTTCTTCGCTGGACATGTAAACCGCATCCCCTTTACGGGCCACCACAAGGGGGCGGAGCTTAATGCGATCGTTAAGTCCCCACAGACTCCCGGAATCCGCAACCAGTATGGCAAACGGACCGTTCAGCATTGCACTTGCGTATGTGGTTCTAAGTGCCGTGTAAAGCTTTTTCTCGCGTGCACCCATCTTTTCAATGTCTTCCCAGAATGGCGGCGCGAAAACGGATGAAACGAGCTTTCGGCTCAAACCGTGTTTACGTATCAGTAAATCAATTAAATATGCAACAACTTCCGTATCGGTCCCCATGGTACATTCGTACCCGTGGGTACAGAGGTACCGGCGATTTATCCCGTAGGATGAGATTTCTCCGTTATGCACAATGGACCAGTCCAGAATGGTAAACGGATGCGCTCCACCCCACCAGCCCGGAGTATTGGTGGGAAAGCGGTTGTGCCCGGTCCAGATGTAGGCGCTGTATTCATCCAGCCTGTAGAATTCGGCAATATCCTCGGGATAACCGACCCCCTTGAATCCACCCATGTTCTTGCCGCTGGAAAGGACAAAGGCACCGGGTACCTCCTTGTTGATCTTCATGACCACACCGACGATATAGTCTGATTCATCCCCGCCGCTGAAAGGAGCAGGAGGTAAAAGTTCCTTGGGACTTACGAAAAACCGCCAGACCATCGGCGGATCGGGAATGGAGAGTACCTTGCGGGTCCTGATGGGCTCGGCTTCATGAATATCAAAATAGAGTTTTATAATCTCCTCGGCCCGGTCCAGAGAGAGCTGGTCGTCACAAAGCAGCTGGAAGCAGTACTTGTCTTCGAAATCCGGATATATTCCGTAAGCGGCAAATCCGCCTCCAAGCCCGTTGCCACGGTCATGCATGCAGGCCATAGCCTGAATGGGGATATTACCCGGAATACATTCCCGCCTGCGGTTTATCACCCCGAAAACACCGCACCCGGAGACATCCTTTTCGAAATCATAATACTTTTCAGGAGCTTTCATGATGCCTCCGAAAAACAGCTATTCAGGATTCCATGCCTTGTTGAAAAAATCGTCAGGCCACATCAGTACATCCGGCTCCCCTTCACTGAGCCTTTTGCGGGTATAGGCATCAACCTTGAACCTGAACTTGATAAATGATGTGTACATCCCCGCATAATCAATATCCCCTACGAGGACGTAACCGACCAGATTGTCGCCTTTGAAGACAAGCTTGCGGTAGCTCTGCTTCGGTTCACTGTAAAAAATATAGATTTCGTATTCACTGCTGTCAGCCGGAGGATTGGCTTCACCTACCGAAATTGTAGGCAGCCCGAAAAAGCTGATGGAACTCATGGACATGGTTCCGGGATAATCGGCTTCATTTCCGGCCATATTCTTACCGGCATAATACCCCTGTGTGTAGGCATTGGACCAGACAGGTACGACCATGTCCTTGTCAAAGACCACGTCCTTGGCATGGGCCACATCACCGGCAGCATAAATATTTTCATTGCTGGTGCGCATCCGGTCGCTGACGATAATCCCGTTTCCGACTTCCAGTCCGGCATTTGCGGCCAGTGAGGTATTGGAAATGACCCCTATGGCAATCACAACTGCGTCAGCTTCAAGAAACGAATTATCATCAAGGAGCACTCCGCGAAGATTTCCCTCTCCATCACGTACAATCTCTTTTGCCCTGACGCCGCAGCGAAGCATCATCCCGGCAGCCTCAATCCTCTGGTTAATAAGACCGGCGGCCTTCTCGTCATAAGCCAGCGGCAGAATGCGACCGGCCTCTTCCACTACGGCGACCTGCACACCACGATTGTACAGGCTCTCCGCAGCCTTCAGGCCGATCAGCCCGCCTCCGATAACAACAGCCCTCTTGAGGGTCTTCAGCACAGCCATCAGCCCGAAGGCATCCTTGGCCGCGGTGAAGTTGTACACATCCGGCCCGTACATACCTTTTATCTGCGGCGTAAACGGGGTGCCGCCGGTGGCAAGGAGAAGTCTGTCATAAAAAATACGTTCTCCAGTGGAAGTGACTACCTGCCTTGAGTCGACATCAATATCAACGACGGTGGTTCCCAGACGCAATTCAACATTCTTACCCTCGTAAAAATCATCCGAACGAACCGAAAGCCGTTCCGGATTAATTCTCCCCGCAAGCAGGTATGAGGTGAGCGGCTTGCCGTATGCGGCTGTATTTTCTGCTCCGATTACAGTTATGGAGCCTTTTCTGTCGTGCTTCCTGATCCCGTCAATCGCCCCGAGGGAGGCTATGCCGTTCCCGATAATCACATATTTCATAAGACTACCGCTCCTCGTATTTCAGTGCCCTGTTCGGACAGGCTTCAACACAGGCAGGACCTTCCTTCCGCCCTGAACAAAGGTCACACTTTACTATCTTATTCTGCAGCCGGTTACGTTGAATCGCGCCGTAGGGGCAGGCCATAAGGCAGGACCAGCACCCAACGCATCTGTCCGCATCATAAACGGTGATGCCGGTATTATCGTCTTTGGTAAGGGCCCCGGAAATACATACCGGTACGCACTGCGGTTCATCACAATGACGGCAGCTTATGGACACACATTCATTATCATTTTCAAAAACCCTTTTGCATGCCGAAAGCCCCTTGGACCTTTCTTCCCTGTAGGCGAGGACAATATCACTGCTGTCGGAGTGGGCGGCAAGGCAGGCCAGTTCGCACAATCTGCACCCGATGCAGAAATTCTTGTCAGGATATACACGTTTCATAACTATACCTACCGTCCGGCATGTTTTACGCCAAGAATGTCCATTTCGATCTCACTGATCCCGACTGCCCGTAACTTATCCCTGTTTCCGCGCAGACTTTCAATCGAATTGAGCCCCATGCCGCCGAGCATCTCCTCAATTTCATGCGACCAGCCGCGCACAAGGTTTACCAGACGCTCCGCCGCAACGTCCGGATTCTGACGTCTGGCAAGCTTATTATCATTGGTTGCAATTCCCCACGGGCATTTGCCTGTATAACATCGCCCGCAAAGGGTACATCCAACGGCAATCAGCGCCGCTGTCCCGATGTTCACAGCGTCCGCCCCGAGAGCTATGGCCTTGATTACGTCTGCGCTGCAGCGGATACCGCCCCCGGCTATGATCGATGCATTTGCACGTATCCCTTCATCGCGCAACCGCTGGTCAACACTTGCAAGGGCAAGCTCAATAGGTATGCCCACGTTGTCACGGGTCATGGCCGGAGCAGCTCCGGTTCCGCCCTTCATGCCGTCAATGGTCAATATATCCGCCCCGGCCCGCACAACTCCTGAAGCGATTGCCGCAACATTATGCACTGCTGCAATCTTAACCGCGACAGGGACACGATACTCCGTGGCTTCCTTCAAGGCAAAAATAAGCTGCAAAAGATCTTCGATCGAATAAATATCGTGATGCGGTGCAGGAGAAATGGCATCCGATCCCGGTGGAATCATGCGCGTTTCCGAGATCATTTCATTGATCTTCTCACCGGGAAGGTGCCCACCGATTCCCGGCTTGGCTCCCTGCCCGACCTTGATCTCAATACCCACTCCGGCATTCAGATAATCACCGTGGACCCCGAACCGCCCGGAGGCTACCTGCACAATGGTCCAGTTGCCATACTCGTACAGAGACGTGTGAAGCCCGCCTTCTCCTGTATTATAGACCGTGCCCAGCTCCTTTGCCGCCCGAGCCATAGCCACGTGCAAATTAAAATTAATCGCCCCGAAAGACATACCGGCAAAAGTGACGGGAGTATTCAATTCGATTTGAGGAGCAAGTGCAGTCTTAAGGGACGGCTCTCCGAACCTGTCAAATTCCACCTCCACCCTGTCAGGCTTGGCCCCAAGGAAGGTTTTAAGTTCCATCGGCTCTCGCAATGGGTCTATTGAGGGGTTGGTGACCTGACTCGCATCGAGAAGCAGGCTATCCCAGTATACAGGAATATCCTTGGGACTGCCCATGCCTGCAAGCAACACCCCTCCGGATTCAGCCTGACTGAAAATGTTGCGCACGTAATTCGGAGTCCACGACGCATTGGGTCTGAGCTGCGCCTCGCTGAGCCTGATTGTCAGAGCAGCCGTAGGACACATGGCTGCACAGCGATGGCAGCCTATACATTTACGATTATCGTGGGTAACCTTATTTCGGGCGTCATCCCAGAAATGAGCTTCATAGGAACACTGCTTGATGCAAACCTTGCAATCAATGCACAAGGCCTGATCACGCACGATCTGAAACTCATGGAATGTACTTGCAAATTTCTTGAATAACAATGAAAGTCTCCCAAAATACCGCCATATGGCTCATTCACAACTCCAGGGTGGGCAACGCCCCCGGGTTTACCTTTCCTGCGGCCAGAATCCGATATTGCGGGCAGGAGAATAACCCTGCCGATATGCCTCACCAAGATCAGTAAAATTCACCCTGTTCTTCAGGCTGATCCTTTGTACGAGGCTGTTGCCTTCCGGAAAACATCTCCGACTGTTTCTGTTTCCGACCCATTCCTTGGTAAACATTTTCTGTTTCCTGATTACTGGCCAGAAACCTTTCTCATCTTTATAAGCCTTTCTTTGGGCCTGTAAAAGAATATTCTGATAGTTTTCCCGGTTGTTCCGGTGGTGGTAATAAACAGCAAACCCGTTGCGCACCATGAATTCATTCACAAAAATATTCCTGACGTAAACCCATGCTACAAGTCGCCCGTACTTGTCCTTTCCATCGGATGTCAATTCAACGCGCACTTTTTTACCCTTAACCAGCTCGGTCAAAGCAGATTTGGATTTCCGGGCATAATACTGATCCGTATCCCCATTGTGGCCTATTTCCGGGGTATCAATTGAGGCGATCCTGACATTTCTGTTGTCCTCCAGAACAAAGGTATCCCCGTCTATCACGGACTTCACTCGCCCCTCAAAGGCGGATGCTGGTAACGCGCATAAAACCAAAAGACAGAAGGTACAAAATAAAACGGAGCCCTTGAGGGCTCCGCTGATAATCATTAACTTGAGCGTTTTTTTCAAATTCAGCTTCCGTACTTATTGAGCCCAGTATATGAGACCCAGTGAATGGGAATCCAGCAGCAGTTCATGCTTCGGCAGAATACGGACGGTATAACCGAATCTTCCGGCTTCACCCGGCAGAACCTCACCCTGATACAGATGCCATCCTGCACCTACTGCTTCTTCAGGAGTCATTATCACGGTCTTTCTGTTCACGAAGGCACCGTTCTGATCAACAGACCCCGCATATATTTCAACCTGAACATCATCAGTGGAAAGGCCGTTCAAGTACACTTCGGCACTCACGATGATAGGTTCTTCCACGTAGATGTCGGTATGAGTCTCGGAAGTAATGTTTCTCACTTTGAGACTAGACCACTTGGTCATAATATCCATCCGCCATGCAGCCAGATCCTTGGCCCCCTGGAACCTGTTCTGGGACATGGTCTGATAATTCCTGAATGCAGGCAGATAGGCTTTTTCCGTGTAGTCCTCAACCATGCGGTTGGCGTTGAACTCAGGACCGAGAATGCGCAAGGCCTTCTTCACTTTTCTGATCCAGTTTCTTGGAATACTGCCATGCCCGCGGTCATAGAATTCGGGAATTATGTCATTTTCAAGCACCTTGTAAAGGGTCTGACTCTCTACAAAATCCTGATATTCATGATCGTTGTAGTCTTCCCTGCGACCTATGGCCCAACCGAGGCTGTTGTCCGGCAGGTAGGCTTCATCCCACCAGCCGTCAGGAGTACTGAACTGCAATACGCCGTTGGCCATGGCCTTCATTCCGCTGGTTCCGCATGCTTCAAGGGGCCTTCTGGGAGTGTTCAACCAGACATCGCACCCCTGAACCATGTAATTGGCAATCTTCATATCATAATCTTCAATGAAAACCATGCTCATACGGCACTCTTCACGGCGGCAAAGCTGAATCAGATCCTGAATAAGCTTCTTACCCTCGTTGTCCTGCGGATGAGCCTTACCGGCAAAAATAAACTGCACCGGATGCCGTGAATCGGAAATGAGTTTGATCAGACGTTCCTTGTCCCTGAGCAGCAGTCCTGCACGCTTATAAGTTGCAAAACGCCGTGCAAAACCTATGGTGAGTGCACGAGGATCAAGCACTTCATCAGCCAGTTCAATTTCCTTACGACGTGCTCCGATGCTTATCAGCTGCCGACGCAGACGTTTGCGTACGAAATCGACCAGTCTTTCCCTGAGCCGTTCATGAGTGCGCCAGAGCTCTGCATCGGGAATGTTGTCGGTCTGCTTCCAGACTCTGGTGCAGTCCGGGTCCTCACGCCAGTTGGGGCCGAGGTAGCGGTCAAAAAGAAGGGAAAAATCTGTGGCAACCCAGGTCGGCATATGCACACCGTTGGTAATGGCCCCGATTGGGACGTCTTCCACCGGATACTGCGGCCAGACCCTTTTCCACATATTTCTGGAAACATGGCCGTGCAGCAGCGATACCCCGTTGTTGAAGCGGGAAAGCTTAAGAGCCAGTACTGTCATGCAGAACTGTTCGGAGTCATCACGCGGATCTTCGCGTCCCAAGGACAGGAATACCTTGTATGCCAGCCCCATAGTCTGGGCATAAGGCTCGAAATACGGGCGCATCAGGTCTGCCGGGAACCGGTCGTTACCGGCCGGAACCGGAGTGTGGGTCGTAAAGATAGAGGACGATGCGACCATCTCCATGGCTGCTTCAAAAGACATTCCCTGCTCAGTCATGAAGATACGGATGCGTTCCAGTCCGGCAAAGGCCGAGTGACCTTCGTTCATGTGGATAACGCTGGGTTCAAGACCAAGGATCGCCAACGCCTTAACGCCACCTATACCGAGCAGGATTTCCTGCCAGAGGCGCATTTCAAGGTCGCCGCCATACAGTCTGGCAGTGATCGCTCTGAAATTCTGCGGGTTTTCCGGCACATTGGTATCCAGCAGATACAGGGTCACACGCCCGACCTGCACATACCAGATTTTGACTTTGAGCGGCTCACCCTTTATATCAAGCGTGAAAATCACGTCTTCTCCGTCTTTGCCTTTTACAGGCTTGATGGGCATTTCCTCAAAATCATGGCTTGGATAGCGTTCCTGCTGCCAGCCGTCCTGAGTCATGTACTGCCGGAAATAACCATGCTGATAGCAGAGCCCGATCCCCACCAGCGGAATGTTCAGGTCACTTGCAGACTTGAGATGGTCCCCGGCAAGTATGCCCAGACCGCCGGAATAAATCGGCAGGCTCAGGCCGATGCCGTATTCGAAGCTGAAATATGCCACCACCGGAGCCCCCTTCTTGGAGCCTTCAAATTTATAGGAACAGCTCTCGCGGGCAAGATAATTCCTCTGAACCTTCACCGCCTCCTTGAGGCGCTGAATGAAGAAATCGTCATTCGCCAGTTCTTCAAGCTGCTGCTGCGGCAGATGGTTAAGAAACGCAACCGGGTTCTGCTGGCATTCCCGCCAGAGGTTGTGGTCGATGGAAGAAAAGATACTAGAAATGTCGCTGTTCCAGACAAACAGGAAGTTATATGCCAGATCCCAGAGTTCTTCCAGTTGTTTGGGCAGACGGGGAACCACGCTGTACACGCGAAGTGGCTGCATGCTGATCTCCTTAACGTATAGTTAAAAACGGGCTGATCCGAATCATCAAAATGGCCCGACCCTTTCACACTTATTTTTATTATTTGCCTTATTCAGGTTAACATTTCAAGACAGTTTAGAAATATTATTGCTAGAAAGTTGACACTTGGGACCGAGAAGAGCATTCTCCTCGCTCTGATTGTCATTTATTTAAGGATAAAAAAGATGACTACCCAACAATCCAATCATGTTGAAGTTAAAGTAAAATTCCTCAACGAAACAGCACGGGAAAGCGGCATGGAATATGCCACCCCCAACTCGGCGGGTGTGGATCTGCGTGCCTGCATCGAAAGTGATTACGTGGAAATCGGTCCCGGAGAAAGATTTGCCTTTCCGGCAGGGATAGCCATCGAAATCACTTCGCCCGGAATTGCCGGATTTATCTATTCCCGCAGCGGACTGGGAACAAAGGACGGCCTCACCGTCAGTCAGGGCGTCGGAGTAATCGACCCCGACTACCGAGGAGAAATAAAGGTTTCCCTCCTGAACACCTCCGGAGAGAAGCGACGAATTGAGCGCGGACAGCGCATCGCACAGTTGGTATTCATGCCCTACTGTCATGCCGCGCTCATTCCGAGTGAAGAACTTTCCGAGACGCAAAGAGGCGCCGGAGGATTCGGGCATACAGGTAAAAATTAATCTCTCCACAATAAAGAAGACAATACAATGAGCAAACACGATACACTTGTAGCCAAAGAAAAAGCCGCAATCTGCAACACCTACGGCAGGTACCCCCTAAACGTAAGCAAAGCCAGCGGCTCAAGACTCTGGGATCTCGACGGACGCGAATACATAGACCTTCTTTCCGGTATTTCGGTAGTCAACATAGGCCACTGCCCGGAAGAGCTGGTTGAAGTGATGATCGAGCAGTCCCGCAAGCTGGTACAGGTAAGCAACCTCTTCTATCAGGAAGAACAGGTTGAATGTGCTGAAAAGCTTCTTGCCACCTGTGCTGCCGGAAAAGTCTTTTTCTGCAACTCCGGTGCTGAAGCCAACGAGGCAGCCATCAAACTGGCCCGCAGATACATGAGAACCGTCAAGGAAAGGGATGCTTACGAAATCATCACCCTTGAGGGATCATTCCACGGACGGACCCTGGCAACCCTTACCGCCACCGGACAGACCGGACCCATCAAAGACGGCTTCGCTCCCCTGCCCGAAGGCTTCAAATACGTTCCCGCCGGGGATGTTGAGACCCTCAAGGCTGCGGTAACTCCCAAAACCGCTGCGGTCATGATTGAAATGGTTCAGGGAGAAGGCGGAATCAAGCCTCTGCCCGAGGAATACGTCAAGGCCGTAACCGAAATTGTCGCTGAAAACGACATCCTGCTGATTGTTGATGAGGTTCAGTCAGGACTCTGCAGAACCGGGAAATGGTGGGCCCATCAGCATTACGGAATTGTTCCGCACATTTTCACTTCAGCCAAAGCCCTTGCCAACGGCCTGCCCATGGGGGCAATGCTCGCTACCGACGAAGTTGCCAAAGGATTCGCTCCCGGAAGCCATGCCACCACTTTCGGCGGCGGTGCTCTGGTAGCCAAGGTTTCATCAAAAGTCATCGACATCATGAATGAAAGAGACCTTGCCGGACGGGCTGCAGAACTCGGAGACCACTTCAAGGACAAGGCCCTCAAGCTGCAGGAGAAATTCCCCGGAAAAATCAAATCTGTCCGCGGAATGGGACTTATGCTCGGAGTTGAACTTTCCTTTGACGGCAGCGCCGTTTTTGCTGGGCTGCGTGAAAAAGGATTTATCCTTAACCTGACCAAGGGCACCATCCTGAGACTGCTTCCTGCACTGACCATTGACCGGGCGGATCTGGACGCTTTCCTCAGCACACTGGAAGAGCTGCTCGAAAACGCATAGCGGCTTGACCTCAACGGTTTTGAAGCTTATTTAATTTATATAATCGGGCAGGCTTAAACGGACTGAAAAACCGTTCAGGCCTCCCGGAATCCAAGGCCTGGGCAACCAGCCGAAGAAATAGTTAAGCAAAAAGACCGGAAAATAAACATGGATGAAATAGCCCTTGCCACACCTGTCAGAGGCGGAGTAAGCAACACAAGCCTTTATCCGCAGATTTCTACGGAACGCGCGGATCATGTGGCTGCAGCACTCGATGATCCTGCCATGCACGCCCACGAGATGGCTCAACAGAGGCAGGTGGATGAAGCAATCCACAGCCTTACCGGCAAAGGTCGCCTCATCGACCGCATAGTCTGACAGATAGGGATTTCAACTGATACGACAATGAATCTTCCGGGATTAAACAAATAAACCCCCAAAGCCCAAATACTGGCTTCAGTAGTTGGGCTTTTTACGTTAAGGGTGGTTCGAAAACATGATTTGACCAGCCACAAGCAGCAAAAATCATCCTGAACATAAGCCAGAGCATACATCGGACCCGGACTCAAAAAGTCAGGCAGGACAGTTCTGCAATGCATATATAAGGAGACATTAATGTCCAAGCTTTTGAAAATACAGTTTACTTTATCTGAAATGGACAGCGACGAGTGCCAGATTTATCTCGGGACACGTGTAGCACACGGCTGGGAAGAAAAACCGCTGGATGACGACTCCATTTTTTACACCATCCACCTTGAAGACCATCCGCTGGGCATGGAAATTGTCGAGGAAATCAAAAAACGCTGGCCGGACTGCAGCTGCACGCATGAAGAAATTGAAGCGGAAAACTGGGGACTGGCATGGAAAGACTACTTTGAGCCCATCACCTGCGGAAACTTCGAGATTCTGCCTCCGTGGCTGCTTGAACAGAAGACTGAGGATAAAACACACATCATCATCGAGCCCAAAATGGCCTTCGGAACCGGCAGCCACCCGACAACCGCACTTTGCCTTGAGCTGATCAGCAAACTGGCAGATGAAGGAAAGCTCAATTCCGGAATGAATTTCTTCGACCTCGGCACCGGTTCTGCAATCCTCTCTATCGCCCTCGCCAAGCTCGGACTTAAAGGTGTGGGAGTGGACATTGACCCGCAATCCATTGTCTGTGCCATGGAAAACGTTGAGAACAACTCGGTTGAAGGCATCACCCTCTCCGTGGGCAGTGCCGACAGCATCGCCCCGGACCTGAAGTACGATATGGTCGTAGCAAATATCCTTTCAGGACCGCTGATTGAGCTCTGCCCGGACGTGACTGCTCGATTGAAAAAGGACTCTATGCTGATCCTTTCCGGGATACTGGTGGAACAGGCCGAGAAAGTGGCCGGAACCTACATAGAGGCAGGTCTCCCAGCTCCGGAGATATTCACCATGGGAGAATGGGCCGGACTGCTCTGGGAAAACGTAACCACAGAAGATGAATAGAGAACAGCTCCTTATGAATTATTACAAGGCCCTGTCGGACAGATTGGGGCCTTGTCACTGGTGGCCGGGAGATACCCCGTTTGAAATTGCCGTCGGTGCCATACTGGTCCAGAACACCAACTGGGCCAATGTGGAAAAGGCCATCGAAAACCTTAAGATGAACAACGGATTGACCGTCCACGGGCTGCGCCGCCTGAACGAAAACGAGCTTCAGGAACTGATCCGGCCTTCCGGGTTCTTTCGCATGAAAGCCGCACGGCTCAGGAATTTTCTCGATTTCCTTGAAAGCTACTCCGCAGAATGTATCACCGACCTTAAGGAGCATGATACCCGGGAATTGCGTGAATCCCTGCTGTCGGTTAACGGAATCGGACCTGAAACAGCGGACTCTATCCTGCTTTACGCCCTGAACAAGCCTGTATTTGTTGTGGATGCCTACACACGCAGAATCTTCAACCGGCACATGCTGGTGCATGAAGATATAAACTATCAGGAGCTTCAGGATTTTTTCATGGATGTGCTTGAAGAAAATGCGGATTTGTTTAATGAATATCATGCATTGATTGTGAGGACAGCCAAATGCTGGTGCAAGAAGACCAACTCTGACTGCGCGAACTGTCCTCTCGGCAGTTTCCTGAACAACTGATCGTATATGCCTGAATATCCGTATAAATATATTTTAACTTCACTCTTTATGCTCCTTATTCTGTGTATTTCCGTTCCGGCATCAGCACAGGATTCGGCAGTAAACAGACTCAAGGAGGAGATTCAGGACACCCGCGAGACAGTCAAACAGCAGAAACAGGAACTGCTGAAGCTGACTAGGGAAGAAAGGGATATGTTCGGAGAACTTGCCGCAATAGAAGACCGTATCACTAATGTTGAACGGGAACTGTTCCGGCAGGAAGATGAACTGCAGCGCATCACCGTAGAAGAGGAAGCTGTCCGCTCAGAAGAAAAGACACTCAGGGTCGAACATGAGGTGATTGTCGAGCGACTCAAGTCAATGATCACAAAGCTTTGGCCGGTTCATTCCCGTAAACTAGAAAACCGTTTCGGTAATCTTGACGACTGGCAGAGTGCGGACCGCAATTTTGTCTGGCTGGCCTCTCTCTACAGGGAAACCAGAACCGAGCTGCAGAAGGCTCAACGTAAGGCTGAAGAAATATCCCTCAACCTGAGAACACAGGGAGAACTGAAACTCAAGGCCGAGAACAAGCTTGCTGAAATTAATACGACCAAGGACAGCCTGCTTGAAGACAAACTCGACCTTCTCTCCGGAATCCGAGGCATCAGATCCCTTAAGCTGACCAAAGAACAGGAAGTTAAAGGTCTTCTTGAAACAATCAACAAACTCAATTACAGACTGAAAAGTCTTACAAGCAGGAAGATTCAGAATTTTGAAGGTTCACTGCCTCGCCCCTGCGAAGGCAACACCCTTGTCAACTTCGACCTTTCCGCCAAGCCGCCGGTGCGCGGCATCGGCATTAAAACCGATGGGAATGTGGATGTTAAATCGATTTTCTGGGGGAAGGTTGTCCATAACGACACCCTCAGAGGATTCGGCCGTGTGGTTATCATCTACCACGGATACAATTACTATTCCCTGTACGCCTATCTTGCCGAAAGTTTCGTCAAAAGCGGGCAGGAAGTAGAGAAAGATGAAGTGATCGGAAAAACAGGGTATTACCCTAACCTGAAAGAAACCGGGCTCTATTTTGAATTGCGTTTTCATCAGAAAGCAGTTAACCCGCAAGAATGGCTTGCCCGAAAATAAATTATAGTATCTTTAGCAAGTTGCAGCATTCACCACGCTGGAGGAGAACATGAGAAAAACTTTATGGCTGGTAGCCATCCTCGCCCTTTTCGTAATTTCCGTCGCACCGCAGCCGACTGAAGCGGTCAATGAAGACCGTTTCGAGCCTCTGCGCAGGTTCTCGCAGGTTCTTGACCTGGTGGAACACAATTACGTCAAGGACATCTCCCGCAAGGAACTGGTTGATGATGCAGTGAAGGGCATGCTTGAACAGCTCGACCCCCACTCCACTTTTCTTTCAACCGATGATTTCAAAGAGATGCAGGAAGCCACCAGTGGAGAATTCAGCGGCATCGGCATTGAAATCAGTATGGAAAAAGGACGCCTGATCGTAATCTCCCCCATTGAAGACACTCCCGCATACAAGGCCGGGCTCAAGGCAGGAGACATCATCCTTGAGATCAACGGGGAATCAACTCAGTCCATTTCCCTTATGGAAGCTGTAAGCAAGATCAGAGGCAAACGCGGAACAGATGTAATCCTGACCATCCTGCACAAGGACGCAACCAAGCCGGATAAAGTCACCATCACCCGCGACACCATTCCCATCATCAGCGCCAAAAGTCAGGAACTTGAAGATGGTATCCTCTATCTGCGACTCACCAGATTCAATGAAAACACCACCCGCGAAATGCACAAGGCACTGGCGGACTACAATAAGGATCATACCCTTAAAGGGCTCATCCTTGACCTGCGCAACAACCCCGGCGGGCTTCTCAAGCAGGCCGTATCCGTTGCCGACACCTTCATCGACAAAGGACTCATCGTCTACATCGAAGGCCGCGACAAGGCCAGCCGTATGGACTACGACGCTGCAGAACAGGCAACAGACGTGAACGTTCCCATGGTGACCCTCATCAATGCTGGATCAGCATCCGCTTCCGAAATTGTTGCCGGGGCTCTGAAGGATCATGACCGCTCCCTGCTGATTGGCGAACGCACCTTCGGTAAAGGATCAGTCCAGACAATCATTCCCATGGCCGACGGTTCAGGAATAAAGCTGACCACTGCACTGTACTACACCCCCAGCGGACGCTCCATTCAGGCCGAAGGAATTGACCCGGACATCTTATACCCCTTTGTTGCTCCTGCAGACGACAAAGATGATACCGACCGTTTCATTTTCCGTGAAAAAGACCTGAACAGGCATCTTGAGAACAACGGCCACGATACCAAGGCCATAGCCGAGAGAAACGAGAAAGCCAAAAAAATGCTGGATAGAGACAATCAGCTCAGACTTGGACTGCAGTTGGTGAAAGGACTGCCCCGCATCAAGGAAATAAAGTAATATCAAGGCCGTATCCGCGTGGAAAACCAGACTCATGATCAAAACACCGAGCCCGAAATCCCGGAACAGAATCCGGGGCTTCGGGCTCGGCTCTTCAAGCCCGCAGTAATTGCGGCAGCAACCATTGCCGCTGCCGCATGCATCTGCTTAGTCATCGCACTTTTATTCTCTCCTGCAGAAGATACCTCAGCATCTGGCAAGAAGCCTGCTCCGTCGGAACAGGCTCTGGCAGAACAGAATTCAACTGAAACGGCGCAACCGATCCTTTACGAAGAACCGCAGGAAAACGACATGGACGATCTGGTCAAGCAGGTCGACCTTGCCCTGATCACAGCTCTCAAGAAAGCTGACATTTCCATGAGTGAGCTGCGTCTTGAAGACGTATCCATAAAAAAACATCAGGGACGCGACTTTCATTTCCAGCAGTTGAGCTTTCCCTGCAAGGGAGACAAACAGGAATTCGTAGCCAGCATTCGCAAAGGCCTTGAGGACAGTTCCCTTAACGCCAGTATCCACGAGACTTCACCCGAGAGCTGGCTGATCAGTGTGAACGGTGTACCTACCCACAGGTTCTCCCTTTTTACACCCGTCACAACACCGATACCGGCGCCGACAAAACCGGACCCTAACGCACCGAAAATGGCCATTGTAATTGACGACATGGGTGAGGACCTTACCCTTGCCAAGGGGCTGGCTGCACTGGACGTTCATGTTTCATTTTCAATCTGGCCGAACAGTTCTCAGGTTCAGAAGACCATCGACATCGCCCGGAAACACGGCAATGAGATAATGATCCATCTGCCCATGCAGCCCAAGGGATACCCGAAGGTGAACCCCGGACCTGACGCACTGCTTGTCGGCATGAGTGAGGCCCAGATCAGAGACAAGGTGCTGGCAGCTGTAAGTAAAGTTCCCGGAGCGCGCGGTCTGAACAACCACATGGGGTCGAAGTTTACCGAGGACCTGAACGGAATGAATACTGTAATGAGCCAGTTGAAAAAGGAAAAAATCTACTTTCTGGACAGCAGGACCACACCGGACAGCGCGGCCCCGAAAGCGGCCAAAAGCGCCGGTGTAAAGATCTATGAAAGAAGCATATTCCTGGACAATGTGAAAAACGTTGCCGCAATCAAGTTTCAGTTGTCCAAGACAGCTGAACTGGCCAGAAAAAGAGGACAGGCAATAGCAATTGGACATCCGCACCGGGAAACATTAAAAGCCATCCGGCAATGGGCTGCCGAGAACAAAGGAAAAGTCAATATTGTACCTGTGGAAAAACTGAAACCGGTGAGCTAGAGCACCAATCCTGTTTGGATGGAGACGACTCATCACGCTGAATTAGAACCAGCTCCTAAATCCATCATCTTTAAAAATAATTTCGTTCCCATCTTGACTTAAGTGCCATTTTAAGGGCAAATCAATTTAATAAAAATTTTTCAACATAAAGGATATGTAAGGATGAAAAAAATCCTCCTATTTCTTGTATTGCTGTTCATGGTCACCGTACCTGTGATTCACTCTGCTCAGACCTATACCGTATCCATTTCCCAAATTGTTGAACATCCGTCACTCGATGCCATGCGAGAAGGTTTCAAAAACCGTCTCAAGGAAGCTGGAATCGACGTCATCTACAACGAACATATAGCTCAGGGCAATCAGGCCACAAACGTCCAGATCGCCAACCAGATCAAAGGTGAAAAACCTGATCTCGTTCTGACCATCACCACCCCCTCTTCGCAGGCTGTGGCCCAGAAAATCAAAGATATTCCGGTACTTTTCACCGGTGTTACCGATCCTGTTGCAGCAGGTCTGGTCAAAAGCCTCATGCTGCCCGGAAAGAACATTACCGGTATGACTGATATGAGTCCGGTACTGCGTCAGGTGGAACTCATCAAGGAGTTCATGCCAGAGATCAAAACCCTCGGCACCATCTACAATGCCGGAGAGGCAAACTCGGTAGTTCTCACCGAACTGCTTAAGGAAGTCTGCAAGGATTTCGGAATCAAGGTTGAGGAAGCATCCATTGCCAACTCGAGCGATGTATATCAGGCCGCCAAAAGCCTCGTGGGCAGATGTGACGCCATCTACATCCCTCTGGATAACACTGTAGTTTCCGGCCTTGAAGCAGCCATAAAAGTCTGCCGCCAGAACAAGCTGCCCATCTTCTCCGCCGATACGGATTCCGTAGAACGCGGAACAGTGGCCGCCATTGCCGTCGACTACTACCGCATGGGACTTCAGACCGCAGACATGGCTGCGCGCATCCTTTCCAAGAACGCAAAGCCTGCCGACATGCCTGTTGAGACCCTTCAGAACCTGCGCCTCTTCGTAAACGAAAATGCAGCAGCACAAATGGGTATATCCATACCCAAGCAGGTTATGGACCGGGCTGACAGGATCATCAAGTAAACATTTGCAAAACATCAGTATACGAGGTAAAGGCGCAGTACATTCTGCGCCTTTTTTCATTACTATCCAAAAATTATGATAAGTTTATACGCATTCATGGGTGCCCTTGAACAGGGCACAGCTTTCGGACTGATGGTACTCGGAGTATACCTGACCTTCAGGGTGCTTGATTTTCCCGACCTGACCGTGGACGGCAGCCTGCCTCTCGGTGCGGCCGTCTCAGCCGTTGCCATCAGCAACGGGTATCATCCATTGATCGGTATGAGCATGGCCATGGGAGCCGGTTTTATTGCCGGGGCAGTGACCGGAATCCTGAATACCAAATTCAAGATTCTGCACCTGCTGGCCTCCATCCTGACCATGATTTCCCTGTACTCCATCAATATCAGGATCATGGGCAGACCGAACATGACCCTGCTGGGACAGGATACCCTGATCGACCAATTTCTTGAGCTTACCGGCCTGGCTCCGCACTTTTCCACCCCGATACTTTTTGCAATCATTTCCGGAGCGGCACTGCTCGCCCTGATATGGTTCCTGAAAACGTCCTTCGGGCTGGCAATGCTCGCTACCGGGGACAACCCCAGAATGATCACAAGCCTTGGGGTTAACCGGGACATGATGATAATTTTCGGAGTCGGCCTTTCCAACTCCATGGTTGCCCTGTCCGGCGCACTGGTAGCACAGAATCAGGGTGCCGCCGACGTTAATATGGGAATCGGAACCATTATCGCAGGTCTGGCCTCGGTTATCATCGGCGAAACTCTGTTCGGCAAGGGCAGTGTCAGCAGGGCTATGCTTTCCGCACTGCTCGGCTCCATTGTCTACCGTATTGCCATCGCCCTGGCTCTTGGGATGAAACTCGGAGATTTCTCTTTCACACCCAGCGACCTGAACCTGATCACTGCCGTACTCGTCGTAACCGCTCTGGTTTCACCACAGATCAAGGCAGGACTGCTCAAAAGGGGGCGCGCATGATGCTGGAAGTAATCAAGGCAAAAAAGACCTTCAATCCTGACAGCGTCAACGAGGTTCAGGCTCTCCGCGGAGTTGATCTGAATATCAAAGCCGGAGAATTTGTTACGGTTATCGGCTCCAACGGGGCCGGGAAATCAACCTTCCTCAACTCCGTTGCCGGGACGTTCCTGCTTTCAAGCGGCTCTATTTCCATCAACGGAACAGACGTTACCAGATGGCCCGAATACAAAAGAGCTGCCAACCTGGGACGTGTTTTTCAGGATCCGCTGCTGGGGACCTGTGCGACACTGAGCATTGAACAAAACATGGCCCTTGCGCTTAAGCGAGGTAAACGCAGAGGCCTTGGATTCGGTGTCAGAGTTCAGGACCGGGACCTGTTCCGGGATCAATTGAAAACGCTCGGACTCGGCCTTGAGGACAGACTTTCCGATCGGGTTGGACTGTTGTCCGGTGGTCAGAGGCAGGCTTTGACCATGCTCATGGCAACAATGACAAGACCGGACATTTTATTGCTGGACGAGCATACAGCTGCGCTTGACCCCAAGACAGGACGCAAAATTCTTGATATAACCGACGCCGTTGTACGCAGGGACAACCTGACTACACTCATGGTCACCCATAACATGAACCAGGCAATCAACATGGGCGACCGTCTGATCATGTTCCATCAGGGCATGATTATTCTGGATATTTCCGGAAAGGAAAAGAAGGGACTTAAAGTGGAAGATCTGCTTGAGAGATTCTACACCCTTCGCGGCGAGAGTATGGCAACAGACAGGATGCTTTTTTCCTGACCGCAGACCATGCTTCCTTTCCGCTCAGGGATATTCCCTGAAAAATGCGATAATCCGCAAACAAAGAATACACTTGGAGGACTTAAACAATGAGCGAACTTACTTTCTCTATCATCAAGCCTGATGCGGTAAAGGCCGGTAAAATCGGTGACATCCTCAAAATGATCGCCGATGCAGGTCTCAAGATCAAGGCAACCAAGATGATCCATATGACCAGACCCCAGGCTGAAGGTTTCTACGCAGTACACAAAGAGCGTCCTTTCTTCGGTGAACTCGTGGATTTCATGATCTCCGGGCCCTGCGTAGTTTCCGTTCTTGAAGGCGAAGACGCAATCAAGCGCTACCGCGACCTCATGGGCGCAACCAACCCCAAAGAAGCAGCAGAAGGTACCATCCGCAAGGCTTTCGGCGCAGGAATCGAAGCAAACGCATGTCACGGCTCCGATGCTCCCGAAACCGCAGCTATCGAAGTACCCTACTTCTTCAGCAACCTTGAAATGGTGAACTAAAATGACAAAAAAAGTCGGATTTATCGGAACAGGCAACATGGGTGCCGCCATCATCAGAGGCATGGCGGGAGACGATAACATCAAACTGCTGGGAACCGACCTGAACGAAGCTTCACTGCAGTCCCTGGCTGCGGAAACCGGTCTCATTAAATGCGATAACGCCCGCGACCTGGCCAGAGAATCCGACTTTATCGTGCTGGCGGTCAAGCCGCAGCACGCTCCCGCAGTTCTCGAAGCAATCGCGATGGAACTCACCGAGTCCAAATGCGTTATTTCCATAGCTGCCGGACTTTCCGTGGCCGCGCTCAAGGAATTCTGCGAAAACCGCTGCCCGGTGGTAAGGGTCATGCCCAACACCCCGGCACTGGTCAATGCCGGAGTTTTCGCCGTATGCCTCGATGACAACCACCTGAGCAACGAACAGCGCACCTTTACCAGTGAAATGTTCAAGCCTCTGGGTGATGTCTATACACTTGGCGAAAACCAGTTCGACAGCTTTACCGCTGTAATCGGATCAGGCCCGGCGTATGTATTCTACTTCATAGACGCCATGATTGAATCCGCCGTCGAGCTGGGACTTTCCCGCGATATGGCCAGATCAATGGTTGAAAAGCTATTTGAAGGCTCAACCAAATTGTCCAAGGAAAGCAAACTGCACGTGGCCCACCTGCGCGAAATGGTAACCTCTCCCGCCGGGACTACGGTCAAGGCACTGGTTCATCTGGACCGCACTGCCACACGTGGCAACATCATTGATGCCATCCGCAAAAGCTACGAGCGCAGCATAGAACTCGGGAAAAAATAGATTACACGCACCTACGTGCTTGAAAAAGCCTCCGGCAGCCCTTTTAGGAGACTGCCGGAGGCTTTTGTTTTTCGTGCTTGGCCCCTTAGCCCTGCCATTGGATACGCTTTGCGGTTTAGACGACCTGATTTCGCCTCCGGCGGCCAAAGGAGCTAAGCCCCTTTGTAATCCCTATTCGTTGGCGAAAAGCTCCGTTTCGAGTCTTAGGAATATTGAAAGCAGAGATACCGCCCGACACATCCTTTGGCAAAATGTCCCAGCTAAATCAGAATCATTCATACAAAATATGTCAGATAGACCGTACTTCCCCATACGGCAAGAAACCCGCAAAAAGCGGCTTTGACATAGCAATTGCTCAGTGCTGGTTTAATACCTGCAGCAGCAAGTATGCCGTAACAAGGCAGGAGTCCGAGAGTGTAGCTGGCCTTGGCAGTGCTGTAGATGGGCAGATTCAAGTATAAATATGTGACTGCGGTAAAGTATACAGCCACGCATCCTACAAGGAACATGCGCCCGTTGAAAACCGATTTGAGCGGCGTATAAAAAGTCCGTGCAATTCCTGCGAGAATGAGCAGCGACGGGATAATGGCCAACAGGGATGTTGCCATCATCAGATCATCGTTCCACGGCGGGCGGCTGGCAAATTTACTTACACCGCTGAGGTTTCCGTCCAGCCAAAGGGTTGAATAGAGCCCATCCCAGATACCGTCGACCGTCGAGTACACCGGCTTGAGCACTGCCCCGCCGAACTCGGTAAAATGCTCCCATATACGATAACCGTGGTCCTGCCACCAGCCAATCTCACGGATCTTGTCCCAGCCGCCGATAAAAGGCTTTCCGTACGCAAGCCAGTTTTTGAGATAGTACCAGCCTCCAACTGTGGCAGTAACAAGTACAGACACACTTATCCCGACCACAGGAATGGGCTCTCCAGCCGTTTTTGTTCGTCCGCGATCATGCACCGCCAAAAGGATGAAAAACACGCTCGGAGGCAGCAACAGACTCGCAGTTGCCTTGCTGAGGACTGCACACCCGCTGAATAGGCCGAGAAATATGTAATCCTTGAACCTGCGTCCGTCTTCCCGGTTGATTATACTGAGGGTCATGAAAATTGTAAGGGCAGAAAATACAGCCGCAAATGGTTCGTTGCCCCAGAACTGGGACATTACAAAATTCATGGGCATGAAACCGCCAAGTATAGTGGCTGCTATCTGGGCAAGGCGGTCTTCCCTGAAAATCAACCTTGCGCAACGGAAAGAAATCTCAATCATCAGGCCGCCACACGCCAGCGGAATCAGCCTGAGCCAGTAAAGGGTGTTTTCTATATCGGTAAACAGCAGCAGGAATTTGTAGAACAGTGCCGAAATAATATAATAAAGAGGAGGTTGGAACATCTGCCAGCCTTCAACCGGACTGGGCAGTCTAAGATTTTCGCCCACATATTCTATATACTTGAAGTGCCCTGTTGAATCCATGCCTAGCTTGAGCGGAAGATCATGAAAGTTGTTCAATGCCATGACCGCCCACAACCCCAGCAAACCGAAACGGACAATCTCCGGAGTAAGCTCATACCGCCTAAGTGCTGCGGGAATCTTTTGTTTCTCTCGCATCCAGACAGCACCGGCTGTAAGAAGAAACAACGGCAGCATATAGGGGAGGCCCCCCAACAGAGCTTCGTCCGCCCTCTTGAACTTATTTCCAATAAACAGTTTACCTGTCTTTGCAGCATCTGCTACCGGATTCCAGACAAAATCGTCTTTACTGCCCTCCCATCCTTCGGGGGTGGCAATATCAGCTTCCTCGGCCCAAACGGAAAGGGCTGGATGTGCATTTTCATTGACCACGGCAATTTTAAGCTCGTGCCTGCCCGGTCCAAGCTCTGGAAAATCCAGTAAAATTTCATCACGCCATTTGCTCATATCGCCATCGAATTTGAGTAATGGGACGCCATCCAGCCATACTCCGGTTCCCCGGAAAGCGTTTAAGTGCAACCTGATCTTAGTATTGCCAGCCAATTCAAAAAAACGCCGAAAAAGAGCCATTTCGGAACCGTTGCTGCGGGCATTCAATCTGAATGGCTGATCAAGCTTAATCCACCTGCCGTTTACTGGGGCGGAAAGATACGACTTTTCCGGCGTGGAAAGAGATGACTTGACTGCAAAGGATGTAGCCAGAACAAAAACAACCACTGCAACGGCAAGAACAGCCAATATTACTTTATTTCTAAATGAATCATGCGACATGAAGGGCTCCGTATATTAAATTCCAGACCAAGACTTAGTACCCGGATTAATCTGATTTGAATAGCCCCGAGCAGGCGTGATGTAAGTTAAACCGGCTATTTCGCCAGAAGAGTCACCGAAGGCAAAATAATATCATCAAAAGCGCAAAGCGCATCAAACAAAAAAAGCCGGAACCCCGCGCTTGCAGGATTCCGGCTGATTATGATCAGTCTTAGGTATGACTAGTGAGCTACACCGGAAGCCCAGACCATCACGAAGTAGATGTCGAGCAGAACAGCGGAGAGAATGCAGGTGGTCATGACCAGAGAGCCGAGTCTTTTCAGCTTCAGGGAAGACCATTCGCCGGCTTCGGGGCCGAGAACAGGCTTTTCCTTTTCTTCACCGAAGTAAACAGCCTTGCCGCCCATGGGAGCACCGAGCAGCCATGCTGCGGGAGCCATTGCCCAGCCGGCATTGGGGCTTTCGGTCTTGTTGGCATCAGTGATCAGGTTGTCGTAGGCGGACTGCCAGTCGAGCTTCATGATACGACCTGCGGCCAGCATCATGAAACCGGTGATGCGTGCGGGGATGAAAGCCAGAACATCGTCAGCCTTGGCTACGAAATAACCGAACTCTTTGTACTCTTCGTTCTTGTAGCCCCACATGGAATCCATGGTGGATACAGCCTTGTACACCCACATACCGGCAGGACCGGTTACAACGAGGTAGAAGAAAGGAGCAACAAAACCATCGGTAATGTTTTCGCTGGTGGTTTCAGCCAGAGCTTTGCGCAGACCTGCTTCATCCAGTTCGGAAACATCACGGCTTACCAGTTCTGCAATTGCAGCGCGAGCCTGCTCAATCTTGCCGCTGTCGAGCAGAGCAACAGCATTCTTGTGCTCGCAGAGCAGGGAACCGAGAGCCAGACCAGCATAAGCAAGGTAAATGGCAACCAGAACACCGATAACAGGGATTGCAAGAAAGACTTTAAGCACGCCCCAGATGACTATGGAGAAACCGAATACTCCGACTCCGCCCATGATTTTATTGGACTTGCCGATAGATTTAACCCAGTTTTTGTACCAGTCGAGCACCATGCCCAGATAGCGGACCGGATGGGGAAACCACTTGGGATCTCCTAACACGAGATCAAGGACAAGTGCGATGACAGGTACGAGAAACAATACAGTAGAATTGTCCATTAGATTTTCATCCTCAAATCTTAAAGCGTTATGATCGAGAGAGAACACTCTCCCCGACACTCATGGACGGCTGAAGGGGGCCTCTTAACCTCACTATCCTTAAAGCAGAATAAAACTTCCCCCCTGCATCCGGCAATTCCCACATTCCGGATGCAGCCGTCTCTCCACCATATAAAAAACGGCACGGACACACGTCCGCGCCGCTTCTATAACTAGTTTTCGTAGTAGGAACGCAGCAGGGCACTACGCACGGGATGACGCAGTTTTCTCAAGGCCTTGGCCTCAATCTGACGGATACGTTCGCGGGTAACGTTGAAAAGCTTACCTACTTCTTCAAGTGTGTGGTCGGATTTTTCACCGATACCGAATCTCTTGCGCAGAACCTGTTCTTCACGCGGGGTAAGATCGGAAAGCACGGTAGCGATCTGCTCGCCGAGCTTGGTGCTGACCACTTCCTCGGCAGGAGCCGCAGCCTTCTTATCTTCAATAAAATCACCGAGACTCGAATCCTCTTCATCCCCGATGGGGGTTTCAAGGGAAATGGGTTCCTTGGCAATCTTGAGCACTTTCTTCACTTTCTCAAGCGGATAGTCCATACGTTCCGCAATCTCTTCCGGAGACGGGTCACGACCCAGTTCCTGAACAAGGTAGCGGGAAGTACGGATAAGCTTGTTGATGGTCTCGATCATGTGAACCGGAATACGGATTGTGCGGGCCTGATCCGCAATAGCGCGGGTAATGGCCTGCCTGATCCACCAGGTTGCGTATGTGGAGAACTTGTATCCGCGCTGGTATTCGAACTTGTCAACCGCCTTCATGAGGCCGATGTTGCCCTCCTGAATCAGGTCGAGGAACTGAAGACCGCGGTTGGTGTATTTCTTGGCAATGGAAACAACAAGGCGCAGGTTGGCGCGGATGAGTTCCTGCTTGGCCTGCATGGCGCTGTTGTTTCCGTGCTTGATGCGCCAGAGAACTTCTTCCAGATCATGCACGTTGTGGCAGCATTTTTCCTGCAGACGAACCAGAATCTCCATCTTGCCGGAAATCATTTCCTTGAAGGAGAAAAGTTCGTCAACGGTCATCTTGAGTTCATCGGCAGCGGCAACCGGGTTGATGTCACGGTCATCTATCTTCTTGAACAGATCACGGATTTCCTGCTGAGTCTTTCCGGTGGAAAGGATATAGGCGGAAAGATCGCGCTGGCAGTTATGCATCTGACGCACATAGTCGCCGACAGTCTCAATAATCTGGTCAATGAGAGTCTTCTCGATCTTGATGTCACGGAGACGGTCCACAATTTCCTGCTTGTAGACAATAATCTCGTTCTGTTCCTTGGCAACCTTCTTATCAAGGCGTGCACAGTAATCGAGCTTGGTGTATATCTTTTTCTTCTTGTTGAAGATCTTCTTTACTTCATCCAGCAGGAAGATAACGCGCTGACGCTGGTTCATTTCGTCTTCGCTGGGATCATCTTCCTCGATAGTCTTAACAACGTCCTTGAGCTTGATCTTGGACTCGTCGAGGTCTTCGCCGACGCCGATAAGCTCTTCAATTGCCACCGGAATTTCAACCAGAGCATAAAGAACTTCCATCTCGCCGTTTTCAATCTTCTTGGCGATGACAACTTCGCCCTCACGATCAAGGAGGCCCACCGCACCCATTTCGCGCAGGTACATGCGCACGGGATCGGTACTGCGGGAAACGTAATCTACGTTATCTTCTTCACCGTCACTGAGATCGAGTTCGTCATCATCTACATCGACTTCCACATCCGCATCGAGGAAATCGTCCTCTTCCTCGGGCGTATTGACGATTGCAATGTTCAACTGGTCGAAAATCTTGATGACATCATCAAGCTGTTCGGACTTGTTGAATTCAGCCGGCAAAGCCTTGCTCAGCTGTTCGAAGGTCAGATACCCTTGTTTCTTACCTTCGGAAATCAGGGTTTTAATAGCCTGAATATCCTTAATGTTGCTCATCATCCCTCCATACAGAGTCGTTCAGGACTTTGAGATATGCGCTTACACGGTTCATATCACCTTGTGCCTGAGCACGGCGCAGGGCGTCCGTGAGCTTTTTACGGCCCAGGTCGTACCGCCGACGGGCAATAATTTTACAGACATGCCGCCATTCTTCAGCCAGTTCCTCACCGGACAGAGCTTCTTCAGCCCTGCTGGAGATATAAAACTGCTTTTCCGAATCATCTAAAAGAGGAATTATGTCCTGCCCGCTATGGGCCGAAATTTTGGACCACAGTGTTTTGCCCCAGTGCGAGGTTAGGACCTGTCCAACTCCCCTTTCCGATAATTCGACGACATATTCCGGATGCTTTACCGCATATCTCAAGAAATATTTATCATCTTTGACCTGTGCGCCCACCGGAGGGGCAACGCGCGTCGGCTGACGGACAGCCTGCTGCTGCGGAACCGGAGAGTTCAGCGCACCGGAAAAAACCGATCTCAATTCAGCTTCCGCCACCCCAAGGCCGGCAGCGACCTTGGGCAGGTAGTAAGCACGTAAAGAAGCACTGGTCATCCCCTTGAGGAATCCCTGTGCCCAATCCATAACTTCCCGGGGAGAATACCCCTGCTGCAGGGCGCTCAGACAGAAATCCAAACCATCCCTAGCATCATTTAAAAACACCTGAAATCCATCAGCCCCTCTGGCCTGAAGGATACTGTCAACATCCTCCCCTTCGGGAAGGACTATCACTCCGCAGGAAACTCCCTGCGTGAGAATCATCTCCGCGCTGCGCAGGGCCGCCTTGCGTCCCGCTGCATCACCGTCGAAAACAAGATCAATTTTGGAGCAGAACCCCCTCAACCGCTTTACCTGGTCAGGAGTCAGGGCTGTGCCCAGAACACCGCAGGAATTTGTGTACCCGAACTGATGAAGCGAGATTACATCCATGTACCCTTCGGTAAGCAGCGCATGCTTGGTCCGGGAAATGGAATTACGGGCCGTCCACAGCCCGTAAAGATGGTCACCCTTCTTATAAATCGGAGTGTCACTGCTGTTAAGGTACTTCGGTTCTCCTTCTGTAATTATTCTTCCGCCAAAAGCAATAACCTTGCTCGATAAATTTTTTATCGGAAAGATCAGCCGAGAGCGAAAACGGTCATAAATACGGCCCTGGGCATTCTGGGAAAGAAGTCCGGCCTTGACTCCCTGCTCGGATGTATATCCCTTGGAAATCAAGAACTTTTCCAATCCCTGCCAGTCTTCAGAGCTGCACCCCAGACCGAAAGACTCGATAACAGAGGAATCCAGCCCCCGTTTTTCGAGATAGTTGCGGGCTGTACGCCCTTCAGGAAGCCTGAGCAGACGCGAATAATAATTGGCGGCCTGCTCATGCATATCCATGAAAAGTTTACGTTCAGAACTTCTTTTAGCCGCCTGCGGATCAACCTTGCCCGGGGTAAGCTCCACTCCGGCCTCTGCCGCAAGCTGCTCTAGGGCATCCTTGAATTCAATCCCGTTGATCTGGGCATAGAAATCAAAAACATCCCCGGAAGCCTGGCATCCGAAGCAGTAAAAGAACCCCTCATCGCTGTTTACACTGAAAGAGGCTGTCTTTTCGTTGTGAAACGGACAAAGGCCCATCCACCTGCCTGAAACAGGTCTGAGTTCCACATACCGGCGCACGATGTCGGCTATGTCGAGACGATCCTTTATAGCCTCAATGGCAGCCCGGTCCACGAAAATCCTCCCTCAAATTCACATAACATTTGGAAGTCGCTGAAATAATGCGCAATCAACCTGCCAGAACTTCCATAGCACGGCAGGAAACAATTTGCACTACACTAATTCGACCTCGGTCATGCCGTCCCCGCCCCTGTCTTCGGGAGCAAGGCTGTAGGAGGCAACCGCAGGATTACCATCAAGAAACATGTGTACTTCCCGCCGCAAAGCGCCGGTTCCACGTCCGTGCACGACTTCTATGTCGGTAGCTCCGCGCAGCAGGGCCTGATCAAAAAAGCGGCCCAGCTCGCTGATGGCCACATCCGCCCTTTTTCCTCGCAGGTCAATACTCAGGGTCATTTCACCCTTGGGGGCAGCTTTTTCGACCTTATCAGTCAGCAGACGGACTTTTTCCTGTTCCGCCTTACGCCCGACCGGCCCGAGTTGGTCAGCTGGCATCCACATGGCAACACCGTCCATATCAACCTTTACTCGCTGCTTGCGGTCATCCTTTTCAAGAACAACTCCCTTGCGGTTCCAGTTGATATTCAGAATTGATGAGCCGACCTTGATATCATCGAAAGAAAACGGCTTGGGCGCATTTTCGACCGCCCTTTCACCACCGATGGATTCACGTGCTTCAGCAAGTTTTTTCAAAGCCTGTTTACGGCCGATTTTGCCGTCCTGCCACTCCTTGAGCACGTCCTGAGCCTGCTTCTTGATATCGGCCAGAACGGAAAGACGTTCGCGTTCAAACTGCTCTTCCAGCTTGGCTCGCTTGGCTTCAAACTTGGACTTGACGCGATCCAGCTCCTCCAGTTCCTTTTCCCTGCTGACGGCAAGTTCATTGAGTCGGTTCATGACCGAACCGGTATCGGAACCTTCCATGAGCAGATACTGTTCGGCCTTGGTCAGCAAAATCTCGGGAAAACCGTGTTCGCGGGCAACATCAAGGGCAATTGAAGCTCCCACCTGATCATAAGCAAGGCTGAAAAGCGGCTTCTTGGTGGAAGGATCGAAAAGTACGCTGGCCGCACGGACACCCTCGGTAACAAGAGCATAGGTCTTGAGAGCCGGGAAGTGAGTGGCGGCAAAGCAGGTCACACCGTTATCAAGCAGTCCGTCCACAACGGCCTGCGCAAGGGCAGCCCCCTGTGCCGGATCCGTTCCGGAACCGAATTCATCAAGAATGAACAGGGTTGAGGAGTCCATGGAATACCAGATACGGCTGATGGATTTGATCTGGGCTGAAAAAGTACTGACGTTGTCTTCAATAGACTGCTCATCGCCCATGATGACGAAAATTTCTTTATAGAAAGGCAGAACAGAGCCTTTCTCCACCGGCACGGGAATACCGCTGAAAGCCATGGCAGCAAGCAGACCTACGGTCTTGAGGCATACAGTCTTACCACCGGCGTTTCCGCCGCTGATGATGAGAACCTTCTGGTCGGCAGGAAGCTGGATATTAAGCGGATGGACCCTGCCTTCGACCGAGGTAAGCAGCGGATGGCGTGCACCTTTGAGGTCAAATCCTTCACCGGAAGTAACATCAACGGCAACAGCGCGCATGGCTTCGGCATAATGGATCTTTGCCTGCAGAACATCATATGCAACGAGAAAATCGTAAGCAGCCTCACACTGGTCGAATTCAGAACGGACCAGTCCGGTCAGGTAAGTCAGGATCTTCAGTTCCTCGGCCCGCTCCTGCTGCTTGAGCTCCTGCATGGAGTTGTTGAGCTCCACAAGGAAAAGAGGTTCAAAATAGCAGGTTTCACCGGTGTTGGAATAATCGTGAATAATTCCCTGGAGACGGCCCTTGAAGTTTGTCTTCAGGGGCAGAACATAGCGGTCATTGGCTATGGTCATGAAATCATCCTGCATGAACCGGCTTATGTCCTCGCCGTGGATGAAGTCACGCACTTTCTTGGCACAACGCTGATGAAGTCCGCGGATGGACTGGCGGATGTCGTAAAGTTCAGGGGAACTTTCGTCCTTGATATTACCGTCCTGATCAAGACAGCGTTTCAGGCCGGAAAAAGTTTTTTCAGGCCAGCTCACCGACTCCATAAATTCGACAAGTTTGTCCCAGTCACGTTTTTCGGCAATATCGAGAGCTTCTTTCAGAAGTCTTGCCTGTCCCAGAGTCTGGACCAGAGCGTAGAGAGCATCTGCGTCGAGAACACTATTGGGTTTTGCAAGATAAAGAAAAAGTCCCTCAAGAGGGGGAAAGGTTCCGAGCCGAAACCCGGTTTCTTTATAGAAATTCAGACCCTGACGAAAAAAACGGGCCATGGAGTTAACGGAGTCCGCATCCTGCAGGGGAAACAGGTCCAGACAGGCTTCTGCTCCGGAAGGAGAAACGCTGTAACCGGAAAGGACTTTGAGAACCTTCGGAAATTCAAGTAGCTGGAGAGATCTTGGCTCCATGGGAATCCAGTGTGGAAAAATGTTTGATCAACACCCCTCGAAATGCAAGGGGTCCAATACGGAAAAAACGGCAAACAGCCCCGGATATGCTCCGGGGCCTGCCGTTAAATACTGGTTGAAGCTGATCGTCAGGAAAGACGGGCGCGAACCAGACCGCTGAGGGCCTTTCCGTCAACCTGTCCCTTGTGGGCGGCCATGATGGCCTGCATCACTTTGCCCATATCCTGCATTGAGGATGCACCGAGATCTGCAATGACCTTGTCCACGGCCGCCGCAAGTTCCTCAGGGGAAAGCTGGACGGGCATGTATTCGGACAGAGCTTCGGCTTCTACAGCCTCAATCTCGGCCAGCTCGGGACGATTGGCAGCAATATACTGCTCGTAAGCGTCCTTGCGCTGTTTGATCTGCTTTGCAACTAGATCAAGCACGTCGTCATCAGAGAGCTCTGCCCCCTTGAGTTCGACAATGCGATTTTTGATGGCGGTCTTGAGATGTCTCAGAACCGTCTTCTTGACATCGTCCTTGGCTTTATAGGCCACGATGTAATCTTTATCGATCTGCTCAATGAGAGTCATAATTAACCCATTGAAATTTTGCGCATTTTTTTAACGAGCCTTTTGCGGGCAGCAGCTTTTTTCTTCTTACGCTGTACGCTGGGCTTCTCATAGTGCTGACGCTTCTTGAGTTCGGAAAGAACTCCCGCTTTTTCAACCTGCTTCTTAAAGCGGCGAAGAGCGATTTCGAAGTTATCAGATTCTTCGAGGTATACTCCGGGCAAAAAAATCACCCCCCCTTGACAAATCTCGCAAGACATCTCTGCATGCGGAAGAGGGTATTTATAGTCCTAAATTTAAATCCAAGTCAAGAAATATAACAAAAAAAATATCCGGTACCAGAAGCAGATACCGGATATTAAAAATCTTTTAAAAAAAAGAAACTAATGACTGGCTGTATCAGCCTTGGAATCCATCCATGCTTTAACGGCACAGTAAGTCATGCCGGCACCGAGAATACCGAGAACAACGTACAGAACGCCAAAGAAGATGAAATGATCCGGCTGCCACCAGGGAAGATCCATAGGAAGGGGACTCTGAACAGTTTCACCATGCAACATAATTCATATCTCCTTATTATTTAACAGCGTCTTTGAGCAGCTTGCCGGGGCGGAATTTAACCACCTTGCATGCGGGGATCTTGATTTCATCACCGGTGCGGGGATTGCGGCCGGTACGTTCCTTTCTTTCATCAACCTGGAAAGTGCCGAAACCTGTAAGGGTCAGTTTTCCTTCGTTGACCAGAGTCTCTTCAACTGTATCAAGGAAATAGTTGAGGCAACGCTCCGCATCAGCTTTGGTCATGCCTGCTTTCTCGGCAATTTTTACTACGAGTTCAGCCTTAGTCATCAGTCCTTCCTCCTTAAAACGGGAAAATGATTATTGCGGCACACTCATCTGCGCCTGCCATTAAACTTACCCAACAGGTAAGAGTTGGTTTTAAATCAATTCGCAGCAGCATTCCGAAACGGAATATGGTTTGCTACCACCCCAAGACTAGTAAGACAAGCCCCTGTTCGCTAAAATTCACCACAATCCAGCGAAAACCTTGAGTTACATGCCTTGATCAAAATCTAAAACAGGATTTTCGCCAACAAGTCAAGAGGGAAAATCGTTTTTGACGCATTTATAAAGCCCCTGAAATTGCAGTGGCGACAAGGCTTCCGGGCGATCCGCGAGGGTTATACCCTCCTTCTCCGCCCACTCCAGAACCTGATCTGATATGAATGATTTCAATATCTTACCCAACTGCTTGCGCCTGTACTGAAAACAGTATTTCACGAGCCCTGCAAGCCCTTCAATATCAACGGGTTTTTCATTTTCAGGTAAAGAAATAAATTTAATCACGGCCGAATCAACTTTCGGCTGCGGCCTGAAAACAGTGGGAGGAACCTTGAACAGGTAATCGGTGTGGCAAAAACTCTGCACCCAGACGCTGATGGCCCCGTATTTTTTTGAGCCGGGATCTGCGGTAATGCGCATCCCTACTTCATGCTGAACCATAAACACGCACATGGCTCTGCACTTGAAAGCCACATCCCACATGATTTTAGAAGCCACGTTATACGGAAGGTTGCCGACAATCTTCCAAGTCTTCGCCGGATCAAGATCTTCCCAGCGAAACTTCAGGGCATCCTGCTGAACAACTTCTGCTTCCGGGAACTCCGCTTCAAGAGCCGGGGCCAGATCCCGGTCCTTTTCAATGAGAGTCAGGCTTCCAGGCCCTGCTTCAAGAATAAATTTAGTAAGAGCACCCTGCCCCGGCCCGATTTCAATTACCGAATCCTCCGAGGAAATCCTGAGGCTGTCTACAATCTTGCGAGCTATATTTGCATCCTGCAAAAAGTTCTGGCCGAGGCTTTTTTTAGCCCTGTGATTTATCTGCACAAATACTCCGAAACAAATTGAGTTAAAAAAGAAACGTCACTTTAGCTTTAAGTATGCCGGTTAAGCAAGACAATGGTTCCCCCCTCGACCAACTTAAATTGCTACATCCCATTCCATACCCGACTGCAGCAAGACACTCTGAACCGCCAACCACCCAACTGGGCAAATTGTCAGTAAGAAATATCTTTATAAATTTACTTTGACATAAATATAAACTTTTACGGATCAGAACCGATACAGAGATCATATAAAGATTCTAACCTTCATACGAGGTGATAATATGTCCTATGAAATCAAAATCGGAACTGAGCAGGCCCAGACCTTTGCAACTTCAACCATCAGAGTAGACAATGTAAAGGAAGATACAGAAAAGTCTTCGCAGACCGTCAGCAAAGACGGTGACACCGTTGAAATTTCCGACGAAGCCCGGGATCTTCTGCAGCAGGCAAACTCTGCCAAAGAACAGTCGTCAAAATCAGGTTCTTCCGAGAGCTCTTCCACCGAAAGTAAATCCAAGGAAGACGAGATGATCGACAAGCTCAAGAAGCAGATTGAAAGACTCAGACAGGAAATCGAGAAACTCAAGCAGGATCCGGACAAGAACAAGGATATGATCTCCGCCAAGGAAAACGAACTTATGCAGCTTCAGGGACAATTGACGGTTCTCCTTAAACAAAAAGCCGAGAACAGCGGAACGTCTACAGGTGGCGGAACGAGAGCCCAGGGATTTGCAAAATCCCTCACCTAACCTTGCGGTAATATCCTTTTCAGCACTTTGACAAAAGCAATTAAAATTCATAAGCGAAGGGATATAAATTAATTCCGTTAAGGATGGAGGAGATTCATGAATCTTAGGGACCATATCCGCGATGTGCCCAACTTTCCCAAAGAGGGCATCGTTTATTTCGATATTACACCGCTTCTGGCTAATCCGGGTGCATTTCAGTATACCATCGACATGATGGCTGAACGTTTCAGCGACTACAAGGCTGACAAAATTGCCGCAGCTGAAGCCCGTGGCTTTATTTTCGGTGCTCCGCTTGCCTACAAACTCGGTATTGGATTCGTACCCATCCGCAAGCCCGGCAAGCTGCCCTATGAAACCATCTCCGTCAATTACGATCTCGAGTACGGAACCGACTGCCTGAGCATGCATATCGATGCAGTAGGCAAAGATGAAAATGTTCTGCTCATAGATGATGTACTTGCTACCGGCGGAACAGCTCAGGGAATGGTAAAGCTGGTTGAAAAAGCCGGCGGTATCGTCTCCGGCATCGGCTTTCTGGTCGAACTCGGCTTCCTTGACGGAAAAAGCAAGCTGAACGGCATCCCCAGCAGCCACCTTCTCCAGCTCTAGAATAATCCCTTTACGAGCTCCTTTTCACCCATACGGGGAAAAGGAGCTTTTTTATTTCACCCTACGCAAAGGAAATCACCATGGCAGTAATCGGAATAATCGGCGGCAGTGGACTCGATAACCCGGACATTCTCAAAGACGCAAAAGACTCCGTGGTAAATACGGTCTGGGGCGAGCCCAGTTCCCCGATCAAATCCGGAACAATTGAAGGTACGGAAGTCCACATCATCGGACGTCACGGACGTGAACACACCATCCCCCCTACTTTTGTAAACAACAGGGCAAACATACAGGCACTCAAGGAATACGGCTGCGACTGCATCCTCGCCACAACCGCAGTAGGCTCCCTGCGCGAAGAGATCGACCGCGGCCATCTGGTGGTCATTGACCAGTTCATCGATTTCACCCGCAGACGCGCACTGACATTCCACGAAACTTTCGCTCCGCACGCTCCCGCACATACCCCGATGGCCGATCCTTTTGATGCATCACTGCGCGCAAAAATGATTGAATCCTGCAAGGAACTCGGCGTGACTGTTCACGAAAAGGGAACCGTAGTAACCATCGAAGGTCCACGCTTCTCAACACGTGCGGAATCCCACATGTTCCGCGCATGGGGCGCAGACATCATCAATATGTCCACCGCTCCAGAGGCCATCCTTGCCAATGAAGCGGGCATTCCTTACGCAGCCGTGGCAATGTCCACTGATTACGATTGCTGGAAAACCGACGAAGAGCCAGTCACCTGGGACGATATCCTAAAAATCTTCCGAGCCAACGCTGAAAACGTAACTTCCATGCTCATTAAGACAATCGGGAAAATCGGCTGACCCAGTTAAACCTTACCTTTCATATGGTTTTGCAGCCGTTAAAAATCATACGGAAAATATATGCCTACGCAAAATTGTGATCTGGTACTCAAAGGATCTTACATCCTCACTCAGGATGATGAACGCACCCTCATAAAAGAAGGTGCAGTTGCAATCAGCGGTGAATATATTTCCGCTGTGGGCCCTGAAGCAGACATTGAACGGAATTGGAATGCCGCAAAAACCATTGATTGCGGCAGATCGGTTCTGCTGCCCGGCCTGATAAACTCACACACTCACGTTCCCATGACCCTGATGCGCGGTGTCGCCGACGACCTCCCGCTTCTTGACTGGCTGCATAATTATATGTTTCCCAT
Source organism: Maridesulfovibrio sp. FT414 (assembly GCF_050916235.1). Classification (GTDB taxonomy): domain Bacteria; phylum Desulfobacterota; class Desulfovibrionia; order Desulfovibrionales; family Desulfovibrionaceae; genus Maridesulfovibrio. The sequence continues at coordinate 61,880 of NZ_CP104854.1, forward strand.
TGAATCCGGCCTGACACGGGAGCTGGTGGAACTGGGTGCACGCCTCGGCTGCGCGGAAATGGCCGCATCAGGAACTACGGCTATTTTTGACGGTTACATGTACGAGGAGTCCGTCGGACAGGCTGTTTTCGATTCAGGACTGAAAGCAGTTCTCGGGGAAGGCTTCTTCAAATTTCCATCGCCCTTTTTCAAGACAGCCCAGGAGGCATGGGAAACCATCGGACAGTTGAATGATCGTTTCAAAGAATGCAGTCGGATCAGGACGGCAATAACTCCTCACGCCGTCTTTACCACCGACCCCGACCAACTAGCGGAAAGCATGGAGGTGGCACAAAAAATGGACCTGCTCTGGCAGATTCATGCTGCTGAATCCGAACCAGAGACAAAGCTGACCCTTGAGACCTTCGGCAAACGTCCTATCGAGATTCTGCGGGACTACGGACTGCTTAACAGTCGAACCCGCATACACCACTGTGTCGATGTAACTGACGAAGAGATCAGCCTGATTAGTGAATCCGGAGCCCAAGTCTCCCACAATCCCCAAAGCAACCTGAAACTTGGTTCCGGTATATGTCCGGTAACCAGATTCATTGCGGCCGGTGTAAATACCGGGCTGGGCACGGACGGAGCTGCCAGCAACAACAATCTGGACATGTTTGATGAAATGCGTACCGCTGCCCTGCTACAGAAAGGCTTCCTGAAAGACCCGGAAGCCATGCCCGCAGGAACGGTACTGGATATGGCAACCGGAAACGGTGCGCGCTTCCTCGGATTTGAGGATACCGGGACCATAAAATCAGGATTTAAGGCGGATATTGTCGCTGTTGATATGGACAAGATGCACCTGAAACCTGTATACAATCCCCTCTCGCACGTAGTTTACAGTGCCGGAGGGCAGGATGTGTGCCTTACCGTCTGCGACGGCAAGGTAATCTACCAGAACGGCAAACACCTGGCCCTTGACGTGGAAACTATTTCCCGAGAAGCGGAAAAGGCTGTAAACTGGGCGTTGAAGCGGCTTGAAACCCGCTGAAACAATTAACCGAATGTGACCCTTTCAGTTTTTTTCCTTGACAACATAGGCAAAGACTGCATAGGGAAATGTGCTTTTCAAGAAGCAACTTAAGATAAAACAACGCTTGCTCGCAAGCGACTTGCCAAACAGGAGGCGCTACATGGCTAAAAAGAACGCAAGAGTACATGCACTTGAAGGTGCTGAAATGACTGCTGAAGGTCTTTCTTACAAAGGTCTTATCATGGAAACCATCGTTGAAAAGTGTGATGGTTGTGAACGTGCTGTAGAATTCGAAGGACAGAAATACTGCCCCAGCTACGCTCAGCCCGAAAAGAAATGGTCCCACAGCGTATGCAACTTTGCAACACACGTACGTGCTGGTGTTGATAAAGAAGGTAAAGTCAAGGTTAACCCGCTTAAAGCATCCAAGCGTGCTGCACGCGGTCGCTAGTCTGTATTTTCAGGCAAGTCGCCAGCCTTATCTTACCAGAAAAACAGCTGCATGACTGTTTTTCTATTGATTCATTTCGTGTATCATGGGAGCCGGACTTGTTCCGGCTCTTCGCTTTGGTACGCCCTGCCTAAGGGTATATTTAACCTTCAACCTGATCCGCAACCGGAGGCAACATAATGCCAACCCAGCTTCTGGCAAAAATTGATGACCTGAAGAACGAAGCCCTCGAACTGCACGCCAAACTTGTATCCATTCCCGCCATCGGCCCAGACAACAACGGGAGCGGAGAAAAGGACAAGGCGGATTTTCTCACCGCATACCTCAAGGATAAAGGTTTCGGGGAAGTAAAATCCTTCAATGCCCCTGACGAGCGTGTGAAATGCGGATACCGCCCCAACCTGGTTACCGTTATCCCCGGACAGGACACCTCCAGAACACTGTGGATAATCTCGCACATGGACGTAGTTCCCGTGGGAGACAGAAGCCTCTGGGACAGTGACCCGTTCACCATGGTTCAGGACGGCGATACCATCATCGGACGCGGTGTTGAAGATAACCATCAGGGTCTTGTAAGCTCGGTCATCGCAGGTCGGGCTCTTCTTGATTCCGGGCTTACCCCGGGCATCAACTTCGGCCTCATCTTCGTTTCCGACGAAGAGACAGGCAGCAAATTCGGGCTGGAATACATGCTGAAAGAGCATGAAGATCTGTTTAAAAAGAAAGACCTCTTTCTCGTCCCGGATTTTGGCGATGCGGACTCATCCCTTGTGGAAGTCGCCGAAAAATCCACCATCTGGTACAAAGTCACCGTAATGGGCAAGCAGTGCCATGCTTCAGACCCGGATCTGGGTGCGAACTCCCTTATCGCCGCAGCGGCAATGATTATGGAAGTTCCCGAGCTTCACTATCAGTTTGACGAAGAAAACATACTTTTCTCCCCGCCCTACTCCACCTTTGTTCCTACCAAAAAGGAAGCCAACGTGGAAAACGTGAACACCCTGCCGGGTAAGGACGTATTCTACATCGACTGCCGCGTGCTGCCCAACTACGACCTCAGGGAAGTTACGGATCAGGTTAAGGGTATGGCTCTTTACGTAGCCGAAGAATACGGTGTTAAAATCGACGTTGAAATCGTGAATGAGAGTCAGGCTGCTCCTGCAACTCCTGCGGATTCTGAGATCGTGGAAAAAATCCTCTTCGCCATCAAGGAAGTCTACAACATCGATGCCAGACCCGGCGGAATCGGCGGCGGAACCGTAGCCAAACACCTGCGCGAACGTGGATACCAGACCGTGGTCTGGGGAACCCAGATGCATCAGGCTCACCAGCCTAATGAAAAAGGCTCGATCAGCAACACCCTGAACGACGCCAAGGTGATGATGCTTTTGCCGTTTTAGTGCTTTCAGCGACCCTCCGGGGCTGATTTAGATGCGCTACGCGCTTTTGACAGGTGATTTCGCCGCCGGCGGCCAAAGGAGCTAAGCCCCTTTGGAATCCCTATCGATTTCAGGTTATTGCTCACAGAAGATGCCACCTAAACATTACTTTTGGCGGACTTTAATGAATAGCCATATTGGCAGAAGGTTTTAAGAATCTCAAAAAGTATTGATAATTTTGAAGTTTTCCACCTCCTGAGAAAATATTTTATTCAATTCTCAGGAGGTGGGATTTGATTGAACTCCATAATTTTTACAAGCCCTCCGAGCGAATCCCGCGGAAGTTTCCCCTCTGGACCTTGGAGGCAGCAAAATAAATGATCAGAAAACAGCCACCGCCGGAAAGATTTGATCTTATTGTAGCAGGAGCAGGCCACGCCGGTTGTGAAGCCGCCATGGTTGCATCCAGTCTGGGTCTTAAAACCCTTCTTCTGACCATAAATGTGGACCGCATAGGGCACCTGTCCTGCAACCCGGCTATCGGCGGGCTTGCCAAGGGGCATATGGTCAAGGAAATCGACGCGCTGGGCGGCTATATGGGGCTGTGGTCCGACAAGGCCGGAATCCAGTTCCGTATCCTGAACACCAGAAAGGGACCGGCTGTACGCGCCAGCCGTGCCCAGATGGACCGCAATGAATACATGCGCGTGGTCCAGAAGGATATCTTTTCGCAGGAAAACCTCTGGGTCCGTCAGGATATGGCTGAAAAACTGATCATAGAGGACGGCCATGCAGCCGGAGTCGTAACCGGTATCGGCGAGAAATTTCTTTCCAGAGCGGTATTGCTGACCACTGGCACATTTCTGCAGGGCCTGATCCACATCGGGCTTGAAAATTTCAGCGGTGGCCGCATGGGCGACCCTGCGTCCGTGGGCATGTCCAAAAGCCTTGCTGAAGCCGGACTGACCCTCGGCAGGCTCAAGACCGGCACAACTCCCCGGCTGCTCAAGGACTCAATTGATTACGACAGACTGGAGGTTCAGCACGGAGATAATCCTCCGCAGCCTTTCAGTTTCCGCACTACAGAAATCAGAATGCCTCAGGTTCCCTGCTACATAACCTACACCAATGAAAAGACTCACGAGGCCATCCGCAGCGGTTTTGAACGTTCGCCGATGTTCACCGGAGTTATCAAAGGAACAGGTGCGCGCTACTGCCCCTCCATTGAGGATAAGGTTGCACGCTTTCCCGAAAAGGACCGTCACCAGATTTTCCTTGAACCTGAAGGCTACGAAAGCCCCGAAGTCTACCCCAGCGGTATCCCCACCAGCCTGCCGCTCGATGTCCAGAAGCGCATGATCAATTCAATCGAAGGACTGGAGCAGGCTCAGATCATCCGTCCGGGCTACGCCATTGAGTACGATTTCGTACCGCCCACCCAACTGCTTCCGACCCTTGAAACCAAGGTACTTCCAGGTTTGTTTCTAGCCGGTCAGATCAACGGGACTTCCGGATACGAAGAAGCCGCAGCGCAGGGACTCTGGGCAGCGTGCAACGCCTACTGCAAGCTGGCCGGACGTGCTCCCTTCCTGCTCTCAAGGGATCAGGCCTACATCGCGGTACTGGTTGACGACCTTGTCACCAAGGGAACCCTCGAACCATACCGCATGTTCACTTCACGTGCAGAATACAGGCTGCTGCTGCGCGAAGGTAACGCCGACCTGCGCCTGACAGAGATCGGCCGCGAACTGGGGCTGGTCAAGGACGACCATTGGGCCATGTTCAGTGCCAAGAAAAAAGGACTGGAAAATGTCCTTGAAGCTCTGCGCGATATAAAAATCAAACCGGATGCTGCCACCAGAGAGATTCTGGAAAGCATCGGGGGAACCCCTCCGGGCAAATCCGTTCCGCTTGCAGCTGTGTTGCGCCAGCCCGAACTGACCATCGCGGATATGAAGCATTTCTGGCCAGAAATTGAAAACTGCTCGGAAGATGTGCTGCTTGAAGCTGAAACTCAGATCAAATATGAAGGCTATCTGGTCCGCCAGCAGGAACTGGTAGAAAAATTCAGACGCATGGAATCCGTAGCTCTTCCCGAGGATCTGGATTACAGTGCTGTTGCGGGACTGACTCGTGAAGCAGTGGAGAAACTGACCAAGGTAAGACCTCTCACTTTGGGACAAGCCAGCAGAATTTCAGGGATAACCCCTGCGGCTTTATCCTCTGTTGAAATTCACCTGAAAAAACTCGGGCTAATCTGAGATATTGCCAATTCGAGAAGCCAACAAATGCTTTTCAAGCAAGATAAAAAAAAGTACAAATAATAAAAGGGTGTTAACTGAAACGGTTTGTTTTCCGCAAGAGCGAGCACAATTCTCTTTCACAACAAGCATAACACCTTTTTATTATTGAACTTATTTCAAAGGAAATTCCTTTGATCGCCTAAGGTAATCTTCGCTGTATATACAGACAGCATCTTACCGCGCGAGCCCGCCGGAGGTTTTTCCCGGCATCATGTAAAAGGCATGGCACAAATGGCAGTCGATCAGGAATACATGTACAAGGTTCTGAGAGGCTTTGGCGAGTCCGGGCTTCCGCCTGAAACCATCCATATGCTAGTGGTGGTCGGTTTTGCGTTGCTTGCCATTGCAGCATCAGTTCTCTGGTACAACAACCGGGAACTGAAAAAACGGCTGAACACAGTGCCCACCAGTTGGATAACGGACTACGACAACCTGTTCAAAATATTTGAAACAGCGTTGGTATACCGTTCAAAGATCGACCTCAGTTTCCATTCAAACTCGGAAAAACGCAGAACCATTGCCTGTTCAATTGCAGACGTCACACCTAACAAAATAATCCTTGAAGTCGGTGCGCATGCCGGAATCGGCAAGAACTGGGTGGGCCGTCAGATTACCGGATTTTTCAATGTTCCCGCCAAGCAGACCGGAAGCGTCATTTTTTACAACTTTACTTCGGTCATATCCAACATTACTCCTAAGGGATCACAGTACTTCAACATCACCATAGATTTCCCAGAATATATTGAACAGACCCAGAAGCGTGAATTCCTTCGAGTTTCACCTGCATCACGCCACTATGACTATGTGAACATAATTCCTGACACCAAACAGGGCATGGCTGCAGGGCTCAAGTTTCTCGCCTCACATGGCGAATACACCCCGGGACACATTGGCGGTAAAGAGTCCAGCGTATTCCTGTCCGATATTTCCGGCGGTGGTCTGTCCCTCGAACTTACGCACATGAACACCAAGAAGGCCACCCGCTTCAACCTGAATAAGGGAAACACCTTTCTGGTACTTCTTGGATTGGTTGATACCGGAAACCGCGGTATCGTTCGACATCTTTTCGTGTGCAAAGCCCGCCGCGTCTACATCGACCCCACCCAGAGCCGTGCACAGGTTGGTCTTTCCTTTGAAGCAAAATTCAAAGGCTATGACGAAGACACCAAAAAACCTGTCTGGGAACGGTTCACCAAAAGCGGCTGTCCGGAGATGGACGACTGGGCCTACAACCTGTACCTGGAGCTCTACCGCGAAGGAGCCGAATAGGACAATTTCGTAACATATGCACATGGTTGTTGACACACTGAGTTCATAATACGTAAGTATATTCGAAGTAGTATTTTTGTTTTGTGTAGATATGCAATGGCTACACCAGACCAATTCACATAAAAATGCTAAAACCTCTGATAAAACCATAACAGGAGAAATTAAGTTGGACGACGGTTCAGAAGGCCGATTGTGGGCCAAAATGGTCAATATTTTCAAAAAGACAGACCCCCCTCTTGAAGAGCACATCCTCGAAGCCAGTGAAGACGGCGAAATCAAGGACGAAGTCGTCTCGATGCTGCTGAACGTTCTCGAACTCAAAGACACTGAAGCTTACGAGATCATGATCCCTCGAACCGATATGATCGGCGTGGACATTGATGACGGGCTGAGCGGCACAGCAGAACGCATTATCGAGCACGGACACTCACGCATACCCGTCTACCGGGACACAAAAGACAAAATCATCGGCATCGTCCACGCAAAGGATATTATTGCTCCCCTGCTGCATGGTCAGATCAACATCTCCCTTGAAGAAATCATGCGCGAACCATTTTTCGTTCCGGACACAATAAAAGTCAGAACACTGCTCAAGGAATTCCAGAACAGACACGTGCATATGGCGATCCTTCAGGATGAGTACGGCGGAACATCCGGCCTTATCACCATGGAAGACGTGCTGGAAGAAATTGTCGGTGAAATTTCTGACGAACACGATGCAGAACGCCCTTCCGATATCAAGGAACTTGAAAACGGAAGCTATATTGTTTCAGGACGAGTACTTCTGGATGATTTCTCTGAAAAATTCGACCTGCAGCTTGAATCCGAGCACGTTGAGACAATCGGCGGATATATTTCGGAACTGACCGGGCGCATCCCCAACATCGGAGAATTCATCACTGTTTCCGGTTACAAATTCACTGTGCATGAAGGAGATGCAAAACAGATCATCTCCATTCTCGTTGACCCTCCTACCAGGACGTAGAATGCATCCGGCCATTCCTGCTCTTATTGCAATGATTTCCGCGGGGCTTGGCTATGCCAATCCCCTTTTTCATCTTCCCGCTGCATCTCTGGGTTTTCCCCTCGCACTGGGAATGATCGCTTTTTCCTCCAGTACCCCCAAAGCAGCACTCAAACGCGGATGGATAGCCGGATCGCTGGCCTGCCTCGCCGTCATGTACTGGATTGCATATCCCGTGGGAGTATACGGCAATCTTCCATGGGCTCTCGCTATTCCCTGTCCCGTACTGATAGCCATGGCGATGGGAACATATTACGGCGTATACTCTTTCATACTGAGCTATGCGGCCAGAGCCATGCCCCCTTTTGCGCTGTGCATATTCAGTGCGCTGCTCTGGACCACCCTTGAGAGCGCCCAGGGTGCACTTTTTACCGGATTTCCATGGATGGTTCTGACCTCGGCCTTTTCTTCCCGCCCCGAATGGATTCAGGGAGCGGCGTTCATCGGCGGCTACGGTCTGTCCGGCCTGCTGGCCTCAATTTCAACGGCCATACTTGTCTGGAAAATATCCCACCCGGCAAAGATTTGGGCATTGGGCATCGCTGCTGCTGTAATGCTTCTGGGCGGCGCACGTACCACCCCGGAAACCTTCAGCAATCTTGCGACTCTTAATTCGACACACATCGGAATCGTTCAGGGAAACATAGATCAGGCCAGCAAATGGGATGAGAAGTTCAAAACCGGCACATTTGATAAATACTTGCGCCTGAGTGAACAAATCGCGGATAAAGCGGATTTAATAATCTGGCCGGAAACAGCCATGCCATTTTATATTCAGGACCCCGGTGTCATGCGTGCCAGACTTTTTAATTTCAGCACTGAAACAAAGATCCCTGTTCTCACCGGCGCACCGGGATACATACTGCACGGGCCACGTAGCTTTTCCCTCTACAACCGCGCTTTTCTGATCAAGCCCAAAACAACTGAACTTGAATGGTATGATAAACACCACCTTGTCCCGTTTGGTGAATATGTACCGCTCAAAGATTTTCTTCCTCTGGACAAACTAGTTCAAGGGGCTGCGGATTTCATTCCCGGCAACGATGCCGGACCGCTAGATTGCGGCGACCTTGCGATGGGTATGCTCATCTGTTATGAAGGAATCTTTCCCGAACTTGCTCAGGAGAGAGTTGAAAAAGGTGCCAACCTGCTGATTAATATCAGCAATGACGCATGGTACGGCAGGACATCCGCACCATATCAGCATCTGGGACTCGTGGCCATCCGGGCGGTTGAACAGGGCCGCTATCTAATCCGCGGAACAAACACAGGAATATCAGCCGCAGTTGATCCGCTGGGCAGAGTTAGCGATGCAACCGAACTTTTCGAGGATGCAGCAGTGATTACCAGCCCGGCACTGATGAAGGGCAGCACTTTCTACCACGCAAACTACAGGGCTGTGACCATTCTGCCGCTGATCCTGACCGGACTTATCCTCTGCTGGATTATCGTCTATACCCGGAAAGCTGGTGACAGATAACTGCTGTTCATATAAGGGTTACTGTCCGATGAAATTAAAAGCTGAATCGAAATAATGCTGAAAACAGCTTTGAAAAATATATATAAAAGGATTAACAACTAAATATGCTTCAATTTTCAGACCTCAGATCCAAGGCTCAGGAGAGCATCGAAAAATTCGAAACCCTCTGGGGGCGTCTTTGACCATGCTCAGAGCAGAGAACGTCTTGATGAAATTGAACACAATCTCAGCAAGCCCGGAGCATGGGACAAGCCCGATGAACTGACTCCGGTACTGCGAGAGAAGGCTGTACTTGAAGAGAAAGTAAACTCTTACGAAGAACTCTCCACAACCCGAGACGATGTCGAAGAATGGCTGATGATGGCCGGAGAAGAACAGGAACAGGAAATTCTCGAAGCACTTGCCGACAATGTGGAAAAGCTTACCCGGCTGGTAGAACAGACCGAACTGGCAACCCTGCTGTCAGGTCCTGAAGACAAGAGCACCGCAATCCTTGAAATCCATCCCGGTGCGGGCGGACTTGAATCACAGGATTGGGCGGAAATGCTCCTGCGCATGTATCTGCGCTGGTGCGACAAGAGAAACTGGAAAACCAGCTATCTTGATTACCAGCCGGATGACGAAGCCGGAATCAAGAGCGTTACCCTGCGTGTCGAGGGGCTCTATGCGTACGGTTTCCTCAAAGGAGAAGCCGGTATCCACAGACTCATACGAATTTCTCCATATGATTCCTCGGGCAGACGGCATACTTCCTTTGCATCGGTTGACGTATATCCTGAAATTTCTCAGGACATAGAAATCGATGTAAAAGACGAAGACCTCAGAATTGATGTTTTTCGTGCATCAGGACCAGGCGGCCAGCATGTCAACAAGACGAACTCGGCTGTCCGCATCACTCACCTGCCTACAAACATAGTTGTTCAGTGCCAGAACGAGAAGTCGCAGCTCAAGAACAAGGAAACCGCCATGAAAATCCTTAAATCGCGACTCTATGAGCAGGAACTAAAAAGGCAGGAAGAAAGCAAAAAGGCAGACTATGCCACCAAGGACTCAATCGCCTGGGGCAGCCAGATTAAAACATATACACTGCAACCTTACCGACTGGTCAAAGACCACCGCTGCGGAGCGGAAGACGGCAATGTCGAGGCTGTTCTCGACGGAGAGCTGGACGGTCTGATCAGAAACTTCATGCTCCACGCATACGGCGGAGAAAATGAGCGCTGAATACATCGCTAAAAACGAGGCCAGCCTTCTGGAAGAACTATTTTCGGTGCGTGAACGCTTCTGCAATGAAAGCGAAGCATGCACCACCCAGGACTGCCCGGAGGGACTGGCCGTCCTGCGAGTCTGCCCCGGCATGACACTGGAAGCCTGGGAAATTCTGGCTGAACGCCACGGCCTGAACGACTGGCTTACACTGCCGCTGGACAGAAACGCAACTCCACACCTGAGACATGTGCAGCAGGTGCTTGAAGAGCTCTCCTTCAAGACCGAGCACGACCCACTGACAGGCCTTTCCAACCGCAGGGTTTTCGAAAGGGTCCTTGATCAGGAAATGGAACGGTCGCGCCGGAACAAAACTCCCATGAGCCTTGCAATTCTCGACATCGACAATTTCAAGTCAATCAACGATACATGGGGGCATCTGAAAGGGGACGAAGTCCTCATTGACTTTGCAGAAATGCTTTCGCACAGCTCCCGCCGATACGATCTCGTGGCTCGCATCGGAGGAGAAGAGTTTGCAGTCATTTTCTCCGGTGTTGGAATATTCAAGGCACAGCAGTTGGTGCAACGTCTGCTGGAAAACACAAGGTTGCTCAGTTTCTCGACTCCTGACAGTAAAAACAAATTTTCCGTCACCTGCTCCGCCGGTCTTGTTGCATACAAAGGGCTGGTGGAAAGCAGCATGAACAACATTATCGACAAGGCCGACAAGGCACTCTACGAAGCCAAAAAAACCGGAAAGGACAAAGTCTGCACCGCGGAAGTCCTGGATTTCAGTGCTGTAAACAAGGAGACCCTTGTTCACGCCAATGAGAAAAAATTTTTATTCACGGGAAATTAAAGGATATATTCAGCCATGATCAATGCCAACAAAACAATGAGCCTTGCCATTATGAGCGGTAAAGGCGGCGTGGGTAAAACCAACCTTTCCCTGAACCTTTCCTACGCACTCAACACCGGCGGCAACAGTCTGCTGCTCATGGATTGCGACCTTGGGCTGGCCAACCTGGACGTTCTGCTCGGCATTTCGCCTGAAAGCAACATGCAGGATCTGCTGATCAGCGGAGCCAAGCCTTCCGATATTGTTATCCCGGTTGAGCCGGGGCGCAAGTTCGACATACTGCCCGCAGCTTCCGGAGTACCGGAACTTGTCGAAATGGACGAAGATATGCAGGAGATGCTTTTCAGCAAGATTACCGAGCTGGTAAGCAGCTATCAGTTTCTGGTCCTTGACCTTGGAGCCGGTATAAACGGAACCGTACTGTCCTTTGCATCCATGGTACACGCCCGCATTGTGGTTATAACACCGGAACCGACATCACTGACCGACAGCTACGCCCTGATCAAGGTGTTGAATTCACAGCACGGAGTCAGCGATTTCCATATTGTGGTCAATCAGGCCGATTCCGCTAAGGAAGCAAAGCAGACCTTTGACCGCCTAAATATGGCCTGCGAAAAATTCCTGAATATTCAGTTGAAAAATATGGGTTTTGTGCGCTATGATCCGACCGTAACCGAAGCGGTTCGGAGGCAGATACCTTTCATCAAGTATGCTCCCAAATCTGATGCCAGCCGGGATATCCTGAATATCGCGGTCAAAATTCAGAAAATGCGTATGGACAATATGGGCAGACTGGCTGAAAGACCTGTCATAAAAAAATTTCCCACTCTGGCCGACTAATTACTTGACGAAAAGGGAAGCTTTTCGGCATGGTTGTATTAGTAATAGTAAAACACCAGCGTGCCATACAGAAAAACGACGCGGGAGAGAAGAATGAACAAAAGCGAACTGATCAAGAATCTTGCTGAAGAGAAAGGGTTGCATGTTGATGAGTCAGCAGAAATTGTAGATGCGTTTGTCGACGCCATCAAAGAAGCCCTTATTCGTGGAGATCGTGTTGAAATCAGAGGTTTCGGCAGCTTCAAGATGAAAGGCTACAAAGGTTACACCGGTCGCAACCCCAAGACCGGCGATGTCGTGGATGTTACTCCCAAAAAACTGCCCTTTTTCCGCCCCGGCAAAGAGCTGAAAGAATATCTGAACGCTTAATGCGCCTTTTCATATTAGCTTTTCTAATCCTTGCCGGTATCTGGGCTCCGTTAAACGCTCATGCCGGCAAGGATGTGTTGTTGTCTATTGCCAACACTGCCAACACCTTCGGAACAGTAAACCCCTGCCCAACCTGAGGAAACAAGACGCTTGGCGGACTGGCCCGGCGGGCCGGATATATTGAGGATCTACGTACGACCCTCAAAAACAAGGTGCTTGTTCTTGGCGGTGCATATGAATTTTTGCCGACTTCAGGCGAACATCTCCCTGAAAAAAAACAAAATGCTCTGGTCGAGGCTTTCCAAATCATCGATTATGATTTAGGAATTCTCAGCCCTGCTGAATACGAGTTTCTCAAGAATTCCAAACTCGGAATTCCCGATAAATGGATCTGCGACCTGGAAGAAAAAGTGGTCCCCCAGGAACTTCCGGATGGGAAAAAGGCTGTAATCATCATACTGCCCAATCTGGAAAAAGGTTCCGATGAAATTCCTGCGGATCTTCTTGAACATGCAGCAAAGCTGTTCAAAAAGCACAAGGAGTCATCAGACCTTGTAATTGCGATGAGCTCCTGGGGTTATTTCAGGGAAAAGAAATTTCTCGGCTCACCCGAAATCACCGAAGACTGCCCGGATATACTGCTGGGTAGCGGTGACGGTCCGGGTATGACCGGGAGTCTTGTCGCTCAAGGCAGGACACTGTGGGTACGCAGCTACCCCACCGGCAAGGCTGTCAACAGGATCGACGTTATGCAATATCCAGTACGCGATCCCGGATTCAAATGGACATCCGGAGAGAGCATCAGATGGTTCTTGCAGACACTGACGGATAAAACCCGGGAAGACCCCAAGATAGCCACGCTGCTGACTGGTATAGTGGACGATAAGTAATAGGACAAATTGGAGGCAAACAATGACTTTCCAAGGAGCATTCACTGCTCTTGTCACTCCGTTCAAGAACGGGGAGATTGATCAGGACGCGTATCGCGAACTGATCGAGTGGCAGATCGAACAGGGGATCGACGGTCTGGTTCCATGCGGAACAACCGGCGAAGCGGCAACATTGACTCATGAAGAACAAGGTGAGGTCATCAGAATCTGTGTCGAGCAGACCAAGGGACGTGTCCCGGTCATTGCTGGCGCGGGTTCAAACAATACTAAAGAAGCCGTAAACCTTACTCTGCTTGCTAAACAGGCAGGCGCAGACGCCACCCTCCAGATTACCCCCTATTACAATAAACCGACTCCGGCAGGATTACTCGCGCACTTCAAAGCTCTGTCTGAAGAAGCATCAATGCCCTTCATTCTGTACAACGTGCCCGGCAGAACCGGACTCAATGCCACACCAGAGACCATTGCAAGAATCGCCAACGAGGTCTCTGATGTTATCGGCGTAAAAGAAGCGACAGGAAATCTCGGACAGGTTTCAGATGTTATCGAACAATGTCCCGAAGGATTTACCGTTCTTTCCGGCGATGATTTCACTGTGCTTCCCCTGCTTTCACTTGGCGGACACGGCGTAATTTCCGTTGTTTCCAACATAATGCCCGCTGACATGGCAGGCATGTGTGCAGCCTTCCGCGCCGGCGATATGAAAAAAGCCCAGGAACTGCACTTCAAGATGCAGCCGGTAAACAGAGTGATGTTCGTTGAAACCAACCCCATTCCCGTAAAGACTTCTCTCGGAATGATGGGTAAATTCGAGACCTCCTTCAGACTTCCGCTCGTTCACCTTGAGCCGGAAAGCAGAATCAAACTGGAAACAGTGCTTAAAGAAAACGGTCTTATCTAGCCTGAATCCGACCCAGATAAATTTAAAGCCCGCATAGAAATATGCGGGCTTTTTCATAACAATATAACATCAAAAACCGTCTACTCCAGCCCGACTTCCGGCGCAATTCTGTCAATCGCTTCGATGGACATGGCAAAAAAATCACCCATATCAAGGCCTATTTTCTCACACTCGCCGATAATTTCACGGCTTACGCTGGCTGCAAATGCCTTTGATTTCATCTTTTTCTTAAGACTTTTCGGAGTCATTCCCTTCATTTTTTCAGGACGCATAAGCGCGTTTGCGTGGATAAGACCTGTCACTGTTTCGCCGCAACGCAGGGCAAAATCAAAATCTGTCTGCGGGGGCACGCCTGTCATATCTCCGTTGTGGGCACGGATTGCCTGAATGGCTTCCTCAGGCAGTTTGCCCTCAAGCATTTCGGCAGAAACGAGCCCATGTTTTTCCGGCTGATCCGCAGTCTGTCCGTAATCAAGGTCATGCAGCAGCCCGGTGATGGACCATAGCTCAATATCCTGACCGAGTTTTTCCGCCAGTGCGCCAAGCACGACCTCGGATTCAAGGGAATGCTGGATAAGATTTTCTTCAGAAACATTTGCCTTGAGAAGCTCCAAAGCTTCATCACGTGAAATCATTTTCAACTCCTTTAAATTGTCTGACAGCTTGATCACACCCGAATTAACGGGATAAAATTAATATAAATGACAGAAAACGTTCCGACCTTTGCCCATATCCCGCATTATCGGCCGCTCTTTGGAACATATTTCCATGACCATGGGGCAGCGCGGATGAAAAGGGCAGCCGGAAGGAGGCGAAATTGGGCTGGGCATTTCGCCGGAGATCGCCACCTCCTCAAATCTTACTGACGGGTCCGGAACCGGAACCGCGTCGAGCAGTATGCGCGTATACGGATGCAGCGGATCACGGTAAAGATCTTCGGTCGGCGACACTTCCATCAGCATGCCCAGATACATAACCGCAACCCTGTCACTTATATGACTGACTACTGAAAGGTCATGGGAAATGAAAACGTAACTCAACCCGAATTCTTTCTGAATGGACTTCAGCAGATTGAGCACCTGCGCCTGCACCGAAACATCAAGGGCGGAGACCGGCTCATCACAGACAATCAGATCCGGGTTCATGGCGATTGCCCGGGCAATCGCCACCCGCTGACGCTGTCCGCCGGAAAACTCATGAGGGTAACGCGTCGCATGCTCCGGGCGTAGTCCGACCTGAACAAGAAGCTCGTCAACACGGGCTGCAATTTCTTTCCGGTTGCCTAAATTGTTTATCCTCATCCCTTCCGAAATAATGCTTCCGATCCGGTGCCTGGGGTTAAGCGATGAATATGGGTCCTGAAACACCATCTGGACCATGGTACCCAGTTCTGCAGCAGTCCACTGGTCAAGGGCTTTGCCCTTGAATATGATGGAACCTGAATCAGGTTTTTCCAGTCCGGTCAAGAGTCTGGCAAGGGTTGATTTGCCGCATCCGGATTCCCCCACCAGCCCAAGTGTCTCACCATCACCGACATGCAGGGTTATGCCATTGACAGCTTTTACAGTTGTCTTGGACAGAGAGAAAACACCGCGACTGACCGGGTATGTCCTTTTTACTTCGCTAAGTTCAATAATATTTCTGTTCATCAATCCTTCCTGCCATTACGTATGCAGCCAGCAGCGTATCCGGCGTCCATCTCTTTCCAGCAGTTGCGGCTCCTGCTCCCTGCACAGATCAAAGGCATGACTGCAACGCGGGTGAAAACGGCACCCTGACGGAAGATTGGTCAAAGCAGGTACATTGCCCGGCACTGGGATCAGTTCTGCGCGACTGCCAAGCCGAGGAACAGAAGCAAGCAAACCATGCGTATACGGATGCAATGGTTCCTTGAACATGTCGCCAAGCAATGCGGACTCTACCACCTGCCCGGCATACATGACCGCCACACGGGTCGCCACCCTCGCCACGACACCAAGGTCGTGGGTAATCAACAACAGTGAACCGTTCATGCGCTTCTTGAGGTCGTCAAGCAGGCGCAGAATCTGCGACTGGATGGTCACGTCAAGGGCGGTGGTGGGTTCGTCGGCAATCAGTATCTCCGGGGAACAGACCAAAGCCATGGCTATCATGACCCTTTGACGCATTCCGCCGCTCAACTCATGAGGAAAGTTCTCCACCCTGCTCTGCGGATTGGTAATGCCTACCAGCTTCAAGGCCTCAATAGCAGCCTCCCTTGCTTCACGGGCATCCATTTTCTTGTGCAGACGCAAAGTCTCACTAATCTGATCACCAATCCTGAAGACCGGATTCAGTGAAGTCATGGGCTCCTGAAATATCATGGAAAGCCGGTTTCCGCGGACTTTCTGCATCTCCTTATCATTTAACAGGAGAAGATCCTGCCCTCGGTACAGCACCTGCCCTTCGGTAATCCTGCCCGGGGGATCGGGAATCAGCCCCATTATAGAAAGAGCAAGAACCGTTTTTCCGCAGCCGGACTCACCGACAATAGCCAAAGTTTCTCCTTGCCCTAAGTCCAGACTGGCATTATCCACAGCCTTGACCACACCCGCATGGGTGGCAAAACAAGTGGTCAGATTCTTGATTTTTAAAATTGGTGCGGTCATAAACGATAAACCGTGTCCGTAGGATGAATTAATTTGCTGCCTGACTGAGCAGGATACACCTTGTTGCTGATCTGGAAAAAGTATGCTGTTTCTGTATCTCTCAGCAAAGTAGTAATTGAGATAACTGAAAAATTCAATCGACTTTGGAGTGTGTCAAGTGGATAAGATTGCTGTTATAGGCGGCGGACTGGCTGGCTGCGAATGTGCAATGCAGCTTGCCAAGGCAGAAATACCCGTTGATCTCTTTGAGATGAAACCCGAAAAATACTCGGAAGCTCATACCCTGCCCGGACTTGCCGAGCTGGTATGTTCCAACTCTCTGCGTTCCGGCGAGCTTAACACAGCCATCGGAGTGCTCAAGAGAGAAATGGAGACACTCGACTCCGTCATAATGAAAGCGGCCCACGAGTCCCGCGTGCCCGCAGGATCTGCACTTGCCGTTGACCGCGAAGTGTTCTCCGAAAAAGTCACCGGCATACTTGAGGCCAATGAGTTCATCACTATAATCCACCGCGAGATAACTTCCCTCGACGATCCTGAACTTGCCGGTTACACAAAAATCGTCGTTGCAGCAGGTCCGCTTGCCTCCCAGCCGCTGACCGAAAGCCTCATCTCCAAGCTAGGAGAGCAGCGCCTTTATTTCTACGACGCCATCGCCCCCATCGTCAGCCGCGATTCCGTGAACATGGACATCGCATTCTTCGGCTCCCGCTACAAACCGGAAGATGACGACTACCTGAACTGCCCCATGACCGAAGAGCAGTATTACGCCTTTCTTAAGGAACTCAAGACAGGTGAACGGGTTGTTCCGAGAGAATTCGAAAAAGAAATCCATTTCGAAGGCTGCCTGCCCATCGAGGAAATGGCCGATCGCGGAGATATGACCCTCACCTTCGGTCCCCTCAAACCTGTCGGGCTTATTGATCCGCGCACTGAACAACAGGCCCATGCCGTTGTACAGCTCCGGGCGGAGAACAAGGACAAGACCGCATTCAACCTCGTAGGTTTCCAGACAAAACTCAAATACCCGGAGCAGAAACGCATCTTCCGCATGATTCCCGGACTTGAAAAAGTAGAATTTCTGCGCCTCGGCTCTATTCACCGCAACACTTACGTGAATGCCCCCGAAGTACTTGATGAGCATCTGGCCCTCAAATCCGACCAACGCATACATCTTGCCGGACAGATAACCGGAGTGGAAGGCTACCTCGAATCAGCTGCCTGCGGGCTCTGGGTTGGCCTTATGCTCGCAGAACAGACCAAAGGCCACGAACTGCCCTCCCCACCCCAGGAAACTTCTCTCGGTGCTCTTCTGGGGCATCTGCGTGAGAAGGTCAAAAACTTCCAGCCGTCAAACGTACAGTTTGGCCTCATGCCCGACCTGAACAAGCGTGCTCCCAAACGCATGCGCAAAGAACTCTACGCCAAACGCGCCATGGAGATGTTCGACAAATGGAAAGCTGAGAATCTGTAGCCGGATTATTTATGTTCAAGGATGCCTCCGGTGGCATCATAGCTTTCAATACAACAGTTTACGCGTTCAAAAGTTTAAGGCCTCCGACATACCCTGCCGGAGGCCTTTTCATATCATTTAGAATGTCTGCTTGAACAGATCTTCGCTTGACCCTGTTCCGGGCTCGCCGGAATCACCGTCTGCGCCGGAAGCTGTTTTAGTTGGCTGCGTCCCTTCTTTGAACGGCAGGAAGTATGACTCCTCTGAAGACGGGCCAGCCAGAAGCCCGGTAGCCGCATCGATTTTTGCCATTACCACACCGTCAGGCTGTGTGAAGTCGGTATACGGATAATCCTCTTCAACCTTCATGCGATAGGACACCCAGATGGGGCTTGCTGCACGAGAACCGGTCTCCCACTTACCCATCGGGGTAAGCTGGTCGAAACCTACGAACACGCCGGTTACCAGATAAGGTGAGAAGCCCATATACCAGGCATCCTGCTCATTGTTGGTTGTACCGGTTTTACCGGCCACGGGTCGTTTGAGCACTTTTGCCCTCCATCCGGTTCCGTGCTGTACAACTTCCTTGAGCAGAGAACACATGATGTAAGCAGTCTGGGGGCTGATAGCTTCGGCTATTTCAGGTTTGGACTCATACATACGCTCACCCCATGCACTATCGACAGCAAGAACCATACGTGCCTTAACCCTAGTTCCGCCGCGGGCAAAAGTAGAGTAAGCCTCTACCATATTAAGCAGGGTCACAGATGCAGACCCCAAGGCGACAGACAGGTCATTGGGGAAGTCTGATTCGAGCCCCATATCCTTGGCCCGCTGAATGATTTTATCAATGCTCATCTTACGTGCAAGCCTGATGGTCACAAGGTTTCTTGATTTGACCAGTGCAGTGCGCAGCAGGGTCGGACCGTAAAATACACCTTCGAAGTTTTCAGGCTTCCAGAGCTTTCCAGCTTCCATATCGGTATAAACGAATGGAGCATCCATAAGGATCGAAGCCGGAGTAAACCCGCTGTCCATTGCGGTAGAATACACTATCGGCTTGAAGGCTGATCCGGGCTGGCGACTGGCCTGTGTTGCCCGGTTGAACTGGCTGTCGGAGAAGGCATATCCGCCGACCATGGCCAGAACCTCACCGTCTGTGGGGTCCATGGAAACAAGCGCTCCCTGAACTATGGGACGCTGAACCAATCCCACTTCCCAGCTTACGTCACCAAGGGAATCGGTATCAGGGTCAACCTGATTGAAGTTGACTTCACTTCCGTCCTTGAAGAAAGCCTTATCCAGTCTGGCCCATACAACATCGCCTTTCTTGAGGACCTTGGTTGCGTCCTGCTGCGGACGAACTTCATCCGTAGCTTTTGACGGGTCCGGGGTACGACACCACTTCATGGTGGCAACCGGCATTATGGCTTGATATTTGTTAAACTTAACCTCGGCTTCCTTCTTGCTAACCTTGGTTACCAGCACCTTGACCCATTTTCCGGGTCTGAGATCGGATTCCGGAACTATTTCTGAAGAAAGAAAATCGGCGTACTCTTCCGGCTTGAGTTCCAGAAGCGGACCGCGCCATCCACGACGGAAGGTGGAATCTTCCAATCCTTCCCTAACGGCGGCTTCCGCTGCATCCTGATGCTTAAGGTCGCAGGAAGTGTAAACATTGAGACCACCGTAATAAACGGTGTCCTCGCCGTACTTGTCTATAAGCCAGCGTCGGACTTCCTCAAGAAAATAGGGTCCATGCTTCCAAGAAGGATCTTCCATGCTCTTGTAGACCAGAGGCTGGTCAACGGCCATATTGTATTCATCACGGGTAATCCAGCCGTGTTCGTACATCTGTCCCAGCACGTAAAGCTGGCGAGCCCTGGCCTTTTCAGGATGCTTATAAGGATCATAGCGGCTGGGAGCCTGAGGCAGACCGGCCAGCAGCGCGCATTCAGCAATTGTCAGTTCACTTACGTGCTTGCCGAAATAAATTCGTGCGGCAGCCTCTACCCCGTAAGCACCGGCACCGAGATATATCTGGTTCAGATAAATGGTCAGGATTTCGTCCTTCTCCAGATAATGCTCAAGCCGGAAAGCAAGAATCGCTTCCTTTACCTTACGGGTATAACTTTTCTCAGGACTCAGGAGCAGGCGCTTGATAATCTGCTGGGTAATGGTACTGCCGCCCTGAGTTTTGGCACCGCTCTTCATGTTGGCAACAAATGCGCGGGAAATGGCAGTGAAATCAACACCGTCATGCTCGTAGAACGAGGCATCCTCTGCGGCAAGGAAAGCCTTAGGCAGAAGTGCTGTCATCTCATCCATGCGGACCAGAAATCTTTTTTCCTTGTAAAAATACCCCAGGACCTTTTTGTCACGCGTGTAAACAGTGGTCACAAGCGGCGGATTGTAATCGGTAATGTTCTTGAATCCGGGAAGATCCCTGGATGCCCAGTAATAAAGGCCTGCCATAGCTCCAATTCCCAGAAACCCCATTACGAGCACAACTATCAGAATAATCTTATATACTTTTTTCATATGCATAACTCGGCAGTCGACATTTGGTGCGCTCTGCGCTTAGTAAAAAACAAATCTCAGTCGGCCCTGAAAGCGTCTGCCAAAGCCCTGTTTACCAAGGCTCAATCAGGCTGTTACCGAATGGCAATTCTTCATGAAAACAATTTATCCGGCTGTACATCTTACGAAGCAATCCATAACATTCGTTTGCTGCAGCTGATCTTCACTTAATCTGCACTCACTCGGAATGCGCGGAAAACCCCCATGCTGTGCGCAGCTCAGCATGAAGCTGCCTGACCGCTACCTGCGATGTGCCCAATGCCGCAAACAGTTTTACCGGTCCCCGGTTTTCCTGCTGTGCGAGGCATCTCTCTATTTCAAGCAGGGTTATCCTGCCCTTCTCATCCGTCCAGAACGGGAACAGGCGGCAGTAAAAAGGCCGTGCCTGTTGCGGAATGCGGCAACCATCAGCCCCCAGAAAAACACACTTACCGGCTGAATCCACCTCAAGCCTGTAATGAGTACCTCCGGGAGGAAACACCTTTCGCACGGTTCTGCGCTGATCAGGAAACAATCTGAGCAGGTTTTCAATAAAAACGGCGGTGTTCGGCTGCAAAGCGAACCCGCCGGAATAGGGAACGCATTCACGAATGCGCTCCCTTTCATAATCGGATATCGGAAAACAAACTTCCTCAAGCCCGGGAGTTATCTCACAACATGTTGGCCCCTTGGCGGCACAGCGTGCGCAAACAAAAGGATCCTTCATAGGCAAAATGCTCCATTCTGCAGGGGGTTACTTGTTATCGTCTTCAAAACACATTTTTCCGTACCCGGAACAGGGCGGGATGGGATAATCGCCGTTGAAACAGGCCAGACAGTAGGAATCCCTGTCTTCCACTGAACTCAGCAGACCATCAATGGAAAGGTAGTGCAGGGAATCAAGGCCGAGGAAACGTGCAATTTCTTCTTCACTGCTGTTAGCGGCAATAAGCTCACCCTTGGAGGAAAAATCGATTCCGTAGTAGCAGGGGAAACGGATAGCCGGACAGCTAACCCTCATATGGATTTCACGTGCACCGAGTTCACGCAGTTTTTTGATTCTGGTACGGGTTGTGGTTCCACGCACAATGGAATCCTCAACAATCATGATCTTCTTGCCCTTGATCATGGATTTTACCGGGTTAAGTTTAACCCGGACGCTGAAATCGCGCATATCCTGAGAGGGCTGGATAAAAGTACGTCCTACGTAGTGGTTACGGATCATCGCCAGTTCAAGAGGAAGACCGGACTCCTGAGAATAACCTACAGCTGCGTAGTTTCCGGAATCAGGGAAAGGCATTACGAAATCAACGTCTACAGGCTGCTCGGTTGAAAGAACAGCACCCATTTTCTTGCGACGCTCGTAAACGACTTCACCGAATACGGTTGAGTCCGGGCGGGCGAAATAAATAAGCTCGAAAATGCACTGACGTCTCTGGGTAACTTCACTGTATGTGTAGGAAGTCAGCTTGCCACCTTCCACGACAACCATCTCGCCGGGATTGAGCGGACGAATTTCTTCAGCATCTATAAGATCGAAGGCGCAGGTTTCGGAAGCGAACACATAGTTATCGCCAACACGGCCCATTGCAAGAGGACGGAATCCGTGTGGGTCCTTCACAGCGATAAGCTTATTGTTGGCAAGAATCAGCAGAGAAAATGCGCCCTTAACCTTGCGGCAGGTCTTCATGATGGCATCTTCAATGGTGTTGCCGTTGAGATTCTTGGCGATGAGGTGGACAAAAACTTCGGAATCCATGGTGGTCTGGAAGATGGAACCCTGTGCTTCCAGCTCTTCGCGAAGTTCCTTGGTGTTAACAAGGTTTCCGTTGTGGGCAATAGCCAGACGCAGGTCGCCGAACCTTACGATGAAAGGCTGTGCGTTCCTGAGCAATGAAGCACCGGTGGTTGAGTAGCGGATATGACCGATGGAAATATCACCTTTCAATTCCTTGCCCAGATGACGTTCGTTAAAAACATCGGCAACAAGGCCCATACCTTTCTGCTCGCGGATTGATTCTCCGTCCCAGGTAACAATCCCGGCGGATTCCTGCCCGCGATGCTGCATGGCATAAAGTCCAAAATAAGTCATTCTGGCCGCTTCAGGATGCCCGTAGATACCGAACAATCCGCAATATTCTTTTTTCATCTTACCTGCTCTCGCAATGTATTTATTTTTTACGGCACCACTGCAGAGTGAAGCCGCTTTACCCCTCATGATATCAGAGAAAATCCTGTTTTCTTCGAATACCGGAGATGGAATCAGTTCATCAAAAGTGCAAAGCGATCAACCTGTAGTCAGGCAGAAACACCTGGCAACCTGCCTTAGGCGTATTAATAAAAGGAAAAGGACCGAAGCAGTTCTGCCCGGTCCGTTATTCCTGTTTTATGTACTTGCTACATGCCGTGATAGTGCTGCAGGCACTGCACGTCAAGTCCTTTGCCGCGTTGTTCCTTAATTGCCAGACTCATGGCATGGGCACCCGCGACAGTAGTTGTATAGGCCAATCCGTGCAGCAGCGTTTTCTGCCTGATCTCCTTGGAGTCAGTCACAGTGCTCTTATCGGACGGCGTGTTGATGAGAAGATCAATATCTCCGTTCTTGATGTAATCGACAACATGCGGTCGTCCTTCATGAACCTTGAGAATCTTCTCAGTAGTAATATTTCTTTCGTTCAGAAAGTCTGCAGTTCCTCCGGTAGCCAGAATCCTGAATCCCAGTTCATGGAAATTCCTGGCAGTTGGAACAATAGCCTCTTTATCACGATCTTTGACCGAGATAAAAACAGTCCCTTCAAGAGGCAACTTGAGCCCTGCACCAAGCTGAGCCTTCATAAAAGCAAGACCGGGAGTATAATCCATACCCATGACTTCACCTGTGGAACGCATTTCAGGCCCGAGCTTTACATCTACGTTGGGGAACCTGTTGAAGGGAAATACAGCTTCCTTGACGGAATAAAATCCTTCCTTGCGCTTGGACCAGGGGTCGAGGTCCTTAAGTTTTTCACCGAGCATGACCTTGGTTGCCATTTTGGCAAGCTGAATACCGGTGGCCTTACTTACAAAAGGAACAGTTCTGGATGCACGCGGGTTTACTTCAATGATATAAACCACATCGTCCTTTACAGCGAACTGGATGTTCATAAGACCGACGACTTCAAGCTCTTCGGCAAGTGCTACAGTCTGACGCTTGATTTCAGCAACGATTTCATCACTGAGGGTATGAGGAGGAAGCACACAGGCGGAGTCTCCGGAATGGATACCGGCTTCTTCGATGTGCTCCATGACACCTGCAACGTAGGTCTGCTCACCGTCGGAAAGGGCATCAACGTCTACCTCGGTTGCATTCTCAAGGAACTTGTCGATGAGAATGGGGTGCTCAGGGGATACGATTGCCGCTTCACGGAAGTAAGAATCGAACTCATCGTCGCTGTACACTATATCCATGCCTCGTCCGCCCAGAACGTAGGAAGGACGCAGGACCAGCGGATAACCTAAGGTTGCGGCAATTGCCTTGGCGTCATTAAGCGATCTGGCTGTTCCGTTGGCGGGCTGTTTAAGGTCAAGCTTTTTAAGCAGCGCCTGAAAGCGTTCCCTGTCTTCAGCACGGTCAATGGCATCGGGGGAAGTTCCTAGGATGTTGACGCCCGCCTTGAGCAGCGGAATGGCGAGGTTAAGCGGAGTCTGACCGCCAAACTGGACAATTACACCCTCGGGTTTCTCAAACTCGATTATGTTAAGCACATCTTCAAAAGTAAGAGGCTCGAAGTAGAGGCGGTCCGAAGTATCGTAGTCAGTTGATACTGTTTCCGGGTTGGAGTTGACCATAATGGACTTAACGCCCATTTCCTCAAGAGCAAATGCGGAGTGACAGCAGCAGTAGTCGAACTCGATCCCCTGCCCGATCCTGTTGGGACCGCCGCCGAGAATCATGACCTTACGGCCTTCCATCGGCTCAGCTTCCGATCCGGATTCATAAGTTGAGTAGAAATACGGGGTGTAGGCCTCGAATTCAGCTGCACAGGTATCAACCAGATAGTAAGTTGGAATCAGGCCGAGGTTCTTGCGGAAATTGCGGACACTCTGCTCGGTCTCACGCCACAGGATGGCAAGCTGGGGGTCGGAATATCCGAATTCTTTGGCTTTCTTGAACATTACGGGAACGCGGGCGTCTCCGGAGTACATACCGACTTCAAGAGTGAAAGTCTTGAGCTCTTCCTCAAAATTGACCACGTCCTCAAACTGGTGCAGGAACCAGGGGTCAATCTTGGTGATGTCGAAAATTTCCTCCAGAGTCATACCAGCAAGGAAAGCTTCACGCAGGAAGAAAATACGCTTGGAGTTGGGCTTGCGCAGCTTTCCAATAAGCTCGTCGCGCTCAATGTCACCCTTCTCAAATTTCTTTCCGAAACCGGGCATACCGACTTCAAGGGAACGCAGACCTTTCTGCAGACATTCCTTGAAGGTACGGCCAATGGCCATGGTTTCACCAACGCTCTTCATTGCAGTGGTCAGGTAATCCTCGGAACCGGGGAATTTTTCGAAAGTGAATCTGGGTATTTTGATCACGCAGTAGTCAATGGTAGGCTCAAAGGAGGCCATTGTCTCGCGGGTAATGTCGTTGGGAATTTCGTCCAAAGTGTAGCCGACAGCAAGCTTGGCCGCAATCTTGGCAATGGGGAAACCGGTTGCCTTGGAGGCCAGTGCGGAGGAACGGGAGACACGGGGGTTCATTTCAATAACCGCCAGCTCGCCATTAGCAGGGTTGACCGCAAACTGGACGTTGGAGCCACCGGTTTCAACACCTATTTCACGCATGATAGCAAGGGAGGCATCCCTCATCATCTGGTATTCGACATCGGTAAGGGTCTGTGCGGGGGCAACGGTGATGGAGTCCCCGGTATGTACGCCCATGGGATCGATGTTCTCGATGGAACAGATGATTACGCAGTTGTCCTTGCGGTCACGCATGACTTCAAGCTCGTATTCCTTCCAGCCGAGAATGGATTCTTCGAGCATTACTTCGCTCTGAAGGCTGGCAGTAATACCCTGCATGGCTATGAATTCAAGATCTTCCATGTTGTAGGCAACACCGCCACCGGTTCCGCCGAGAGTAAAGGCGGGACGGATGATGATGGGGAAACTTAGTTTCTTACCCCAGTAACGCACCTCATCAATATTACGGGCGATTCCGCTTGAAGGAACCTTGAGGCCGATCTTTTCCATGGCTGCACGGAAAAGTTCGCGGCTTTCCGCCTTTTCAATAACATCTACTGAAGCACCGATCAATTCGACGTTGAACTTCTCAAGCACTCCCGCTTCAGCTACAGCCAGAGCGGTGTTCAGAGCTGTCTGTCCGCCAAGGGTGGGCAGCAGAGCGTCAGGTCTTTCCTTTTCGATAATTTTGGCAACGGTTTCAGGTTCGATGGGTTCAATATAGGTTCGGTCCGCAAGGTGCGGATCAGTCATGATTGTCGCGGGGTTGGAATTGACGAGGATAACTTCGTATCCTTCTTCTTTAAGAGCTTTGAGAGCCTGAGTTCCGGAATAGTCGAACTCACAGGCCTGACCGATTACGATCGGCCCGGAGCCGATGAGCATAATTTTCTTGATATCAGTGCGTTTAGGCATGAACTCCACCCAAATAAAGGTTTGAGATATTGGCTGTGCTGTCCTGTTAATATCAGTTGCGGACTTCCATCCGCCCCATAGGACTTGTGAAGAGACGAGAAGATATAAATTATTATTCCAAGATGGGCAACCCCTCTGTTTTTACCATTATTTCCATCTTAACAACATCCCTGACATTGACAAAAACCATAACTGACTTTAAATATCAATTGCAATGAACGTACTATCAGACAACATAACTCCCAGACCCCTGTCATGCTTCGGAAACGGAGTAACTGTAAGGGTAACCAGCCTGGAAGGCGGCCGCTGCTGCCGGAGCAGGATGCTTTCACTCGGAATTATTCCGGGCACTATAATTAATGTTCTGAACAGCTGCGGAAGAATGACAATACAGGTACGTTCATCCCAGTACGCAATAGGTTGTGAAATGGCCGAAAAGATTATGGCTATTCCAATCTGCGACTGTTGCGACTGCACCAGATCAAAACCTTAGTCTTTGTTCCGAATATTAAGCCGGAGTTTCTGTCATGAGCACGAACTCAATGTGGAAATCCATCGAGATTCTCGGAGTTGACAGGTCCTACCTTTCCCAAACTCTTGTCGAAATGAAAAAAATGCACGACACGCTGCAAGGCTACTATGGAGCCTGGGCTAGCACACGTGATTCAGTCGACACAATGAATTCCATAAAAAGCTACAAGGAATTTGCTGAGCGTACCGAAGGACGGGTCATAAACATCGTCATAGATGGTGCAGATGTTCCATACGACCTTCCCCCTAAAAAGACCAAGGCCTGATTCCTCACTCTCCAATTGCCAATCCACCGCCATTCTGGCATTTTCCGTTCATGGAAAGCAAATATTCAAATGAAGAACGGATTGAGCGTCTTGAAACAGCACTTGCACTGCAGGACCAGACCATTGAGGAACTGAACAGGTTCATCATTGCCCAGCAGAAGCAAATCAACGATATCGAAAAAAAAATTAAACTGATGGCTGCCAGAATGAAGGATCTGAAGGAAGCAGTTGCTCACGCCACCCCTGTGGATGATGCACCTCCACCGCATTACGGACAGGTCTAGAATGAAAAAAGTCGACGTTCTCATCAACGCTTACGGCAAACCGTTTCAGACGGCACTTTCCCTGCTTTCGCTGATAAAACACAGCGGAAAATGGATCGACAGGATCTGGTTTGTCAGCGACCGCCCGGAGGAGACAAAGACACTTGGGCGGCAGTTTGTGCTTCATCTGCTGGACAACATTACAGTCTATGTGCCATCCGACTGGCGCTGGATCAACCATATTGATGAAAAACGGCTTACAGAAGATGACTACCGGCACTCAATCCGCTACCAGTACGGCTGGGAGCACAGCGACAAGGATTTCGCACTTGTCATCCATAATGATGTATATTTCAAAGGTGACGCGGCAGGAGTTCTCCTCGGTGTAATAGGAAACAGGATTGCCGCCGGGGAAATAGGGCTGTGCTGCCAATGCCCAGCCTTTCACCATAAGAAATGCTCGCCGGACAAATATCTGGAATTCCGCCCCACCCTCAAGGAATTCATTATGATGGCCAGTGACCCGAAAGGCTACATCCCCACTGATGTTTCAAGCTACATGGTCTGTCCTACACTGCGCAAAAATCCGTGGCCGTTGCCGTCCTGCCGGGTTAATGAGTGGTGCGCTCTCATCAACCTGAAGATAGCCCGCCCGCTTACTTCACCCTTCGGCCCGGCACGCCCCTTTGGAGCACATGTTTTTGAAGGAGTCATGCAGGAACCGAAGGAAGGCCAGAAGTGGCAGGAATTCAAAACCCACCTCGGTATAGTCTACGATACCGGCATGGCATGGTTCAGGGACGTGCATCACGCAGGTCAGACCTGCGCACATCAGGACCTTTCTGCCGTCATGGAACACTGGACCGGGCACAAGGCTCTCTTTGACACCAATCTCTACGAATCCAACGAACAAAGAGCCAAATCCATTCTGGAACAGGAATTCAGACTGAAATTCTCGTAACTACATTCCGACGCTACTTTTTCTTACACATGAAAAACTTTGTTGCGGGAGCCACAATCCTAGCCGGAACTCCACCCTTTACGTTCAGAGCCCAGTATATTTTATTCAATAAGAAATTTGACATACAGGTTTTCAGAAGCTATCAACCTGCAGTTAGTCAGCATATCACACGATCAAGACTAATTACAAAATACCCAATCAAAAAGGAGCTTCGATGGAAACCAGCAACGTAGGAACTCAAATGAAAGCTGCCCCTGCCGCAGCCAGTGTTGCAGCCCCCCTCATGGCAGACGCGTCATACGCCAAAGTAATTGTACGCGACGGTAAAATAACCGGCGTGGACCTGCCCTTCAAGGATGTATTCTGGCTTACCTTCAAAGTTGGTATTTCACTTATACCTGTCGGAATCCTGATCGGCATAATCTATACGATTATTTTTTCAGTTTTCAGCGGGATGATGATCGGACTAGGCTAGAATCACCCGACAATAATATTGTACAAGGCAGCAGGATTTCCCGCTGCCTTTTTTTTATACATTCAGCACTGCATCAACACAATAATCATCAAATTCCCGCTATTCCTTCACTGCCGCCATAATCCTGTAACAAAAACAACGTATCCGCTACATGAACGGATCAAGTTTCATAACACCTGGTCCATTGTACAAAAAAACAACTGCCACTGAAAACGGCCTGATTCCCGGGCCACAGGAGTTATTACTTTATGGATATGCAGCACCCCCTGAAAGTGTATGAAAATGAACTCGCCGACCTTCAGGGTCTGGTCCTTGACCTCGGCAACCTCGCCCTCGACCAGTTGACCAGAGCCATTGCCACCTATGAGAAAAATGATCCGGAAAAAGCGCAGGCAATAATAGATAGGGATCAGGAAGTGAATGAACTGGAGCGCAAAGTCGACCACATGTCGCTGATGATCGTGACCAAGATGGAACCCAAGGCCGGAGACCTGCGCTATATCCTCTCCAGCAGCAAGATCGCATCCGACCTTGAACGTATTGCCGACTATGCAAAAAGCATTGCCAAACGCGGTAAGCGCGGATTTGCCGAAGAGCACAGGCAACACCTTGGCTATGTCCAGCATATGGGCCGGGAACTCTGCGCCATGCTGCGCTATATTCTGGTAGCCTTCAAGGAACAGAGCGTCGAAAAAGCACTAGACGTATGGCACAGCGACAGCAACGTGGACGCGCTCTTCAAGGAAGCCGTGCTGGGCATGAAAAACTGCGTGTCGTCTGAAGAACTTGAGGGAACCGGATTCATCTCCCTGCTTTTCACCATGCGCTGCCTTGAGCGGGTCGGAGACCACATCACCAACATTGCCGAACACATTTATTTCATAAAATATGCCGAACACTTTTCCGGCAAGAAATAACCGAAAGAGTCAGCAACACATTTACAGGGGGCCGTACAGGTCCCCTTCATTTTTCACTCCCTTCACCCGACAACCTTATGGCACGCAACGCAATGCTGCATGTTCGGTCATTTCCCCTTTACACCGCATCAGCTTTTGAATAACCTGCCTTGCAGCTAGGGGCGCCGTTTGCTGGCTGAGATGGCTTGAAAGCCTGTCCCTTTGAACCTGATGCGGGTAATACCGCCGTAGGGAAGCTGAAAAAATAGATTTCACTTTCACATCTATTCTATTGGCTCGCCCTTCCGTGGTGAGCATTTTTTTTATGGAGCTCCGAAAAATGCTTATTACTCTGAACGGAAAGAATACCGAACTCGCCGACGGAATGACCATCCTCGATCTGCTCAAATCCAAAGAACTTACACCCGAAACAGTGGTTGTTGAACAGAACAGGGAAATCATCCCGGCGGATGCTTTCGGCAACACAGAAATCAACGACGGGGATCACCTCGAAGTACTGCGCTTTGTAGGCGGAGGTTAATGAAATGAATGATGATACCTTTGAACTCGGCGGCTTGAAATTCAACAGCCGTCTGCTGACCGGAACCGGTAAATACGCCGATGATTCCGTTATCCCTTCTGTATGTGATGCATCCGGATCGCAGATCATCACCGTGGCCCTGCGCCGGGTGGACTTCGAATCCGAGACCGGGAACGTAATGAACCACATACCCAGACACATGCAGCTCCTGCCCAACACCTCAGGTGCCCGCAATGCCGATGAAGCTGTGCGCATCGCCCGCCTTGCCAAGGCCATGGGCTGCGGAAACTGGATCAAGATCGAAGTAATCTCCGACAGCAAATACCTGCTGCCTGACGGTTACGAAACCGCAAAAGCCACTGAGATTCTAGCCAGCGAGGGTTTTGTGGTGCTGCCCTACGTAAACGCCGACCTCTACGTTGCCCGTTCACTGGTCGATGCCGGTGCCGCTGCGGTAATGCCCCTCGGCGCACCAATCGGCACCAACCGTGGCCTGCAGACCCGGGAAATGATCCGTATTCTGATTGATGAGATCAGCCTTCCCATCATCGTTGACGCCGGGATAGGGCGTCCTTCCGAAGCCTGCGAGGCTATGGAAATGGGTGCTGACGCCTGTCTGGTAAACACCGCCATCGCTACCGCAAGCGATCCGGTTCTCATGGCCAGAGCATTCGGACGCGCAGTAAAGGCCGGTCGCGAAGCATTCCTCTCCGGTCCCGGAGCAAAACACAGCCATGCAAAGGCATCCTCTCCACTGACCGGATTCCTGCACGAAGGATAAGACAATGAGCTTCTACCCCATCTGCGCCGAATACAACGACGCCCCGC
This sequence comes from Maridesulfovibrio sp. FT414, assembly GCF_050916235.1. GTDB lineage: Bacteria > Desulfobacterota > Desulfovibrionia > Desulfovibrionales > Desulfovibrionaceae > Maridesulfovibrio. The sequence goes on from NZ_CP104854.1 coordinate 92,897, forward strand.
TTGCCGAGCAATTCGGCTCCGTAACCGAACATGATGTCAGGCGCGCTCTTAACAAGACAACCGCAAGCCACGAAGACTTCCTTGCCCTGTTAAGCCCTGCGGCAATACCCTTTCTGGAAGAAATGGCCGCCAAGGCCAGCAGACTGACCATGCAGCACTTCGGCCGCACCATACAGCTGTTCACCCCGCTCTATCTGGCGAACTTCTGTACCAACAGATGCGTATACTGCGGCTTCAACACTAAAAACAGCATCCCCAGAAGCCAGCTTGAACCTGAGCAGGTGGAAGAGGAAGCAAAGGCCATTGCCGCCACCGGGCTCAAGCACCTGCTTATCCTGACCGGTGACGCACGGGCCAAATCATCCCCGGAATACATTAAAAACTGCGTAAGACTATTGAGCAAATACTTTCCGTCAGTTTCAATTGAAATATACGCCATGACCGAAGAAGAATATGCCGGGCTTGTAAAAGTCGGAGTGGACGGCATGACCATGTTTCAGGAAACCTACAACGAAGAGCTCTACCCGGAACTGCATCCCGCAGGCCCCAAAAACGACTACCGTTTCCGGCTGGATGCCCCGGAAAGAGCCTGCAAGGCCGGAATGCGCGTGGTAAACATCGGAGCCCTGCTGGGTCTTGATGACTGGCGGCATGATGCCCTCAAAACCGGCATTCATGCAGCCTACCTGCAGAACAAATACCCGGAAGTGGACATTGCCGTGTCACTGCCGCGCATGCGCACCCACGCCGGCAACTTCGAACCACGCTCCATCGTAACCGACACCGACCTTGTGCAGAACATGCTCGCCCTGCGCATCTTCCTGCCCCGCTGCGGAATCACTATCTCTACCCGCGAGGCCCCCTCTTTCCGAGAAAACATCCTGCCGTTGGGCGTAACCCGCATGTCCGCCGGGGTTTCCACCGAAGTCGGGGGACACAGCCAGAAAGGCGAAAAGGTCGGGCAGTTCGACATCAGCGACGAACGCAGTGTTGATGAGATGTGCAAAGTGCTGCGCGATCACGGCTACCAGCCCGTCTTCAAGGACTGGCATCCGCTGGGAGAAGCGTCTTGAACCGGACGGAACAGGGAATAGCCTCATATCTGGGCGAAGAGCGTCTGCGATACCTGCAGGGCATCCGCATCGGCATTGCCGGAGCAGGCGGACTAGGCTCCAACTGTGCAATGCACCTGTTACGCTGCGGATTCAAGATCTTCACCATCGCAGATTTTGACCGTGTGGAGGAATCCAACCTCAACCGCCAGCAGTACCGACTGGAACAGGTAGGGCAACCGAAGGTGGCTGCCCTTTACGACAACATGCGCGCAGTGAACCCGGACATCAGGCTTGATGCCCACATGCTCAGGGTTACACCAGCAAACATGCACGACATCTTCGCCCCCTGCGATGTCATCATTGAAGCCTTTGACGATGCGGCCGCAAAAAAGGTGCTGGTGGAAAAATACATGAACTCGGACAAGCTGCTAGTCTGTGCTTCCGGAATGGGCGGAACCGGCAACTCCGATGAAATGATCACCCGCAAGGTCCGTGACAACTTCTACATTGTCGGAGACATGAAAACCGAGTGCAACGCACAGACCCCGCCCTTTTCTCCAAGGGTAGGGATCGCCGCCGCCAAGCAGGCCGATGTTGTGCTGTCCTATTATCTCGACAAATTCGAATCGGAAAGGAGTTAGACTATGAGCGCAAGGGAAATAACCCGCAAAAACATCCTCGATACTGATATATACTGCCTGACCGCCCTGAAATTCTCCAAAGGACGCTCCAACATCGAAGTGGTCCGCGAGATGCTCGACAACGGTATCAAGCTGATCCAGTACCGGGAAAAGGAAATCAAGTCCGGACAGAAATACCGCGAGTGCATGGAAATCCGCAAAATGACCCGCGACGCCGGAGCAGCCTTCATCGTGAACGACGACATTGATCTCGCCATGATGGTAGAAGCCGACGGCATCCACATCGGTCAGGATGATTTCCCGGTACACGCCGTACGCAAGCTGGTCGGGGATAAAATGGCCATCGGCCTCTCAACCCATGCCCCGGAAGAAGCCCGCGCCGCAGTTGTGGCCGGAGTGGATTACATCGGGGTCGGGCCCATATTCCGCACTTTCACAAAGGACGACGTGGTTGATCCGGTAGGGTTCGAATATCTGGACTGGGTAGTCAAAAACATCGACATCCCCTTCGTGGCAATCGGCGGCATCAAGGAACACAATATAGCCGAAGTAATGAGCCGTGGGGCAAAATGCGTGGCACTTGTCACCGAAATCGTCGGAGCTGAAGACATCGGCGGGATGATTCGTGAGTTGCGTGCAGCAATGGGTTCCGCAAAATAGCTGTAGAGTTTATTCAGGTATGCAATGATAATCCCCGGACGGCTTTTGCTGTCCGGGGATTTTTTTGAGTGGTGGGTTAGAAGGGTTGGCCGTTGTTGATAAGAACATTTGTATTTGATCCTGATCCGGCTCCGAAAATCCTAATTTGACGAATGGAGCCGATTAATGCTCTGCGCAAGTCAGTATCAGTACTTTTCCATTTCAACACGCCATGACCATCTATTGTTTTTAACCCTGTATTAACAATCCCGAAAAGGAATAGCCTTGTAGAGCGAGGCGGAATAGCAAAATCCCCAACACCAGAAGAGAGCAATTTTCTGCTCGTTATCCCATATGACCCAGTATAAACCTGACCATGATTAGTAACATCATTACCATCATGGTCATAGACTGTAATTTTACAAGTAACTTCTTTATCGGTAATGTTGCTTAAACTAATAATATTATACCAGGAGGACGAAGGTCCTGTATAGCCAGCAGTAAGTCCGGGAAGTAAAACGATTCCCTGTGCAGCAAAATCATCTGCCATAGCCCCACCACTCATCATCAAAACCATTGCCATTGCCAATACGAATTTCATCAAAGCTTTCATATTATCTCCTTAACTAGTTGTTGTTTGCAAAATAGACACAGGACACGGCGATTTGCCTTGTCCTGTACGAAGTACTTTATAAATTAAAATGGTTGGCCGTTGTTGATAAGATCGGTTGTATTTGTATAACTAGACCCATCACATCTATGCTGCATAACTCCACCAATCAAAGCTTTTCGTGCTTTGGGATCATCAGACTGCCACTCAATCTCTGCATACCCAATGGTATGAAAGACGCTATTAGTGGTAAGATAAAACATTCTGGAAGAATGAGCCGGTATATCAAAATCACTTGTACCTAATGCAATTTGCACCCAATTTGCTCCACCCTTAACAACTCTGCTAAGATGAGTAATCGAGCTACCTTCAGAATCATATATATTTACCTTACACCGAACATTACTATCCGTTATATTTGTGAGAGTTATATAAGGAAGAGTCCAGCTCACTGGGCTAGCATAGTAAATAATCAGATTAGACATTAAAGCACTGCCCTGAGGGTAAAACGAGGACTGCGCCATAGCCCCACCACTCATCATCAAAACCATTGCCATTGCCAATACGAATTTCATCAAACCTTTCATAATATCTCCTTAACTAGTTGTTGTTTGCAAAATAGACACAGGACAAGGCGGTCTACCTTGTCCTGCCCGAAATAAATTCCAGATTAGAAAGGATTGCCGTTGTTCAAGAACTGCTCACCACCGTAAGCATGAATGGAGTTGGCAGTATGGAATCTCACAGAACCAACAAGAGCCTTCTGCTTCATGGGATCAGTTGATTTCCATTTAACAACACCGTACCCCATAATACGATTAGGAAGACCTCCTCTGGTAAATTCCATCATTCTAGTTGAATGAGCTGGAATCTCGAATACATTACCACCTGCACTTATATGTGCCCAGTTTACACCATCACTTGAGATTGAATATATATCACCATATCCAGAAACATTATTACCGTTTTGATCATAAAGTACTATGTCACATTGAATCGCACTATCGGTGATATTTGACAAATGAACTCTTGTAACTGTCCACTCTGCACTACTGCGATGCCCAACAACATGAGGAATCAGGCAAGTGCCCTGCGCAGCAAAATCCTCCGCCATAGCCCCGCCGCTCATCATCAAAACCATTGCCATTGCCAATACGAATTTCATTACTCGTTTCATCGCTTCTCCTTAAGCTTAGAACATAAAAAAAGCTGCCCGCACCAAACACGGACAGCGATTCCTAGAATCAAACAGAAAATATATTTCTAATCAAGACTTTTATAGAATCACACGCTTAACTTCACCAAGAACAAATTTATAGTCATAAATCAACTAAACTAATAATGCGTTACCATATATAATTAAATATATAAATTTAAAATTAACCCATTTAGCACCTACAATATTGTTACATCTTACAATGTACCAAATGTAGAAGTACGCGCCTGCCATTCCAACCAAATATTTTAGTAAGTATTATAAAACTGGCATCACTGCTTACTGTTTTCAATGATACGAAAACACCACCAAATTATTATCATATTAATTCATATTATATAACGTTTAGGCCATCTTTAACACCTCTAACATAGAGCAATCAAATCTTAATTATCATATTTTCGGATAAACACCACTACAACCAATCCTCACAACCGATTGGACTCGTTTGTACTTTTATGATTTCTAATTATCCCACCTGATGTTTATAGCTGAATATACAGGTTTTTTATGCTCAAATTAACAGGATGGGAATCTGATGGATTTAAAACCGTTCATTTCTTTTTCTGAATACGCCATTGCCGAACTGGATGAATGGAACAGACAGGGAGGAAAGATCGCCGGTGTATACTGCATCTACGCTCCCAACGAGCTTATCCGGGCCGCCGGTATTGTCCCGGTAAGCCTCTGTGGGAAAAAACAGACCCCTATCCGCGATGCGGAGAAGGACCTGCCTGCCAGCTTCTGCCCGCTCATTAAATCCAGTTACGGCTACGCCGTTACCGATACCTGCCCATTTTTCGGATTTTCCGACTTCATCATTGCCGAGACCACCTGTGACGGCAAAAAAAAGATGTATGAACTGATGAAGGAGATAAGGCCGCTCCATCTCATGCACCTGCCCCACACTCAGAACAGCCCGGCAGCACTGGAATACTGGATAAGCGGACTACGGGAACTTGAAGAATTCCTTTATGCCCAGTCCGGCAGCAAAATCACCGAATCAGCCCTGAAAGCTGAAATCAGGCTCCAGAATGAAATCCGCAAAGAGCTTTATGACCTGATGATCCTCGCTGCTGACCGCCGCTCTCCCCTTACGGCCCGTGAAATTCTGGCTGTGCAGGAAAGCAAGAGCTTTTCTGTTTATCCGGAGACCTATCTGGATCAACTGCGCAAACTCAAATCCGAACTCGAAGAATACTATACCCGTACCGACCTCACAGAGAAAAAAGGGGTGCGAATCCTCCTGACCGGATGTCCGGTGGGCAAGGGTTCTGAAAAGGCAGTAACCATTGCCGAAGAACTGGGGGCCCACGTGGTGTGCATGGAAAACTGTTCAGGCCTTAAAGGTCTGACCCTGCCTGTTGATGAGGAAGGTGATCCTTACGAGGCCATTGCCCGCCGCTACCTGCAGGTTCCCTGCTCATGCATGACCCCCAACCACGGCAGGGAGGAATCCATTCGCGAACTTGCCGCGGTTTATGAGGTGGACGCAATCATCGACCTCACCTGGATCGGCTGCCATACCTACAATGCGGAATCCACCACCCTTGGCAGATTCGTTGAAAGGGAAATGGGGCTGCCCTTCCTTCATATAGAGACCGACTACTCTGAATCAGATGCTGAACAGCTTCGTACACGCATTGAGGCTTTTATGGAGCTGGCCGAATAACCAAACCAGGAGGAAAGTGATGAGATCGATACCTAACTGTTTCAGAGGACTGTGTGTCCTCACGGTGCTGCTGGGGCTTGTGCTCAGTGCAGGGATTGCGCAGGCTAAACAGAGCCCGCCCAGCCTTTACATGGGCTACGTCTTCACCACCCACCACACCCCGCTGATGGTAGCAGCCATCAAGGGAAGTGAATTCAAGGAGTGCGGAGCCTATTTTGAAGAGATGGTTCCCAAACAGAAGTACAAGCTGATTTCAAAGGACGGCTCCACTCTGGCAGTGATCAACCTGATCGTGTCCAAGAGCGGTTCTGAAACCTCAACCCTGTTCGCGATGAACCGCCTTGACCTCGGCCTTGCTTCCAGCACAGCCTTCATGAGCGGAGTCGACAAGGGAACCAAAATCAAGATTCTCTGCCCCATGCATGTGGACGGCATGAGCATGGTCTTCCCTGCCGACAGCAAAATCAACGGCTGGGACGATGTCGCGGAAGCCATCAAGAACTCCAAAACCCCGCTCAAGCTGGGTTATCATTCCCCTACCAGTGCACCCAGAATCGTATTTGAAGGTGCGCTGCACAAGGCCGGTTACAAAATCACCGACAACCCCAACAATGCCGATGCCGACATTCTCATGGTCGACCTCAAATCAACATCCAACCTGATTCCTGCCCTGCTCGGCAAACAGGTTGACTGCTGGGTTGGACCTGCTCCGCATCCCGTAGTAGCCGAGTACAAACACGTAGGACACATCGGTCTTGATTCAAGGGATCTTCCCCCCGCAGGACACTGGACCGACTTCCCCTGTTGCGTAATGGGAGCAAACGAAGCACTCATTTCAGAGAATCCCGCTGTGGTTCAGGGCATGACCGACCTCATGACCGCCGCTTCCGAATGGAGCAACAGCCACAAGAAAGACTCCGCAAAGATCGCTGCCGAATGGATCGGAGTCCCGGCTGAAGCAGTTGAGAAATCCACCATCATCTACACCACCAACCCCACAGAGAACTGGCTGAACGGTGAAGCCCAGTTCCTCGCCATGCTCAACAGCATGAAGAAGCTCAAGGGGCAGATGAAAGATGTTGATATCAAAACAGCTTCTCCGCTTCTCTTCGACTTCACATTCGTCAACAACAGCCTTGGTAAATAACAGCTAAAAAAAAGGGCGGAACGCCTAGTTCCGCCCTGTCCATATTCAAATGAAAGCACGTGCCCTCTCACTTACATTGCCCGTAATGGCTCCGGCCCTGCTGGCTGTCATCTGGACAGCGCTGGCCCATCGCATAGGAAATCAGGTCATACTGCCCGGAATAGAGCAGGTCGGCATGATCATTCTGGACCCGACCGCGGATCTCATCAGCATGGGCTCGCTGGCCGTAAATGTGCTTGTAAGTCTCGTGCGGGTAATCATGGGCTACACCCTGGCCGCCCTGCTGGCCATCCCGCTCGGGGTTGTCATGGGTTATTACGGCACTGTATTCAAATTTTTCAACGGATTCCTGAACCTGTTCAGACCAATCCCGCCCCTTGCATGGGTTCCGCTGGTAATGGCCTGGTTCGGAATTTCAAGCTTGGCAACCATAAGCGGGGTTGAAAGCGGCAGACTTTACATCTATCTGGACAACATCAAATTTTCCATGCTCTTCATCATCTTCATAGGAGCATTCTACCCCATCCTCACATCCACTATTCACGGGGTCCGCAACGTCAACAAAACTCTTATTGATTCCGCAAGGGTCCTCGGCGCGACTGAAGGCCAAATTTTCCGCAAAGTACTGCTCCCTGCGGCCATGCCGTCCATCATAACCGGTATGCGCATAGGCCTTGGTATTGCCTGGATGTGTCTTGTTTCCGCAGAGATGCTGCCCGGCTCGCTTTCAGGGGTAGGCTACATGATAACTCATGCCTTCACCCTTGCATCTACGGACATCGTAATTGCAGGCATGATCTCCATAGGTTTTGTAGGAGCGGCCATGGATTCCGGTTTCAGGTGGATTGAAAAGAATAAATTCTCATGGCGCAGGATGGACGACTGATGAGCATGGAAGCACAACCAGTTATAAATATTGAAAGACTCAGCAAGGAATTCCTGACCCGCAACGGAACAACTTTCGTAGCTGTGGACGGAGTCAGCCTTGAGGTTCCCCACAACTCCTTCACCTGCATTGTCGGCCCTTCCGGCTGCGGTAAATCCACAATACTGCGTATTGCCGCAGGGTTGGAAAAAAGTTCTTCCGGAAATGTCCAGTACAAGGGAACACCCATTACCGGGCCAACGGCTCAGGTTGGAATGGTTTTTCAGGAATATTCCCTTTTCCCGTGGCTGAACGTGCTGGACAATGTTGCTTCCGGGCTGGAATTCGCCGGGGTCGACAAAAAAAACCGCTACGCTGAAGCCGAGAAATATATCCGCATGATTAACATGACAGATTTCAGGCACGCCTATCCGCACGAATTATCCGGTGGAATGCGCCAGAGAGTTGCAATAGCAAGGGCTCTGGCAAACAATCCCGATGTGCTGCTCATGGACGAACCATTCGGTGCGCTTGACGCGCACACCCGCATCCTGCTTCAGAAGGAGCTTCTCAAAGTCTGGGAAATGACCCGCAAAACCATCATCCTCGTTACCCACAGCGTGGATGAAGCTATCTACCTCGCCGACAGGATAGTGATCATGTCCAGCCGACCGGGGCGCATCCGCCGGGTCCTCGACGTTGACATGGAAAGGCCGCGCAGCAGGTCAGTGCCGCAATTCGGAGAACTTACAGATTATATACTCAAAGAGCTTGAACACTGAGTTAACAGGCTGTTAAGCATAGGATTTCAATGAGAACAGATCTTCTGGCCTTACATGCAATGCCTCCGGCGGCTCTGCGAGGCCAGTTTTGATGCGCTTTGCGCTTTTGACGATCTGATTTCTCCGCCGGCGGCCAAAAGAGCTAAGCCCCTTTGGAATCCCTAAAAAATATACTCATATCCATTTCTTTTTCCTGAAATATCCCAGCATACCGAGGAATATGGCCAGCATTACACCAAGCAGTACAAAATATCCGTACTTGAACTTGAGCTCAGGAATAAATTCAAAATTCATTCCGTAAATACCGGCAAGGAAGGTCAACGGAATGAATATGGTCGCAAAAACGGTAAGGAACTTCATGGTCTCGTTAAGACGGGTGCTTATGGCCATGTTGTACGTATTGTAGAGGTCCGAGAGCATTTCCTTGTATATTTCAAGGGAATCAAAAATCTGGTCGGACATCCCTGAGAGTTCCCGGTAAAATGGCAGTGAGCCTTCCGTGATAAAATCGGTTTCGGTCTTATTGAGCTTTCCGACAATCTCACGCACCGGGCGAACGGACTTGCGCATATATGCCACTTCCCGACGGTAGTAGTTGATCTCTTCAAGCAATTCGGACACAGGGTTATCCACGACCTCTTCTTCCATTTCCTCTATTCTCTCACCGACCTTCTCTATTACCTGGTGGTAGTTCTCCAGAATACAGTCAATGAGGGCATACAGCAGATAATCGGCTCCCTTGCTCCTTATCCTGCCTTTCTTGCGCAACAGTCTGTTGCGCACTGGTTCAAAAACCGATCCGGGTTGCTCCTGAAAAGAAATCAGGTAATCGGGACCAAGAATAAAGCAGACCTGATCGGTCTTCAGCCTACCGCCCTCATCGTCCATGCAGAATATTTTCAAGGTTACAAACACATAATCCTGAAATTCCGTAATGGACGGTCTCTGCCCGGTATCCTGAATATCCTCCAGCACCATTGGCGACAGACTGAAATATTCGCCCATCTCCCTGATCAACTCGGAATCATGAACACCGTCGACATTGAGCCATGAAATCATCCCGATGTCTTCAACATCCTCGATTTCTTCAAGTTCCCCGATGCTGAGATCCTCCATTTCTTCCGAATTGTAGGCTACATACCGGAGGATCGGTTTTTCGACCTTCTGCTTACCTGTGAAGACCAGAGCTCCGGGGGGAAGCCCCGCCTTGAGGTCATTCTTCCTTAGAAAACGTGCCATGAATACCTCCGCAAAAATGGTCGTGTTAATCAGCCTGCAGCATTCGCAATGTCTCTCACATGAATATCCAGCTGAGGGAATGCAATCTCTATCTTCTCTTCACGGAAAGCCTTGTCAATGGCGAAACGCAGTTCAGACATGGTGACAAGGGTAACGTCTATATCATCAATCCAGACCCGCAGAATGAAATCGAGACTGCTGTTGCCGAAGTTGTTGAAGTGGACATAGGGAGCAGGGTTCTTCAAGACATGAGTGTGAGCGGCAGCAAGCCCCAGAAGGACGGCCTTAACTTTATCAATATCAGAACCGTAGGCAACCCCGACAAGAATATCACGCCGGATTATGGAGTTGTTCTTGGTCCAGTTTGTCACCTGAGTAGCGACAAGATCGGAGTTGGGAATCATGATTACGGCATTCTCGAATGTCTCTACCAGTGTGGTTCGGATATTGATCTTCCGTACCGTACACCAGAGTCCGCCAATCTCTATGACGTCCCCCTGCTGGATGGATCGTCCGAAAAGCAGAATGAGCCCACCGATAAAGTTATTAACGATGTTCTGCAGACCGAATCCGATACCGACACTGAGACCACCGGCAATAACGGTTATGCTGGTTAGACTTAGTCCCAGCACGTTCAAGCCGACGAGAGAAAACAGCGACCACACGGCGTAGGTAAACAGAGTCTGGATAGACGGCACCGCTCCCCTCTTGCCCTTTGCCCATCTGCTTCCCACGTACTCGATGGAAATGTTAAATGCAGACACGCACTGGCGGGTCATAAAAAACACTATTGCCAGCCAGACAAGGCTGCCAAGGGATATAGAATAATCGTCATGAGTATAATTCAGCTCCATCAGGCTGGCGACGGCACTTCTTCCAAAAAAATCACTTAGCCAGAAGGCAGCCAGCCCAATACCTACTGACCAGCCAGCAGGAACAGCCAGACTGCGCACAAGCCCCTTCTTGAGTTGAACGCTCATTTCAGTCCGGTGAAAAAGGATATGGGTCCAGGCAGAGCCGAAACCCCTTATGAACAGGCCAAGAGACCATAGTATGGCAAAAACGCAAGCCAGTCTGCCGTACCCAAAAAGGGCGACCAGAAACAACGGGAAAAGCAGATTGTCCTTGCGGGATATGATGGACATACCCTGCAGACGCCCCCGCCGCCAGTTCCGATACATTCCGTAAGCCCAGAACGCGGCAAGAACCAGCAGGAAGATGCAAATGACCAACCGTCCCGGAACCTGCTGTTCAAGCAAAAGTCCGCTGACAATAAAAAGAAGGGCTGCACGGGCTTCTCCGGTTACAAACCTGACCTTCTCCCGACAGATCAATTTGGAAAGTCTTAGCACCGACCAATAGAACACTCCGAATGCCATCAACGCGACTGCGTCAAGGGAATCTCCGAAAACAGCCTTGGCTGAACCGTAAATTGCAAAGGATAAGCAGGCGATAGTCATAAGACGCAAAGATTTCCAGCGCTCTATCTCGGAGCGGTTCTGAAAATAGTCGCTCTTGTCCATCATCCGGATCAGGAAAAGCCCTGTCGTAAAGAGAGCTAATACAATAAAGGCAAACCGGACGAATCCATTATTAAGAGTTTCTCCGGCGGAATTGAACTCTGATTTCTTCAAATCCATCCATGCCTTGGAAGGAAGAATCTTATGCCAGAACTCGGGGATAAATGCCGGGTCCTTGCCATCAAGCAGCCATGAATTCCAAAGCTGGAACAGATTGTTTTTCTCACCCTTATCCAGACCGTCAATTCGGTCCTGCAGACGCATGGCAAGCTTGAGCTGATAGTCTATTTTCTGAAGCTGCTTTTCAGAATCAGCTTTAAGCTTTTTGACATCCCTTAGTCCGTCAGACAGCATCCTTACTACATCTTCAGGAGCACCATCTGGGGCTGAGGTCCAGGCCCGGGTGAACGAATTCAGAATCTCAAGACGGGCCGAACAGTCTTCACGAGCCTGTTTCAGATCATCAAGCATATCCAATGACCTTTGGCCAAGATTCCCAAGACGGTTCTTTAGCCGCTTACGCTGCATGGGAGAAGCCAACGAGGAGCGCTCTGCAAGGGCTATCTGTTGAAACTTATGGCCCCACGTTGTCAGGTTAGCCTGAGAAATTTTAAGAAGTTCCTGAAGCTGGGCATAGTTGATCAGTTCCTCAGCCTCAAACTGTTTGAAACTGCTGATTCGACTGGCAGCAAGACTATAATCCTCCTCCTGTCCCGCAATAAGAACGGACGGTAGCAACATAGTCACAAACAGAACCAGAACGGCACCAGCAAACAACTTACAACTTACTTTCGACACAGAAGAACGTCTCCGTTTAAAATCAATAAAAGAGTACACCAAAATACGACCATGTATAATTGGCAGAATATCTTACACATACACGAACGGCAAATTATTCATGCCCGACATCCACCGAAAATAGGCTTCAAACTTCAATACATCAAACAAACAGTATTCACTTATACCGTGAATCTGCTATCATCCGACTGAAAAGGTTTTAATCTCCGGAAGTGGAAAAACATCGGGAGGCAATAATGACCGATCTCAACTACGCCGACATATCCATCGCTAAGACCCACAAGCTCGAGAAGCTGAACCAGATTCTAGGCCTTGCTGTTCAAGCTCCTTTCTACAAGAAACTATACGAAGGAATTGATCTTCCTCTCAAGAGTCTTGAAGACCTGAAAAGACTTCCGATAATTGACAAGCAGTCACTTTGCTCCGAAGGACAGACCTGCAGTCAGACCCTCTTCACCCGCACTACAGGAGGATTCTACACCTTCTCCACCGGTGGAACCTCAGGACGCATGACCTTTGCCCGTTACGGGCTGGATGAATTCAATGAGGTATGCGAAGGAACCGCCTACGGTCTGGAAGCAAGTGGGATCAGACCCGGAGACCTCGTTGCAAACTGCATCCGTGCCGGCGCCTTCTGGACCGGTTTCCTGATCACATTCAGAGCGCTGGAAAAAATACAATGTAACATCCTGCCCATTACTGACAACCAGCCGGTGGAAAAAACACTTGAATACCTCAAAATGATGAGGCCGAACACAATTTTCGGTATATCGCCAACTCTGGTTCAGATCGCTCAGGAAGCATATCGGCGCAGCATAGACCTTGATATTGAAAAAGTCAGCTTCGCCTCTACCCCGCTTACTGCGGAACAGAAAGAATATCTTTCCTCCATATGGCCGCGTGCATCTTTCCATTCGGCAGGCTACGGGGCTGCAGAAGTAGGGCCCATCGGTTTCCAGTGCAAATTCTGCCAGGGCACTGAGCACCATATTCTTCAGCCTTACTCCATAGTAGAAAGCGATGAGGCAGGAGGAATAATAGCCACTTCGCTCATACGCACGCTTCAGCCTGCGGTACGCATGCGGGTCGGGGATAACATTCAGTGGATCGACGAGCCGTGTCCGTGCGGTCGGACAGCCCCCAGATTCAAGTTGCTGCAACGCTCGGATGAAATCCTCGAATTCAGTCACGACTCTATATCTCTGGAACAAATCGGCTCGTGCCTCAAGGAATTCCGGCAACTCGCTCCTGTATTTCAGGTTCGTCTTGAACTTAACGGCAAGGAAACTGACATCATCCTCAGGGTCGAGGCCTCCGACTGTGAAGCAGTCGATGACTATGAACTTTCCAGCAAGGTCTACCGCTGCATGAGTAACAAGATCGAAGCAATAGGCTCAAATCGAGAAAAGAACAGCATCCGCGTATTCAAAATTCTTATAGTTCCACCCGGAGGAATTCCGCGAATTGAAACAACCGGCAAGATAAGGAGAGTAATAGACAAACGGTTCTAGTTGCTTAGCCCGTGAACCATCATAAGCTTGAAAAGCTGCTCAATAAATTTGCCGGAAACAACATCCGGAAGAGGAAAAGCAGGCATGACTTCTTCATGCAGTACTCCGGTGTATGCAAACCAGATTTCAAACGAAACCCGATCAAGCTGCGGGATCAAAACATTGTGCCAGAGTTGTCCGTCATTGGAGATATCCAGCCCGTGAGCCCGGCACTGCAGGGGACGAAAATCAAACAGCATGCATTTTCCTTCGCTGAGCAGCGGACAACTCATCCCTGCACCGGACAGGCAGTAATCGCTGTTACCCGCGCTTTCCAACTCCCTTCGGAGTTTCCTTTCTGCGCGGGAGGTTTCAACAGCCTTCTCAATGACCTGTAATCTCTCTTCCTGAGTCAGTTCCAAATTCATACAATGGCTCAGGTGCAGGGCCTCAACCAACGAAAGACGGACCGGAGTGCGGCAGCAGCGGTCATGATCAAGTCCGCAGAGAGTGCGGGAATTTGACTTTGCAGCGCGACTCTCCACTTCTTCCACCAGTTTTAAGTAGTCGTTGAAAAAAGGCGAAAGATCCACCAGACGCTTGAATTCAAGCGATGGAGCACGGGCAGACAATTTACCGCTTTTGCGACCGTATTTACGTACCGTCCACCACTGGGCGAAATTCGCCGGTTTTGAACGTAGCGACCTCATCTTCTTTCCGGCCAGCTTGTGGCCCAACCCTCGCCTCAAAAGGTAGGCATTCAAGACAGTACCGGTACGCCCGATTCCATGACGGCAATGAATAAGGACCTTCTTACCGAGGTAAATGGCCTCATCCATCCATGCCAGCGCATTCTCCAGCTCAATCAGCCCGGGAGCCTCCTCATCAGCAAGCGGCAGATAATGAACTTCGAAACCGGCTCCTCGCTCAATCTCATGCAGGTCACAGAACTCACCGCATAGATTGATTATGGCATCTATGCCCTGTTCCCGAATGGAATCAAGCTGGTCATAGCTCATGGGAGCGCAGCCGACAGCAAGTTGATCCGTAACCCAGGTAATAAGATATGCACGGGAATTATTGCAGGTCACCATCGAGACTCTCCGCTTCGTTCACAAAATTTATAACTTCGGCATCCACCTGATCGCCAGTTTCAAGCCGCATGTCCATAAGTCTGGTGACTGCCAGCAGATACCCAAGAACCCTCAACTGCCCTGCCGTTGCGTCCCGATCCAATCTGGAACTGACTGCGTCCAGCATATCGCCGCGAAGGGTCGTATCAAACCCGTAATGCTCAAGCACTCTTTTAATGAATTCAACCCGCAGAATCCTGTTTTCCATTCCGGCTCCGCCTCCCTTGAAGCGGAAGCGGATGTAATTCTGCCCTGCCACGTCCCCGCACAGGGCATCCACTTCGGAAAGGTGGTATCCGAAGCGGATCAACAGGTGCAGGTAATCTTCAGCAAGAATCCCGTAACTGGCCAGCAGCTTTGAATCCTTTGTAAATATCCCTGCGGACATTCGGTCAAAATCCTCCCAATCCACATGGGTCATGGATTCCGGCCAAGATACCCTGCTGTCGGAAAGTCCACGCCAGAGGTGAACCATCGGTAGACTGAGCATATCCTGCGGAAACAAGGTCTTGTTGCCTGCGGACTCCCGGGTAAGTCCGCCCTCAAGGTCCATAAGATAGATAACCAACGGAAGCCCGGTCTCCAACCTTCTGGCTGCCCTCATTCCCAAACCGCGCCGATCCACCAGCGAAAACATTTCGCGCACAGACATTTCATGGCAATAGCGGACAAAGTCATGGAGTGAACGGCACCCCTGCGGATTGAATAAATCCGCCTCAACATCAGTAAGATTCAACTTTACTGTATGCGGAGCAATATCCCTGTAAAGATCAAGGACCCGCTGGGAAACACCGGCACTGCTGAAAGAGCGGGTCAAAACATCTTCCACACAGCCATCGTAGATCGCCCCCTCACGGCCATCCACGGTAACAAGCTGCCCCGGCCTGAAGCTGTCCATTATATTTCCGACCAGCACGGGAATTCCCATTTCCCTTGCAACAGAGGCAAAATGGCTCGCCCTGCTTCCGTTAACGGCAAGCACTGCATTCATGTTTGCGGAAAAGGTCAGAAGTGCGGGCTTAAGAGTCGGGGTTACAACAACAGAGCCTTCAGGAATCCGGGCAATCTCCTCGCCAGTCCGGGCAAAATATATTTCTCCGCATCCGGCACCGTATGATGCACGTTCAAGTCCCTCAATTACCGGCATGGCCGGTATTGGACCGTGTTCTACCGTGGCAGAGGAATGTTCACGCTGCAAAGGTCTGGTCTGTAGAATATAAAAATTTCCGGTACCATCAACAGCCCATTCAACATCCTGCGGGCAGCCGAAATGATTTTCAAGACGCAGCACGCATGACGCAAGCTTCTTAAGAACAGCTTCTTCCGGCAACATATCCGGATTGAATACACAATCACTGACCGGAACCGGATCATCACTGCGCAGAAGTGAAACCTTGGTCGGGACCACGCTACCGTCCACCAGAGTCCCCCCAAGCCCGCGCACCGCATAAATGCCGACAGAGTCCCTGTTCATACAGTCGGGGTCGACCGAGTAGGCCACACCGGCGCAGACGGCTTCGATCATGGGAATTACCAGTACCGCCATGGCCGTGTCATTGTCAGTTAGTCCGTTCGAAATTCGATACGAAACAGCACGGGGACAATATTTACCGGCCAGAACCCGCTTGTAACCGTCAAGCACATCCTCCGGTCTGATGTTCAGCTCACTGGCATACTGACCGGCAAAGGAAATCTCACTATCCTCGGAAAGCGCACTGGAACGGACAGCCAGCAATCCCCCGTCCGGAAGTAACTGGGCGATACGTGCCTCAATTTCACAGGCCAGGTCCGGCGGAACTTCCCCGTCCAGAATAAGTTCCTGCATTTCCAGCGTGAGTCCAGATAACCGGGCCCGGTCACCGGCTTCCATTCTGGCGAGTCGCGCCTCAAGCTCCTGGCGCAGTCCGTTGTAATCAATAAAATATTGGAATGAATTAGCCGTGATAACAAAGCCGGGAGGAACTGCGACGTCTCCAAGAGCAAGCACCCGGCCCAGATTTGCCCCCTTGCCGCCGGCCAGATGCAGTTTTTCACCAGCCTCAATCAATGGAATTGTATAGGGAGGACCACTATCTGGTAACGGGAACTTCGCGCTGGCATGGACCTTGGCAACAAGATCATCAAAACAGTCATCAAGCTTCTGATAAACAAGCGGATTCATATCCTGCAGGCATACAACCATACCTTTTACGGCCTCAGCCAGCTCATTGACGGCTCCGTTTACAAAGAATCTATCCACCAGCCTGCGCCCATGAAAAATATCCTCAAGATCAGCTATCAGGTCCAGTGCACGTGCGTCATATTCAAGCAGCATCTTAAAAGCTTTGAACTTTCCTTGCAGACTTGAACCGGGAGTAAACACCCGGCCAAGAACAAATTTCAATACATCAAAACGCCCCATAATTCCCCGCTTTCGACTGTAGATGCCAGTACGTGTAATGCCGGAACACATAATTTGTTACCAGATGGTCCAGCTATCCGTTACGTAATATCTTTCAACATCTTGTACAAAGAGTTCCGTCCATGTATACATTAATTTGAATTAAAATTTTTTAGAACAGGAATACCTGACAATATGAAATTCATAAAGAAATGGTGGCTGGCAGCCTGCTTTATCTCCATGACGCTGATCTCGATGGCTATCATCATTATTCCGTCATCCATCACCAGCCGCGACTCCCTGAACACTCTTGCTCAGGATATAATGATCAACATATCCTCCTATACTCTGGATAAATCTGAAAGCTATCTGCTTCCTGCTGAAAAAGCCGCGGAGCTCACCCGCTTTCTTGCGGACAGCAAGATAGTAAGCAGCGAAGCTCCACAAGCAATGATTAAATATTTCTACCAGCAGATGGCCATGTATCCCCAGTTTACGAGTGTATACTACGGCAATATCGACGGAGAATTCTTCATGGCTTCCCGCTCAAATGCAAAGAGCACCGGAGGCTATTATACCAAAATAATCAAAATAAATGATGGAATTCGGACATGCGTACTAAGCTGGTCCACTCCCGATCAGGAAATAATTGAATCCATCAACGCCCCGGAAGACAAGTATGATCCCCGGCAGAGACCGTGGTTTATCGACGCACTTATGAATAACGATGTGGTCTGGACAGCACCTTACCTTTTTTATACCGGCAACAAGCCCGGCATAACAACGGCCAGCCCGGTTTACGACGATCAGGGAGTCCTTCAGGGAGTAGTCGGCGTCGACATCAGCATTGAGGAACTTTCAATCTTCTTAAGCAAACTTACCATAGGTGAACACGGCAAGGCCTTCATAGTCAACAGCAGCGGAGATGTTGTGGCATTTCCGGACCTCAGTGAACTGAAGCAGATAGGACAGGACGGACAAAAGATACGACTCAGCAAGATTACGGAACTGAAGGACACAGTCAGCCGCCATGCATTTGAATCACTGAACCTCCCTCCGGACAAACTGCCGGAAAAACCCGTATTCACCAGCTTTATTCATGACGACATGCGCTACAGTGCCATGTTCACCCCTTTCACGGATTCACAGTGGCCATGGCTTATCGGCATATACATTCCTGAAAACGATTATCTGGGCGGGATAAAGCAGACGCGCAGGATCAATATTTTCATCGCCCTTTGCGTGATGATTCTTGCGGGTTTCACCGGCTGGTACGTGGCCCGCAAACTTGAAATGAGCAAAGAAGACGCGGTAAAGGCCAATAAGGCAAAAAGCCGCTTCCTTGCAGTGATGAGCCATGAGATACGCACTCCGATGAACGTGATTCTAGGGGCGACCGATCTGCTCAGAAATTCCAACCCCAGCGATAACCAGACTTCTTACATCAAGCTCCTGAGCAATGCAGGCGCTGGTCTTCTGGACCTGCTCAACGACATTCTGGACATGTCAAAGGTGGAAGCCGGTCTGCTTGAACTGGAATCCATCAACTTCAATCCCCGCTCACTTCTCCAGCAGACAGTGAACGTCTTCTCCATTGCAGCTAAAAGCAAAGAAATTGAGCTCAAACTTGAACTCGATTCAAGTTTTCCCACGAAGATAATCGGCGATCCGGTCCGTCTGAAACAGGTGCTGATCAACCTCATAGGAAATGCCGTAAAGTTCACTTCAAGCGGCGGGGTATATGTTGAGGCCAGAGCAGTCAAATCGATCAAAAGCAACAGATGCAAACTCATATTTACGGTCAAGGATACAGGCCCGGGAATACCGCAAAGCCAGCACAAAGCAATTTTCGAAAGCTTTACTCAGGCGGACAAGTCCGTAACCCGCGAACATGCCGGAACAGGTCTTGGACTCTCCATAAGCAAAAACATAAGCCACCTGATGGACGGCGATATTGAAGTGATCAGCAGTCCCGGTTCAGGCAGCACGTTTATATTTACCGCTTCATTTGAAATGGGCAGCAGCAAATCATCTTCTGATAAGCCAGAAGACGAAGCTGCAGCCAACGACGTAAAGCCGTGCAAGGTCCTTCTGGTTGAAGATAACAAAAGCAATCAGATTCTATTCACCCATTATCTTCAGGATTCTCCACACCAGATCTTTACTGCTGAAAACGGAGAGGAAGGGATCAAGACCTTCATAAAGGAAAAACCTGATATCGTTTTTATGGATATAGAAATGCCGGTGATGGACGGTTATGAGGCCACCAGGAAGATCAGGGACTGGGAAAAGAAAATGCAGTCAGCTTCAGTTCCCATCATAGCATTGTCAGCACATGCTATTAAAGGAACTGAAGACAATGTAAAACAGGCCGGGTGCTCCGGCTATATAACCAAACCCGTCACCAGACTCCAACTTCTGGATAGGATTGGACAAAAGGATAATAAGAACTATTCTTGACAAGATAATTTTAAATGATAAAAAAGTTTTAAGAACCTCAGCAACAGGCTAATATGATAACCATATATCTATTTCCTTAAAAAGTTCACTCATAACTAATAACCGCATTAAGGAGATCAACAATGAATTCAAGAAGAAAGTTCATGACAATGTCAGTCGCAGCAGCCGCAGCCGTAACCCTGTTGCCCGTTACTGAAGCGGCAGCAAAAGGGCAGAAATATCCGTCCAACATTATCTACACAGACAAAGACCCGGGCGTGTGGGCAAAAAAAGCTGGAAGCCATCTTCCGCAGGTTGAGCTTCAGAATGGAAAGGTAGTCATACAGACTCTGCATCCGATGACTCAGGAGCATTACATTGTTCGTCATACTCTCGTTGATCAGGATGGTAATGTAATCGGCGCAAAGACTTTTTCAAATACAGATGAAAAAGCCATCTCCAGATTCGACCTTCCTGCCGGCAGCAAAGGTAAAACTTTTTATGCGACCAGTTTCTGTAACAAACACGACTTCTGGGTAAACAAGGTTCAATTGTAACTGAAACATCCGCCCGTCTATAGATGGGCGGATGTAAAAATATGCTTCAACCATACATTCGGAGTTCATTTCAACATGTATTTCAAGCAACTTACTACTGAAGGTCTGGGCTGCTATTCATATGTCATAGGCTGCCTGGCTGCAGGTGAAATGGTTATCGTCGACCCCCGTAGGGATGTTCAGGAATATTTTGATATATCCCGTGAAGAGGGAATGAAAATCACCAAAGTCATCAACACTCACGTTCATGCCGACCATGTTGGAGGAGAACAGGAACTGCGCTCCATTGTCGGAGCTGAACTCATGATCCACGAGAATGCTGATGTGGGTTACGTGCATACCCCTATTGCCGAAGGAGATTCCCTGACCGTAGGCAATGCCAAACTGGACTTTCTATACACACCTGGACACACTCCCAATGCCATTTCCATTCTGGTAACCGACATTGCCCGAGGAAATGAGCCGTGGATGATCTTAACCGGAGACCTGCTTTTTGTCGGCGACATCGGACGCCCGGATCTCCCCGGGAATGAGATTCTGGATGAACAAGTAGCGAACCTCTATGACAGCCTGTACAATAAGCTTGGCAATCTTCCTGATTATCTGGAAGTATTCCCTGCACATGGACAGGGATCCCTCTGCGGCAAGGGCATGAGTGCCAAACCCAGCAGCACGCTTGGTTATGAGAGGCGGTACAACCCGATGCTTGGATTCAAGGACTTTGATTCTTTCAAAAAGAAGGTAATGGAATCCTTCCCCAGCAGGCCGAAATCTTTCACCCATATCATCAATACAAATTTTCAGGGAGCACCGCTTCTTGAACGCTGTCCCCTCGACAGGGCCATGAACCCTGAAAAATTCCGCCAGATGATCGACAACGGCTGTACGGTCATTGATGTCCGCGACGCTGCAGGGTTCGGAGGATTTCATATCCCCGGCAGCATTAACATAGGACTGGAAAAGCAACTGGCCAACTGGGTCGGAATGGCTGTGGAACCGGATTCGGACCTGCTGCTGGTGGTCAATTCCAGACAGGATTACGACCGTATGTGCACCGAGCTGCACCGCATCGGCTATGACAGAATTTTCGGCTACCTGCACGGCGGAATCAGTGCATGGCTGCTGGCCGGGTATCCGGTAGAAAGCCTTGCCCAGAAATCGGCGGAAGACCTTCGCAGGGCTTTTGAAGAAAAGAAAGACTTCGTTCTCCTTGACGTGCGAACACCTGCTGAGTGGCAGAACGGACACATTCAGGGTGCAATACATAAACCCTTTGCACAGGTACTTGATGAAGGCATTGATGTGGACAAGGAAACCCCGATAATTGTGATGTGCGGTTCAGGCTATCGTTCCAACATTGCCGGAAGCTCACTGCAAAGTAACGGTTACAGAAATGTGTGTTCACTGGCAGGCGGAGCAATCGCCTGGGCACGGTCTGGTTTTAAACTGTCCTAAGGCAGGTAATGCTCAAGTCAGTTCTGAGTAACCTGAAAAACTTGGAAAACGGTACCTGGAATTATCCCAAAAGCAGTAGACCAACACAACAACTTCCATGACTACAAGCTAAAAACAGGCCGCATATCCGTATGGATATGCGGCCTGTTTAACGAATAATCAGTATTAGCAGCGGCAGACACTAATTCGCGGCATCTGCGGGATTGAGGATTTTAAACAGATCATCAATCTGCCCCTGAATTTCAGGAAGCATTTCCTCAAACTGAGCACCTGCTATCCCGGTCTTAGCCCAGGCATCGTGATCTATAAAACCTAACACTGAGGACAGCCCATGATTATACCCCATTGCCCGGGACATGAAACAGGCCAGATGTGTAACCATGGCGTCAGGATCTGACTTTACCTTTGAAGGATTATGGTGTCCCGCTGCCGCAGCAATCAGATGCCGTGGAAAATCCCAGTCCTTCAAGACGATACCGCCTAACATGGCATGATTGAAACCGAGAAGATCATATTCGGCGTGATAGAAAGACTCCCCTTTACGATCAGCAAGATCAACCAGTTCCAACGCAAGCCCATGATTGCTCTCAAATATCAGAAACAAACCGATGTCGTGGACCAGGCCGCCCGCAAAGAACCGCTCAGGATCACTGAAATCCATTGCATTGGCGATCCTGCTGGCAATTACCGCACAGGCAATAGAATGCTTCCAGAATTTTTCAACGCTCAATACAGCGTACTTTGATCTCCTGAAAAGGCTGATGGAAGCAGTACCCAAGGCCAATCCCCCGGCATCCTTGAATCCAAGAACTTTCACCGCCTTGGCCGCCGTGTCGACCTTCTCGCCGCTTGCAAGCAACCGCTTGTTCGCAAGGCGCAGAACCGAAGCAACAAGTTTCGGATCCTGACGGATAATTTCCACAAGCTCAGCTTCACCGGCCTCTGGATCATCAAGAACCTGCTGCAGACGAGCCTGAATCTGCGGCAGAGCAGGAAGGATGACCTTTGTTTCCAAAAAATCGCGAACTTTCACAGGCTTTCTTCCGTGCCACGGCTCAATATCGGCAGGCCTAGGTGCAACTTGAAACACCTGGGGTTCAAGAAGCATCTTTCTATAAATATTTCTAAATGCGATTTTTTTCAGAATCCTGATCAGCTCGGAATCTCCGGACTGACTGAAAAGTCGCTTAACATAATTAATAGCAGCGTCTTTAACAGCCGGATTCAATTTCTCTGTATTCAGTTCTGTCTGCATAAAATGACCTTATCAGACTGAGGACACACCTATTGAGGATTCAAAATCTTGAATATTTCTTCAATGAGATCCTGTATCTCAGGAAGCATCTCGATAAACTGTTCTCCGGTTATTCCTATCTGCTCCCATGCTTCAGGAGAGATAAATCCCAGTACCGA
This sequence comes from Maridesulfovibrio sp. FT414, assembly GCF_050916235.1. Classification (GTDB taxonomy): domain Bacteria; phylum Desulfobacterota; class Desulfovibrionia; order Desulfovibrionales; family Desulfovibrionaceae; genus Maridesulfovibrio. Next base: position 115,948 of record NZ_CP104854.1, read on the forward strand.
CGAAACACCAAGATCATATCCAAGGGCACGGGCCATAAAATCAGCGATGTGAACAACTCCGGCATCCGGATCCTTAATCGCTTTTTCCGGGTTGTGATGACCTGCGGTCGCTATCACAAGCTGCTTTGGGAAATTCCAGTCCTTGATAATTACCCCACCCAGAATGGCATGATCGAAACCAAGAAGTTCCTGCTCGGCAGAATAAAGACTGTCCCCCTTGTTTTTGGCCATATCCAAAAGCTCAAGGGCAAGTCCGGCACTGCTTTCAAAAATGACGTACAGCCCTATGTCATGTAGCATGCCGCCAACAAAAAAACGTTCAGGATCACCAAGCCCGGCAACACGGGCAATCTCCTGAGCAATAACACCACAGGCAATGGAATGCTTCCAAAACCTTTCCACATGCAGCACAGAAACAGACTTGGAACGTTTGAAAAGACTCAACGACACAGTACCCAACGCAAGGGAACCGGCCTGTTTGAAACCTAGCAGAGCAACAGCACGACTGGGAGTATCCACTTCTGTCCTGAAACTGAACATGGCGCTGTTGGCAAGGCGTAAAATGGCAGCCACCAGTTTGGGGTCCTTGCTTATAACCTTAGCGAGGTCATCTGCGGAACTATCAGGATCATTAATAACCTTCTGTATCTCCAACAAAACCTGCGGAAGGGAGGGAAGAACCACCTTGGATTTCAAGAAATCCCTTGGGCCGTCCGGCTTCTGCCCATGCCACGGCTCAACACCAGCGGGGCGCGGACGCGGTTGAAATTCATCCGGCTCAAGAATCATTTTCTTGTATACCCGCTTAAATGATTCCTTCATAAGGACCCGGATCAACTCTGAATCTCCAGACTGACTGAATAACTTTTTAGTATATTTTATTGCTTCATCCTTCACCTGCGGATTAAGCGTCTTGGTACTCTCTATTTCCTGCATCAATAAAACCTTCTAGTCTACAATGAATTTCACAACATGCATATTCAAAAATGCCAACCGGCAGCAATTGACCCGCCCTTAAATAACCGACATCAGTTTATGACACACAAGCATTTCCAAGTCTTATTTTCTGCAGCCCAACTGAGAGTTCTGGAAAGCCCCCCTTCAAACGTGACTTCAGCTTTAAAGCCCGAACGCGAAATTTTGCTGACATCCGCATAGGAATGCTTAATATCGCCCGCCCGTTCCGGCCTGAACTCGATTTCCTTAGGTGCGCAAGTAAGATCAGCTACTGTTTCAGCCAACTCCAGAACCGAAGTACACTTTCCTGTTCCCACATTGAATATCCCCTTAAGAGGGCCGCGCCCATTAGCATCCAGCCCGGCAGCTATAAGATAGGATGTAACAACATCATCAACGTAAATGAAATCCCTGGTCTGCTTTCCATCCCCGTATACAACCATTTTCTTACACGCCATCCCTAAGTCAACAAACTTGGAGATTACTCCGCTGTACTGGCTGGTAGGGTCCTGCCGAGGACCGAAGATATTGAAAAAACGCAACGAACACCCGAAACCGCTATTCCTGATAAGTGCGGATGACTTAAATTTTGCAACACCGTAAGGACTGAGCTGGGTTGCCTGATCCGCATATTCCTCAAGAACAGGAAGGCGGCTCTCATCCCCGTATTCAGCAGCTGATCCGGCAAAAACAAATGTACTTATTCCTAACCGCTGAGCGGAGCTCAGCATTCTCTCACTTGCTTCGTAATTGACCTCCATGGTCAACTGAGGATGTTCCACTGAATAGGGAACACTCACAATGGCGGCAAGCTGAAAAATAACATCAAGATCCGGGTGTTTTCCCTTGAGCTGTTCCAGCAATCCTTTATCTGTGATGGATGCCTTATGAAATTCAAATCCGGGATTATTCCTGAAACCTGCCAGGTTATGCTCATACCCGGTAAAAAAATTATCCACTCCAACCACATTATGTCCGGCACGCAGCAGTGCATCCGTAAGATGGCTGCCTACGAATCCGGCACATCCGGTTACAAGACATGTCTTTTTAACCACTTGAAGTCCCCCGATTCATCAGGCCAGAGGCTGGCTGGAAAAAGTTATGTACTCTAAATTTTCAACACTTTTTGAAACAAGATAATAAGCAAACATGAGAGAAATCAAACAGGAGTAACAGTACCCGAACCCGTAAAACGTAAAACCGAGCTGAATGGAAAGCCAGGTAAGCCCGGAGTTGCTGAGAAAAAAAACAAGGGTAACGGCAAGCACCTCTTTACGCAGGTCAAAATAAAAAAGAATTATCACAGCCACCGAAAGCATCACCTGCATCAGTGCACCGACAAGAGCAATCTGGAACAGGGGCTTCTGCAAAGGGGAAAGACCTGCCACCGCAATAAAATCCGGGGCCAAAAGCAGGCAGACCAGAGTAAGAGAGCCCTGAACTATCAGTATTTCGCGAAGACTCTCCTTGAGCATGGTGATCATCCCCTTCTTTTCCTCGATTATGCTCGCCAGTTCCTTCTTGGCAATTATCTTTGCAAAATAGTCATGGTAATGCTCGTAGAAACGGGTTTCAATCTTGACAAGAAAAATAGCAAGAGATGGAACGATGGTCAGATATGCAAAAAATATCGGCCCTTCATACATATCATGAGTGCGCAGGTAAGGCACTACCATTCTGGAATCAGGAGCAAACCAGAACAGAATCTTGTCCACCCATATTGCGAGGTTGAAAAAAAAACCTATCAGCGCAAGTTCCCAGTACTTGATAAAGTAGGTCAACATTTTGGGATCCCAGACCTTTGCAGGAGGGAACTCCGCCAGAAGCCGGGCAAGCAGCCAGAAAAATATCAGGGCCTGTCCAACGGTATATCCCAACAGGTACCCGTCCAATCCCATGAAAGGATAAAAGAAAAAAGCCCCGCCGACACTTACCGCTGTTCCGATGGCAAAAGCCTGCACAATGGAATGGAAATCCTTGACCGCCGAAAGGAATATCATAGCCAGCCAGATCATGGCCACAATCAGAAAAAGCTCCACCGCGATTATCTTATACGTCAATGCCAGCTCGAAAAACCAGATAGCTCCGCCACCGATCACCCCTCCAGCCAGAAGCACAAGAAAGGCGCTGGTCCAGAAGGCAGTAAGCGTAACTTTGGAATCATTAAGATAAAAGCGGTCAGCAAGGTATCGCGTGACAACCAGCTGTATGTACCCGACATAGATCAGGGTAAAAGCGTATACATAAACAATGGTGGTACGAAAAATATCCTGGTCGTGCCTTGAAAAACCTGAATACGAATACAACCCGAGCACGGCCAGACAAAGTACGCTCATGAGCCACGGGCCGGAAGAAACCATCGCGGCATAAAGATAGGCCGACATCTCCGCAAGGTAGCTGTCCTTGCGCAACATCCTTCTGAGTTCAAATCCTATTCCGGCCATACGCTACTCCAGATTATCCATTGCACCATAATCTTTGTAAATTTTCAAATACCGTTCATTCAGATCCGACTCTTTATAAAAAGTCTTTACCCGTTCAATACCTGCTCTGGACATGCGTTGGCGCAGAATCGGGCTTGTCAGAATTTTCAGGATAGCTTCTCCTGTATCTGTCGGATCGGCAACCTTGGTCACTATTCCGGACGGCCCCAAAGCCTGATCGGCGACTGTCCGGCCCTCCAGCAGTTCTCGGCATGATCCTACATCGGAAGCAACAGCCGGAACACCGGCACAGTTAGCTTCCATAATAACCAGCGGCTGGGCCTCGCTTATGCTGGTGAGCACAATAAGATCAAGATTGGGCAGGTAGTCGGTAACACGGACCTTTCCGGTAAACTCAATCACATGCTCAATATGCAGAAGCTTTACCAGGTTAACACACTCTTCGTAATACTCCTCATCCTCTTCGGTCGGCCCCATTATGTAGACCTTGAGTTTATCCAGCTTACTGGAAACAATCTTAATGGCCCGCAAAAATGTCTTTACGTCCTTGATGGGAACCACCCTGCCAACAAAACCTATGGCGAACTCGGTCTGGCCCATATAGTCATGATCGGCAGATCTTAACCCAAGAAAATTATCAAGGTTGATCCCGTTGGGTATGATGGTAATTTTCTCAGGGTCTGCCCCTTCCTGAATTTCAAGCTGCCGGTTGCCTTCATAAAGGGTATATATTGCCGAGGAATAATCATAACACATTCTGCCAAGCTGCTCGAACATACGAATCCAGAAAGTCTGAAACGCCCCAAGCTTGCTTTCCACCCGCAGACGGGATTCTTCCTTCCGGTAAACCCACTCGGCCTGCGATATCTCGATCTTCCTTTCTTTTACGTAAATACCGTGCTCTGTAAGCAGTAATGGGCGTCCGGTCATCACTCTGGCCACTACGCCGAGAAGCCCGGCATAACCAGTGGAAATTGTATGGTAAACCCGTGCCTTGGGCAGATCAAGTGGCAGCATCTTAAAAATAGGCAGGTGCGTAAACCTGAATGTCCAGAAATAATCAAGGAAAGATTCTTTATTCGTATCCGGCTTGTATCGCTCAACCATCATATCCCAGGCTCTTTTGCCATGAAACAGTTCTGAAAGAGGATATTTCCCCTCTCTGAAAAGATCGACAATTTCATGCATCATTTTAAGATCGGAACGATCCATCCTGTAATGGAATTTCCTTAACCTATCGATATCAGCCGCAGAAATGCGGTTGAAGAAACTGCGTTTAATTTCAAGTGGATCGTGCAGGTAGACAATCCTGGGATCAACAAAGTTATCCGGTATTTCGTACCGGTATTTGGCCTTTTCCTTCGAAGAGGCCAAAATACATACCGCTGTAAATGTTAGTTCGGGCATCCCCTTGATCAGGTTGTGAATCCAGGTGGAAACACCTCCCGCTACAAAAGGATATGTTCCTTCAAGAAGCAGGCAGACATCGTAAACTCTATCCTTATCTTTCCTGCTCATGTAATTACTCCGCTCAGGTCAAAGTCTTCAGAAATATTATCCGCATCATCTTCGGTTTCCGGCTCACTGAAATATTCAATCCAGAAATTATATGTACTGAGTTTAAAGGGATCGGATGCTGGCGGAACAGGACGGGACTGCATTAAAAGGACCTGCTCATAAAGAGAAATATAGTTGCCCATTTCAAAGAAGATCCTGCACATCCCAAGTCGGGACTCCAGCTCCAATTCAGGAACAACAATGGATTTCTGGTAAAGTTCAAGTGCCTCACGGTATTGACGGCTCTCGCAACAGACTTCCGCAAGCCTCATATTGAAATCGGCATTGTCAGGAGCCTTCTGCACAGCCGTCCGCCAATGTTCACATGCAAGTCCAAGTGCCTGTTCCTGCATGTTCCTTTCAGGCAGACCGCTTCGGGCATAATTGCGGTAAGTTATGGCCAGTTCTGCGTGCGCCTGGGCACTGTCATACCTTTGTACACGAAAACGGGCCTTATCCAACGATTCAGCATAATCCTCTTCCAACCGGGTAAGAGCTGTATGGGCATAAAAACGGACTTCAGCATTAACGTCAGACAGGGATTTCCTCAGAAGCCTGACCGCCTCGGCCGATCCGATCCTCCGAAGCAGGTTTACCGCCCCCCTCTTCATGCCCATGTCGTCACCGGCCAGAATATCTGCAATTGGATGCACATCCACTTCATCGTACAGAAATTCAGTTATATCCTTGGGCAGATCGACATCAATCCCCTGGCCTACGTAAGCCTTCTCGCGGTACTCTTCAGCCAGTCCATGACTGCGCATGAACACCCGGGCCATCAATAGAGTAAGGGTTATGCCGCAGAGACCGATGACAGGCATGAAAAAAGTAAACAGGGCGGCAATGCGCGGGTAATAAAAGGCAAGTCCCGGCAAAGCACGAGGTTTGGCGGAAGTAATAAGGATGAAGGAAAGAGCGGAGAGAGTATGTGCAGCCAATACACCGTAAAGAAGATAGGGACTATCGGCCCTGCGCAGGTACAGCCATATCGCTACAGCCTCAAATATAAAGGCTGCGAGGAATGAGACGACAAGCTTCAGGCGAGCCGTCCTTATAACCCTACTCCGCAAAAAGAACACTTACCACGTCCTCCTGAGCTGCCTTGACCATCTCCATCGGATCTTCCATGCCAACAAAATATCCGGCTACCCCGGCCCTTAACTCAATAAGGTTCTGGTCGGTTTCAAAAGCCATTACGCTCAAAGCCTTAAACGAATTAAGCAGGTTGTTGACCACCACTCGAGCACCGGCAGGTGGTGTGGTCGGCAGGATAAGGTAGAAAGCACCGGGTTTGTCGCTGATAAACAGGATATCTATCTCGCGGATCTGATTCTTGAGAATCATACTGAAGGCCATAAGTACTTCATCCCGGCCTTCGTCTGATGCATTTGACAGGCCGGGGAACTCAAGCAGAATAAGAGACAGATCAAGCGCATAACGGCGTGAACGCACAAATTCTTCCCTGAGCCTGCGCTTGAAATACTCATATGTATAGGCGTCGATAATTTCATCGGCGATGAGTTTGTGCTTTGTTTCAGCAAAAACGGTTGCATTTTCCACACTGCTGCCGCACCAGTCGGCGACAAGCCCGGCAACACGTACGGAATCACTTGTAAATTTAAGAAAAGGCATCTTTTCCACGTTAAGCACCCCGACAACATGCCTCTGGTTGTCGGCAAGGATGGGGGCAGAAATAATTATACCGCCCGGCATGCTCTCATTACTGGCCACATCGCGGATCGATACGGCCTTCTTGCGGCTTGCAGCAAGACTCATGAGCCCTTCCCCAACGGGAACAACCTCCGGCAGGTACCCCCTGCCATGACGTATTGCCGTATCCAGCCGAAACTCATTACCCTCAAGGAGATAGATCGAACACTCCTCAACTTCCATGAAATCACGCAGTATCTCAAGCACAGCAGGATAAATGCTGTCTATACTTAGAGTTCGCAATCCCTGAGCAGCTTCGTAAAGAGTTCCCAGCGTGCTCTCCTGCGACAATATCCTGGTATCAACTTCCTGCTTGGCTTCGCTGAGAATGTCTAATTTGACCTTTATCTTTTCAAAGGCATCCTTGTATGTGTCACGTGCCTCGCAGACATCATTATATTCCTTGATCTGCATCTGACGCATCTCGCCGATTACAGTACCGACCACAAAGAAAAGTATCGGCTTGCCCCACATTGACAATGTCTTGAAATCCGCAACCGCAAGATCAGGAATGGATAGAGCTTTGAAAGCAAGAAGAATCAAGGCAGATAGACCACCTGAAAAAACACCGCCGGAGAAGCCGTACCTGACTGCAGTAAGCAGTATAACTATCCAGAACGGATGCGGAGAAACGTTCAGAAATCCGGGGTCCGATCGCCAGAAGACAAGATTAATGGCTGTCACCCCGGCCAATCCCAGAACAACTTCAAAGTATCTTGAAAGATTATATTTATTTACAGCAACGTTCGCTTTAAACATAAGAACCAGCCTTTTCTGATGTCCGGGATGCCATAAAGCTGCAACTAGAAGACAAAACTAAAGCCTCCCCTGATCAGCTGAGTTTCTCCGCCGCCAACCTGTCCGGAATCACTGCTGTATTCATATCCGGTACTTAATTCAAATCTGCCCAGCCGCAAAACAAGTGATGGTCCGCCAAAATAACTTAAGGACGTCTTGAATTCATCTGCCCTGACGCCACCGGAACCTTCAATGGATATTACATCACAAAGCGATTTGCTGAAACTGGCACTGATTGTATGGATGGCTTCGTTAGGAACAATCTCAACCGGAGTATAAGTACTGTCTTCATATTTAAACTTTGAACGATAAAAAGAGTAGGAAACAAATAGATCCGGATCAGAAAGCAGCCGACGGGTCAGGATCACGTTCAAGACGCCGCGATGACCATAAAGACGGTCCTCATCCAGGGTGTACTGGCGATACTGCCCGTTCAGGAAAAGTCCCCAGGTGTCGTCGTAAAAACCGTTGTAGGTCAAAGCTAACTGGTTGTATCTTCCCTTGTAATTTGCAGCGGAAGGTTCATCCAGCCAGGGGTTGTTGTAATCGATCATTGCAGACAGAAGTCCCGGTCGATGGACCTGCCAGTCAAACCCGAGAGTTCCGGAAAAGCCTGACGCAGTTCCTTCATGGACTCCAATACCGGCCACCCCCGTGAACGTCCGTGAAAGCTCTCGCTTGAATATAAATGCCAGCTGATTGACGTCCTTGTCGATCTTGTCGATACCCTCCCCTGCAGGCCTGTAAATATTCGTATTGGCATAGTAGACCTCGCCACGGGTCAACTCATTAAGCTGCATGGCGAAGCTGCCGCCGAGTGTGGTGGTTATGGTATCGTTGGGCTGAAGGTATATACTGGGAGTAAGTTCCAGACGCGGTCTGCGTTGCAGGAGAATACCTGCCAGAGCCTCTCTGGCATCCACATTGTCCGGTTCCTTGTCTATCAGCTCGGAAAAACCTGTGACAGCCCCAAGCCAGTCTCCCGCTTCCTGCCGACCATATGCCCGCGCTGAAATGGACTCTATATCCCCCGGCCGCAGGCGAAGCAGATAACCCAATGTAGCCTGCTGCTGATCGAAATCTCCGGTCAACAAACGCAGACGGGCTTCCTGCCTGAGGGCTCCTGCGGAAAGAGGCTCATCCTGCAGCCAGGCTTTCAACAGGACCGCGGCCTTCTCGTATTCATCGTTATCCAGCAAAACCTCTATATATTCTTCGCGCAGATCAAAATCAGTCGGATATTGCTTGAGCAGTTTTTCGTACATCCTGAGCCCGTCGTTTATGTAGCCACGCCGGATCATGATGCGGGCCATGATCACACTGCGCTGTCTCTCGGAAACCGCACGCAGCACATCGCGCTGATCCAGCTCGTAGAAAAATTCCTCCGACGTCCCTTTGAGCAACTCTTCTGCTGGTCTTGAGGGAGTTCCTGTCCCAGCCTTGATTCCATCAGTCCGGCCAATACCACCGGACACAGGGGCGGCCATAGGATTCACCGGAAGCGGAGTCTCTTTAGTACTGGCTGTCCGCTCATCAAGCAGAGTGCGTGACATGCTGCGGACCATGTAATCAAGCCCGACCCGTTTCCTGAAGACCAGCCCTACGATGCTGGCCTGACTCTTTGTAGGGTAGTCGCCAATCTGGACAACGCGCCACAGTTTTCCCTTTGAATCAAAAAGCCGCACCACAGTAGGCTTGAACCCTTCTTTTTCAAGATAACTGACAAAATTCCAGGTGTTCTCCGCCTGATCAAAGGCACTGACCCGCACAGTCCAGATTTTTCCGTCCTTATCCGGGCCGGCAACAGGACTGTCCTGTGCCGAAGAACGGACAGGAATCAGAACCAGTTGCGCGGCAGCAACCGTCAGGAACAGAATCAATATGAACGTCAGCTTTTTCAAAATAACTACCTTTCCAACTTCCCTGTATTGCTTTTCAGAAGTTTTTTTCCACCCTGCTTTCTGATAGCCCGTTCTGCAAGCCTGTATTGCATAAGGGCATCAGAATCGCGTCCAAGAAAATTATATATTTCACCAAGCTGATACCGGGCCTCGGCATCATCGGGGACAAGTCTGAGATAGTGCCTGAACTTGGCTATGGCCCTCTTGTATTCCGACCTTTCACTGAAAATTATGCCCAACCCTTTAAGTGCCGTATGGTTATCCCTGTTAACCTTCAGTGCGGCTTCAAAAAGGCTGTAGGCATCGTCCTGATCATTGTTGAAAAGAGCTTCCGCACCGAGTCGGGAAAGCAGAATTTCATCAGTGCTATACTCTCTTCCCAAACGTTTATAAATAGCTGAAGCTTCAGCCCCTCGTCCCGCCAATTGCAAAGCCGAGGCCAGCAGAAAACCTTCAAAACGCGGCAACTTTTCCAGCCTCGTGTAAGGCTCCAGAATATCCAGCGCAGGGCCAGCCTCCCGGGCGTCAATATAGGCTCTGGCCAATTCAATACGTCCGGATTCAGGCAGGTGTCCTTCTCTCCACAGTTCCGTGTAAAGCTTGATCCTTTCCGCATTCATACCCGCAAAACCGTAGGTCTCGGCCAGCTTCAGCTTAAGCTCAATGTCGGACGGCTTAAGGGAAAGTGCCCGCTCATAGTAACCCACGGCCCGCTTATACTCCCCTGCATCGGTAAACGCAGTTGCCGCCTGCATGGCCAACTGGAAATTACGCGGTTCCTCGTCAGACATCTCTCCGTAAATTCCTGCGGCCACTGCAGGCCTGTCAGTCCATCCGGCCAGACGCGCCAGATCCTTACGGATCTGTTTTTTCTTGTAGCCGAGCGAATACAGCCTGTCGTAAATGCGGTACGCTTCCTCGGTCAGGCCTGAACTATCCGCAAACTCGGCCCACTTGAGGAGCATATCCAGATTTCTGCCGTCTCCATCTGCAAACCTGGCAATAAGCTTACCGGCCTTATCGCCATCCCCTGCCGCGGCCCACACTGCTGCGGCAAGCATGGCAACCTGTTCGTCATGTGGACGCAGTCGCATTGCAGTCTCTGCCGCGTCCCTGAAAATATCCCGTTCACCGGTATAGGAAGCAACCTGAACAAGAGTCATCACATAGTCCCTTTCCCCACCCGTAAGAACCGCCGCCTTGCGGTAGTAGGGATATGCATCCTTCGGAGAATTCAGCCAGAGCATTATTTCCCCGGCCTGAGCAATGACCTTCACATTGCTGCCATCAAGCGCAACCGCATATTTTGCGGCTTCTCGCGCCAGCTTAAGGTCCTGAGTATCGGAAGCGGCAAGCAGCATGTTGAGGACATCTTCTTCCAGCCCTTCCTTCTCAACAACCTGCCGGTAAAGCCTGTAAGACTTGGCCGGCTCCCCTGCTTCCCTCCAGGCCTCTGCCCCCTTACGCATGAGGGCTACATTTCCGGGACTGAATTTCAATGCAAGATCAACAGTTTCAGCCACCAGTTTATAATCGCGGGTTGCAATCGCAGTATCCACAAGGCGCTCATAATCGGCTACTCCGGCATCCAGACCATTAATCACCCGCTTCAGAGTCTGGTAGGCCTCAAGAGGCTTATCAATGTTGAGCAGCACTTCGGCCCTGGTCCGCAGGTAGTCGGCATTGCTGTTCTGAACAGTCTCTGTTTCTGCTACAACCTCTGCCATGAGCTTTGTATCTGAACTGAACAGGGCTGCGCGCAGCATGTCGTGGGCATACTTCAGCCAGTTGTCCAGTTTCCGGGCCAGAGTCCTGAATATTTCGATCGCCTTGCTGCTCTTGCCTGATTCCATATAGACAGCACCGAGCTGCTCCTGATGCTCATTATTATCAGGTTCAACTCGCACAAGCTGCTCAAGAGCGGTCTCTGCAAGATCATACCTGCCCACGGTTCTGGCCATCCAGGCCATCTCGGTCAGCAAAGGAACGCTTTCCGGTTTCTCCCTGTATAAGCGCTGGGCATATTCAAGCCCAAGAGCATACTGCCCGGTCCAGCCGAGAACCTTAACCAGTTGTAACCTGTTGTCTATTCCGCCGGTATCATCATCAAGACTGGCGGCGAAGGAATAGCCTTCCTCCACCCTATCCATGGCCAAGAAATATTCTTCCACATAAATTGTATACTGCAGGGGATTGATAACATTCTCATACTCCATGGCAGCCCTGAACTGTTCCCCGACCACGAAAATTCCCCGAATAAGGTACTCAAGGTAGGGATCTTCACCAGCCGCCGATAACTCCTCACCCAGACGTCCAATCTCCCGGTTCAATGCCTTCAGGAATCTGTCGGTAAACTCACCTACTGCCTGCAGGCTGTTAAGCCGCTTGATAGCACCGACTTCCTGCGGCAACATATTGTAATACCTATAATACATTACCAGTTTTTTAAGAGGCTGCTCTTCATTGACCAGTATGGCCGCAATCCTTTCCCAGGTACGCATGGCTTCTGTAGGCATTACATTCCACTCATAAACCTGAACCAGCTTTTCAAGCACGGCCCTGTCTCTGGGCTTATGTTCCAGAACCCTGTTCAGGCTGGCAATGGCCTTGTCCGGCAAACCCCGCACAAGATACACATCGGAAGCGACTGTGAGCAGTTCAAGGTCGTCAGGGTCCTCTTCAAGCAACTGGTCAATAAGATCGGTAGCTTTGGATACTTCACCGCCTTCAAGATAAAGCTCTACCATATCCCTGGGAAAGGGATAAATAAGCACGGTACTCCCGATTATGATGAGTACGAATAAAAGTACCCGCCAGAGCCTTATGTTCAAATCCCGACAATCTCCACGGGTCCCGAGGAAAGGTCTTTCAGCTGCAACTCTCCCCTCTGGTTACTGGACAATTCCAACGGTTTTCCAGCCTTGCTGATAATCCTGTATTTCCTCCCGGATACAAGTCCGGCAACTGTCAGTCTTCCTTTACTGAAACATTCAAAAACAAAACGTGCTCCTCCGGATGTTCGCTGGAAATCCCGAACCCACCCGGAAGCATTTTTCAGATAAGGAAAACCGTCATTTACATTCTGGCTGCTGCTCAAGACCAGTTCGGCACGCGCTGATCCCGGAACCAAATGAACAAAAATTCCTTCAGGCTGATCGTCGTAACCAAGAACGCCTGCACAGTTGCGTAAATCCGGGACCAAAGATTTCCCGTCCAGACGCACGCTAAGGCAGTCACCATAATCGGAAAAGACAAACTGCCCCGGCCCCTTCCTTTCAATCTTTCCACTCAGGAAGCCGTTCACCATTCTTATGTATGATGAAGCGTAAACCCTAGCCGTATCCTGCAAAAGAACCCACTCGTATACATCCTCAAGAGCCTTGAGAGAGGCAAATTTCTCCCCGCTGTAGAAGTGGTAATAGATGTCGATGGGCATAACCCGACGCGGAGATCCGGTCCGTTTCATTGTCTCTACAATGTTTCGGAAACCGAAATACGGCCCGGACCAGAGGTTGGTCAGGATATTCTCGTTGGCCTGCCCGGTATAAATCTGGCTGTACCTGCCGAGTTCACGGTAAAGCGGAGAAACCCCGAAATATGAATTACGGCTGGCATCCATTACCGTATCCCCGCCATTCAGGTTGAGTATCCCTGCTTCCTTCGCAATTTCAGCCTGTTCAGGAATCGGATCGCACATGCCGGACCAGAGCAGCACTTTGCAAGGCTTGTCCGCCGGAGCAAGGTTCTCGGAAATATAATCACATGACCCGACAATCTCATAACGGGCATCAAACACATATCCCGGTTTCTCATACTGGCCGACAACAAAAGCTTCGGAATATTCTTCGGAATCTCGCAGCCTTGGGTTCCAGGCAAACGGATGGGTGTAGGAATGTGAGGCTGTCTCCACGTTCTCCATTTCAAAGAGAGTCCGGGCCTGCTCAATATTGTTGATGCTGCCCTTCACATCAGGGTTGATCTCACCCGCGATGACCGACGCGGAATTCGGGAAGTCATAACGGGCAAAAATCCTCTCCATTATGATTTCACCGCAGTTCTTGTTGTTATCGATTTCGGTGTAGCCCACGAAGCCGTCACCATCGATGTGGGCAAAGGCCACCCTCAAGCCGTTGAGTGTCGTCGGGGTCAGAGCCGGGATTCCTTCCAGCCCGAGTGAAGTCCGCAGAAAGTCAAAAGGATTGAGGAACCACTGTTTCTTGAAATCAACAGGATCCTGCCAGCGCATGAATCCATTGAGGGCAAATCCGCCTCCAGGACCAACACCTACAGCAGTTCCTGGGAGACCGGGACGATCCTTGCGCTCAACGGTCACCCATGAAAGGCTGTTATCATTCAACGGACTTATATCGATGTACATTTCCGGAAAGACAGGCAGCTTCCGCTCAAAATTCATTGTCCGTCCATCAACGGTCCCGTACTTAAGCCTTATCTTCTCGCTCGTTGCATTACCCTGATAGTTGAATCCCAGTCCGGCAAAAACGGATCTGATCCGTTCCGGGCTTACAGGCTCATCTTCAAGGCTGCGATATGCTCCCATACTTCCGGCAATTACTATTTTTTTGCCATCTTTATGTTGTTGTTCAAGCCACTTGAGATACTCGGCAGGCTCATTCATCAGGTCAGCACCGAACGAGGTCAGAACCGCGGAATATTTCTCCATCTCCTGCTTGCCGGGCAACGGACGTTCGGCAACATCACGAATTTCATAAAGATACCCGAGATAATTGAGCGGCATGGCAAAGCCTTCAACAAACAGGTTTGCCCGTTTAGTTCTTTCTTCAGCACTATTGTAGAGAACCAGAACCTTGCGCTTAAGCGGTTCAGCAGCCACCCTTACCGGCACAGCCGCGAAGAACACTGAAACGGTCAGGAGCAGGCTAACGATAATTCGCATGGATAAAGACTTCATCAAGTGCCGGAGTGCTGACATAAGGCACGAATCCTTGTTTTCTGGAAAATTCACATGCCGCGCTGACGGCCTTACTGTCAGCAGCTGGTGCATAATCGAGACTCAAGACTACAAGCTTGCGGTTGGCCTTGCGGGCCTCATCTGTTTTTGTAAGCAAAAAATCCCGGTCCGAACCGGATACCGGGACTGCGGAATCAGAATCAAGATCCATGGAGAAACTCAATCCTTCGATCAACAGATAATCTAGGTACGGGGCGGTTCTTCGGATAATCTCAAAACCGCGATTCTGGCAGAGCAGCATTCCGGGAAACTTCCTGTGGATGTCCCGAACCAGCTCAACGCAGGCACGCTCGGTCCCTTTGTAAGCATCAGGATCGCATCGCTGCATATCTATCGGAGAATCAAGCGTATCGAAAAAGAGCCCGTCATACCCACGTGCAAGAGCGTCGGGAATCAGCCGGGTCAGCACAAGTTCCCGCCACTCCGGACGGCGAACATCCACAACCCATGAATCCCAATTCTCGTTGTATCTTGAAAGAAGCTCCTGACTGCGGGCCTGTTCCAGATAAGGACTGTTCCCATGGAGTTCGCCAAGACTTACGTAGACCAGCACCTTCTTCCCCTGCCTGCGCAAAGGGACTGGGTCCTGCCCGGACTCCGCAACAACGCAGAGATCAAAACCGAGCAGCTCCGAAGTGCGGTCATCACTGCCGTAATAACAGGCCCATGACGAAATGTGGCCGGAATTTCCCCCAAATGCAATCCTGTACCCAAACAGGCTGAAACCTATCACGACCAGTACAGCGACTACTGCGCGGGCATTTCGGACATGGCCTGAACCATTTCCGCAAGGGTTTCCTGAGCTACGCTGTTGAGTGATTCCGTGCATCCGAAAAAGCAGCCTCCGGTTTTAGATGAAGAAGACGCCCAAAGAATCTTGCCCGACGGAACATCAAGCATTTTCAGATTGATGCCCACGGTGGGACTCTGGTTAATACCACGCTTATACTGGTATTCGGTCACTGAACCGAAAATGACTGTATCTACGCCAAGCTGATGCCCCATCTTCTGGGCAACAACATCCTCCATGACAAACTCAAGGTCATCCTCATCACCCTTGACGCGACTCAGCATCTCGGTGGACTCCATGATTTTGAAACGGGTGGACGAATACAGTTCAGTGGATAACAGATCGGAAACCATACGCCCGGCATTCGGGGTAGTAGTCAGGTTTACCAGTGGAAGCACAGCCACCAGACGGGCATCACTAGCAATACCCTGCGGCTGAACGTAGTCCTTCATGTAGGTACCGGAACAGCCGGCAATAAAAAATACAAGAAACAGAAAACTAAAAACCTTATTTTTCACACCCCCTCCTCTTGTTGTAAATTCGACAGTGTCGACAGCAATGCGTCAAACGGAGAAAACCCATTTATAACCGTTTTAAAATTTTAGAGTTTCTATAGACAGTTGCCCTTAAAATTTCGACTTGCATATTAGTGAGCATAATCCCAAAAGAACAATCTTGGAAGTATAACATTTAAAAATTTATGGGTTTTTACCATATTATCAACATAGTTGTCTTCAAATTTCCCCCATGCTGTGCTATTTTTCTATTCCGGCAACCAAATTAAACAGGCAAGGCAAAAAAGCATGAAAAACAGCATGATAACCATCATGACGATTGTTTTCCTCATATCATCATGTGTAAGCGGCACCTCCAGCCACCGCGCAACGCAGGATTTTAGACAGCCAGAACAGACGAAGACCGCAATAAAATATGAGCAGCCAGCCATTACAAGCTGGGCATATGTACTGCAACACCCTTCCATAGCCGCACTGGCTGAGTCTCCTTACAGGCTGATCGTAACCGACTATTCAGCTGACGGGTCCGATTCCAAAAGATTTACAGCGGAACAAATTGGAATACTCCACCGCTTCAACAAGACTGTACTCTGCTATTTTTCCATCGGTGAGGCCGAGGACTACAGATTTTACTGGAAAACAAGCTGGAACAGCCAGACCCCCGGATTTCTGGGGCCGGAGAATGAAAACTGGGCCGGGAACTTCAAGGTCAGGTACTGGCGCGAAGACTGGTGGGAAACGGCTCTAAAGCCATATCTTGACCGCATCCTTGAGGCCGGATTCGATGGGGTTTATCTGGACATAGTCGACGCATACTGGTTCTGGCACGAGCAGGGAATGGACATAAGAACCACAGCCGACGACATGGTCAAACTTATTGCCAGAATTGCCGACTACTGCCGCAAACGAGCCGGCAACAACTTCATTATCTGCCCCCAGAACGGGATGGGAATAATTGAAGCTTGTTCACCGGAAGACAAGGACCTATACGTCAAGACAATAAGCATGGTCGGCCTTGAGAGCCTGCTTTTCAATTACTATACAGAACAGGACCGAAATTACCGGCTGAAACTGGCTAAAAAATTTGCTGATGCCGGCAAAACAGTTCTTACAGTAGAATACATATCCAAGGATCAGTATGCCGAGTACCTGAATAAGGTAAAAGGACTCGATTTCAGCCTTGTTCCTTATGCTTCCCCGCCGGATGCGGCGCTGGAGACGCTGACCGATTTCTGGAAATACAAATAGCAGTCTGCCTTTAAAATATTCGGACACAATTTGGAAATCCTCACTTGTAACGATTAATCTGCATTGAACAGGAAAATGGAACGTACTTGACACTTTTTGCACATGCAAAAGTTTATGCTGGACAAATTTCTACCAGTTAAATATAGAATATACAGCTAAGATTCTTTACAAAATGAGGATGAACAGGTGAGCAGAAAATTTATCCCCGTTACTATTGTACTTGCAATTCTGCTGGGACTGGCAGTTGCAGGCTACGTGACTCCTGAAGAGAAACAGAAGATTCCTGTCCGAATACTTTTCCGTAACAGCGGCGGAAAAGTCATTTTCTCTCATATCAAGCACCATCGTGACTATGAAATACCCTGCGACAAATGCCACCACGAACGCAAGGGAGAATCTCAGGAACCACTGGCTTGCGGCTCATGCCATCCTCAGGCCTTTGACCGGGATTATGTGCGCGACCACATCAACTCCTTCCCGGACAACAGCTACTGTGTCCAATGCCATCACGCCGAACTGGGCAAGCTGAATTTCGACCACGAAGCTCACGAAGAGTACGCCGAAGAAGACTGTCAGGCCTGCCACCACACCGAAGACATCGAAAAAGAACCCCAGAAATGCGGCAACTGCCATACCAACGCGGGGTCGAAAGAAATCCCAAGCGTGCGTAACGCAGCACATGACCGCTGCATCAACTGTCATGACGATATGTTCAAAGAAGGTCTGAAAGGCTGTACCCCCTGTCACCGCATGCGCAACATGGAGAACTACAAAGGAGACCATACTCCATGCGCCCAGTGCCATCAGGAAAAAGGCAAGGATCTCGTGCTGAACCGGGTGAGCGCATTCCATGACCAGTGCATGGATTGCCACAAGGAACTCAAGCGCGGGCCATACAAGGACGATGACTGCGCCAAGTGTCATATAAAGTAAGGCGGACCGATCAATCATGAATTCTCTTTTCTCACTAGTTCCCGCAGAACGTGGCCCTATAGTGAACATCCGTGAACAGGGTCTTTCATCTCTGGAAATAACCCTGAGCATCACCGGATACCGTCCGCTGGTGAAAACCGGCGACAGCGTGTCCAAGGCCCAGAAGGTTGCCAATGACCCGGAAGGGAAAATGCCGTCGGTTCACTCGTCTGTCTCTGGCATCGTTACTGACATCAAGAATGATTTCATATCGATCCGGGAGAAAGGAGAAAGGGTTGCCGACCCTCTTGAGTTTGATATGAGGAACGCTGGTGGAATGCTTGAATCCCTGCGCGATGGCGGCATAAACATTCGGCCGCTGAAACAGGGGGCCACCCTGATAATAAACGCGATCCCCAAAGAGGCCGGACTGGATGGGCACCGCTTCCTGATCGAAGAATTCAACGACATCATGCTGGAAGGACTGGCTTGTCTCAACAATGCCCTTTCGCCCAAGGCCTGTGCTCTGGCTTTGCCGAAAGGAATGGACTGGACACTGTCGGGATGTGTCGGACACGAAATAGATCCTGTATACCCAAACGGCCTCAACGCCATGGTAGTGAAGGCCGTAACCGGAAAAGAGATGCCGCCGGACGTATGTGTCATTAACGCTGCCACTCTATACCGCATCGGTCGTACCCTGCATGGCAGACGGGCTGTCACCGATATCATGGTCAAAGTCGGCAGTACCCTTTTTCTGACCCCGGTAGGGACCCAGGTGGGGCTGCTCGTTAAAATGGCAGGTTTCGGTATTTCTAATCACGACAGAGTCATACTGGACGGCCCGCTCTCCGGCGAAGCGGTCTATACCCTGCGCCACGGTGTCGGTCCTGAAACACAGGGCGTAAGCGTTGTAGCTGCCGGACCGGAACCCACAATTATGGATTCTCCCTGTGTCGGATGCGGAGAATGTGTTATAAGATGCCCCGCCCGCATACAGCCGAACATGATTTCACGACATGCCGAATTCGGCCTGTTTGAGAACACCTTGAATTACAGCATCGCGGCCTGTTTCGAATGCGGTCTTTGCACCTACTGGTGCACGGCCCAGCGGCCCGTTCTGCAGTACATCCGTCTGGCAAAGAAAGAACTTTCCAAGAAACCCATACTTGAAGACCTGCGGAAGTGACCATGAGACCGATAACCGGATCACCTGTACTTACTGTCTCGTCCCCGTCTCACGTACACTGCGGGCGGACCATCAGAAAAACGGCTCTTGAAACCATTCTGGCCCTGCTGCCGGCTGCGGCATTCGCCATATGGCACTACCACATGCTTGCGGTACGGGTCCTTGCCCTTTCATGCTTCACCGCCGTCATTGCAGAGACAATCTGTCTCTACATAATGAAACGAAAGTTTGAAGCCGATAACTACACAACCCTGTTGTGCGGGCTGATGTTCGGTTTTCTGCTGCCCCCGTCATCACCCTGGTGGCTGGTGGTGCCCGGAAGTGCGCTGTCCATCATTATCGGTCGTATGATCTTCGGGGGACTGGGAGCAAACCCGCTGTGTGCCCCGCTTGTAGGCTGGGCCATACTGACCGTATCCTGGCCGGATCTCATGAATTTCAACGTAACCATGCTGACTTCCGAGCTGACCTATCCCTTGAGCCAACTAAAGAACTTCGGCCCTCAAACTCTGAACGAATACAGTCTGAAGAGTCTGCTGCTGGGCTTCCAGCTCGGCGGGACCGGGGCTGTACAGTCCGGAGCGATCATTCTTGGCGGGGCCTACCTCATCACCAGAAGGATAATCCGCCCGGACATCCCCTTCTCCTTCATACTCGGCGTAACGCTGACCGCGCTGACATTTTACCTCATTAACCCGCAGGCATACGCCTCTCCGGAATACCATCTCCTGTGCGGATCAACACTTTTCGGCGCATTCTTTCTGGCAACGGACAGTTCTTCATCGCCTGCCGGACACATTCCCATGCTGGCATACGGATTCACAGCCGGAGCACTCGTCATAATAATAAGAGTCTACGGTGCATACCCGGACGGCGTGCCTTTTGCGATCCTGCTCGCCAACCTCATGAGCCCGCTCTTTGACAAACTGAGACCGAAACCTTTCGGCGGGGTCACAAGCATCCATCTGCAGAGGTAGATCATGAAAGAAGCAATAAAAATGATCGCGGTTCTGACCCTTTTCTGCGGACTGTCCAGCGTAACCCTAGCCAGCCTCAAGGACGCAACAGGCAACCGCATTGAAGAACAGGTGCTGACCTATGTTCAAGGCCCGGCAATAGAACAGGTTCTGAAAGGATACGAGAACTCCCCGGTAAAGGACCGCAGGAAGTTTTCCATTCCCGGAACAGAAGAGCAGGTCACGGTATTTCCGGCCATAAAGGGCGGCAAGCTCTTCGGCGTGGCCTTTGAAACTTCATCCAAAGGCTACGGAGGCGATGTCGGGGTCATGGTTGGTTTCGACATCAACAAGAGCCATCTTTCAGGCATCGGAATAACCACCATGAAAGAAACCCCCGGAGTAGGTTCACGCGTAGCCAAGCACGGCTTCACGAACCAGTTCCGCAACCATCCATACAGTGTGGGGCTGGCATCCAAGGGCGGAACAATTGACGGAATTGCAGGAGCCACAATTTCCTCAACAGCTTCAGTGGAAGCAGTAAAAAAAGCCGTTGAAATATTTTCCAGAATAAGACCGCAACTTGAAACAGCATGGAAACAGGGGTCATAACATGAGCAGATTGTGGAAGGAATTTTCAAAAGGATTATGGAATAAGCTACCGCCATTCAAGGTTGTGCTGGGGCTGTGCCCGACACTTGCAGTAACCAAGACCGCCGACAACGGTTTCGGCATGGGACTGGCAGTTATCTTCGTACTGACTCTTTCCAACATGCTTGTCTCGATTTTCCGCAACGTTATCCCTGCCAAGGTGCGTATAGCCTGTTTCATCGTCATTGCAGCATCGCTCGTAGTTGCGGTTGAACTGCTCATGCAGGCCTATGCCTACCCTCTTTACCAGCAGCTCGGAATCTTCGTACCCCTCATCGTTGTAAACTGCATTATTCTGGGACGTGCGGAAGCGTTTGCGTCCAAAAACGGGATACTGCTGTCCGCTGCAGACGGGCTCGGTATGGGAATCGGTTTCACGATTTCACTGACACTGCTCGGAAGCATCCGCGAACTCTTCGGGTATGGCACTGTCTTCGGCAGCCAGGTGATGCCGCGTTCATACGAACCGTTCTCCTTCATGGTTGAAGCACCGGGAGCCTTTGTATGTTTAGGCATCCTGCTTTCAGGCATGAATGCCTACACGAGCTGGAACCGCAAGCGCAAGGGACTCAAAGTCCTCGATAACCCTTCTCATGAATGCCGTACCTGCGGTATGTGCGGGAGGTAATCCAATATGAAAGAATATTTCCTGCTTTTCATATCAGCCATATTCGTAAACAACATTGTACTGGCCCAGTATCTGGGAAACTGCCCGTTTATCGGTACTTCCAAAAAAACTTCCGTAGCCGTAGGCATGGGCGGGGCGGTGGTCTTCGTAGCCACCATGGCCGCATCAATCACCTGGGCAGTACAGAAATTACTGCTGGACCCCATGGGCCTTGGCTACCTTCAGACCTTGACCTTCATTCTGGTCATCGCAGCACTGGTACAATTCGTGGAAATGTTCCTCAAAAAGGCCGTACCGCCGCTCTACAAGGCTCTGGGAATCTTCCTTCCGCTTATTACAACCAACTGCGCGGTCATGGGTATTGCCATCATCTGCCAGCGTGAGGAGTTCACTTTTGTCAAGACCGTGGCCTTTTCATTCGCTTCCGGTCTGGGCTTCATGCTTGCGCTGGTGGTTCTGTCAGCCATACGGGAACGCATTGAAGTCTCCAGAGTTCCCAATGCAATGAAAGGCACACCCATCGCGCTGGTCATGGCCGGACTTATGTCGCTGGCCTTTTTCGCTTTCAAGGGCATGATCTCTTAAAACGGCTGGAATTTTATTATGATACTTTCATCTCTGCTCGTTCTCATGGGACTGGGGTTTACCGCCGCAACAATTCTAGCGGTGGCATCCAAGATGCTGCACGTAAAGGAAGATCCGCGCATGGCACTGGTTGAAAATGCCCTGCCCGGAGTAAACTGCGGCGGGTGCGGATATGCCGGATGTGCCGGGGCTGCCAACGCTGTTGTTGAAGGCAAATCGGGAGCCAACGTCTGCGTCATCGGCGGGATAGATACGGCAAAAGCGGTCGGCGCGGTCATGGGGCTGGAAGTCCTCGATATGGAACCGGAGATGGCCTTTCGCGACTGCACAGGAGGAGAACGGGCCGAGGAACTCTACAATTACGAGGGAGCCGGAGACTGCCGCGCACAAGCCCTTCTCTACGAAGGAAGCAAAACCTGCCCCGAAGGATGTCTTGGACTCGGCACCTGTGTTTCGGTCTGCCCGTTCGATGCAATCGACATGGGTCCGGAAGGACTACCCATTGTGGACCCGCTGGCCTGCCGCGCCTGTCGCAAGTGCGTGGATGCCTGCCCGCGCGATGTCCTTTCCATCGTATCCATGACATCAAGACTGATCCATCAGGAAGAGGTAAACGACTGCCTTGCTCCCTGCCAGCAGAGATGTCCGGGACAGATCAACATCCCCCGATACATTGAAGCGGCAGACAAGGGTGATTACGCAGCAGCAGTGACCATTATACGCGAACGCAACCCTCTTCTGCTGGTGTGCGGACGGGTCTGTCCGCGTCCCTGCGAAGAAGTCTGCCGCCGTACACATGTGGACAAGCCTGTGGGCATAAACATGATCAAACGCTTTGTGGCCGACTGGGAAATGAAGAACAACCTGCGGCTCAAGATACCCTGCGCCAAGGACACGGGCAGGAAAGTAGCTATAATTGGAGGAGGTCCTGCGGGACTCTCGTGCGCCAACTTCCTGCGCCGTCTTGGGCACAGCCCGACAATATTTGAGGCCATGCCTGAGCTCGGCGGCCAACTGCGTTACGGCATCCCTGAGTACAGATTACCCAAGAAGGATCTGGACTGGGAAATCCAAGGGATACTTGACCTTGGAATTGAATCCCGCCACGGGCTTAAATTCGGTGTGGACATCACAATCGAAACTCTCGAAAAGGAAGGCTTTGAAGCTTATTTCCTCGGTATCGGGGCATGGGCCAGCGGTTCACTGCGTATTGACGGGGAGACGGCTCAGGGAGTCATCCCCGGAACGGAATTCCTTACTGCTGTAGGGCTTGGCCAGACTCCCAACGTCGGCCCGAAAGTTATTGTTGTTGGTGGCGGCAACACGGCCATTGACGCGGCACGCACAAGCATACGCCTTGGCTGTGACGTTACCATGCTCTATCGTCGCACCAGAAACGAAATGCCGGCCAACACGGAAGAGATCGACGCTGCTGCCGATGAAGGCGTAAAATTCGTATTTCTGTCCGCCCCCACCAAGGTCATTATGGACAATTACGGAAAAGCCACGCACCTTGAATGCGTAAAGATGGAACTTGGTGAGCCTGACGAGTCGGGACGCCGCCGTCCGGTACCGGTAAAAGGCTCCGAAACGCGCTACCCGGTGGATTCCATCATTTCAGCCATCGGCCAGAAACCAGAACTTACCTGTTTTTACACCGAAGGCGAGGAGCAGTGTCAGATTGATTTCACCCGCTGGCGCACGATCAATGCCGACCCTGACACCCTGCAGACATCAATACCTTACGTGTTCGCCGGAGGGGATGCCTTTTCCGGACCGGACCTTGTAATTTCAGCTGTTGGAGCCGGTCGCCGTGCGGCCCGATCCATCCACCATCTGCTCACAACCGGAACAATCCCGGTAGCAGACAACATCATGCGTGAACTGATTCCCTACACCCTGTTCAAGGACGTGGACGGATGCAAGGAGAAAGAGCGATCTGCAATGCCCCACCTCTGTGAAGGCGAAGAGCGTCTCACCACCTTCAATGAAGTGGAAGGCTCGCTCTGCGAAGAAGATCTGCGTTATGAAACTTCGCGCTGCCTGCGCTGCGGACTGATCTGCTATGACCGTGATGTTCCGCTGGAAGACGTAATTACTGCCCGTGTCGGAGAGAAGGTAGAATAACTTTGTTAAGAAACAGCTAAACCAAAGAGTCTGCTGCCAGCCGCGAGATGAGAACAGGCTTAATTGACTGCAAATTTTAATGCTGCAATATCAAATGATGTTGCAGCATTTTTTTGTACTCATTAAGGGTAGGAACAACACCCTACCAGCATAAACGCCTCATACCAGAAAGAATGTGATCTTTTAGAATCTGTTTCCATTTCCGCTCTCAATATGCACTAGACCGCAAAAAGATCCCATCTCACACCCGTAACTACGCTAAAATAGATTTGTTCTGGAGATTACCCATAAAATAGTCGCTAGAAATACGCGCAGACGGAGCGAGAGCAAGGCGCAATAAATGAACTGCATAAAAAAAGGCGCAACGGTAAACCGCTGCGCCTCGAACTTTGATCGCTCAAAGTTATTATTTCTGGAGGCCGGACTGTACGTCCTTGAGGAGCTCCTGAACCTTTGCAAGTTTGGCCTGCTCTTCTTCGCTGAGCTGTGCGCCAACATATGCTGCTTTCTGGTTCATTTCTTCGAGAATGCCGTCCATGATGATATGTCTGGTCTTGGTGGGGAGCTTTTCAAGTTCCACCAGTCTGCCGTCAACAACAGCCATCTGAGAGTTCAGGTCGGCGACTTCGCCGCGAACAGACTGAAGATCTTTCACTTCAGCGGTAAGGCTGCTGAGATTCTGGTTCAGGCCGTAGAAAAATACTACGAGAAGTACGGTTGCCATGAAGGATACGATGATGGCTACTTTGCCCATGTCCCTCTGTGCGTTGTCGCCAACATTGGCTGCGATCTTATCACCCATTGCTTCAACGTCAGACTTCTGCTGATAGTCTTCAATCTGATGCACTTTTTCAGTTGCTGCGCTCATTTAAAACCTCCTAAATGATCGTGTTAAAAACGGAAATCAATATACGTCAAGGACCATTTCAAATCAAGGGAATAAACCTGTCTTAAAAATTGAGTCCTTCACCCAGAATTTATCCGTGCATCTCATAAAACCCCGAATTCTGCAACCAAATGAGGCCTAAATTCGCATTTAAAATCAATGGCCAAGAATCATAACGTCGGGATGTTCCCGCCATTCCTAGGTCATTCCGGGTACGGACTTTTTGAAAAGTTTTATAACACTTTCACGGCATACATCCTGCATAGAATGTAAAGAAAAATTAAAAACGGAAAAGATTTCTTAGCAGCATTCAATAGAAATCAGGAGCAATCATGTATACCAGTTCAATTCTCAGCAACTCAAACACGGCAGGAAGTTATTTCAGCACTATTTCTGAAAGCTCAACCGCTTCCAAAAAACCGAATATTACTGCTGACATGTCCGCGTCACAGATCCGTCGCCAATTGCAGATGCAGTTCGCATCCATGAGCTTCGGCCTTACTTCTGATGAGCAGCAGCAGGTGAATTCGTATTACTCGCAGTTGAACGGAATTTATGGTGTCAACGATACGTCCATCCGCGAGGAACAGGAAAAGCGTTTCACAGAACTGAAGAAAGAACTGGATGAACTTTACGGTGTAAGCGGCGAAGAAAAAAAACTGACCAAGGAAGAGCAGGCCAAGGTTGATAAAATTCAGAAGGAACTGGACGAACTCTACAATATCCTTCCCACAAAAGAGCCTCAGGGAGCAGAGCTGAGGCGCGCCGAGAGTCTTAAATGGGAACTGAAAAAGCTCTATTACCCTGATGGCAAAATTTTGACGGCTGCAGAAAAGAAGAAAGAGGCTTCAATTCAAAGTGAACTCAAGGAGCTTTTCGGCATTGAGGGACCAAAAGTCCTCAGCAAGGAAGAGCAGACCAAAGCCGATGAACTGAACAAACAAATTGCAGAAATCACCGGCACGGCAAAGAAGGAACTGACTCCGGATGAGGAGAAAAAAGCAGATACCATCATCAAGGAGATGGAGCAGATAGTCGGCAGTCTGGTAACACACGGCCTCAGTAATGCGGAAAAAAATATTTTCCATAAATTGGACGAGGAAGCCGAGGTTCTGAAAAAGGCCGCCAGCGAAAGGACTCTGACCGATGCTGAGCAGGACCGTCTTGCTGAACTTAACAAGCACATCAATACCCTGATCGACAAAGCTGCAAAGATTCAGGAGCAGCAGGACCTTCAGGCCAAACAGGTGCATAATCAGGTGAACGGTTTCTTCTCCCAGCTCGGAATGCTGGGCGGCGGAACACTGCTCTCGCGCACGATTTAAATACAGGTCATTTTTCCTTGATAAGAACGCCTTTTTTTCTTACCCCTAGGCATTGAAAGAAAGGAGCTCGGCTCCATTGAATATGAATCAAGTCTGAAGAGGAGTGAGAGATGCCTATTTACGAATTCAAATGTTCCAAGTGCGGCAAGGAATTTGACGAACTGGTAATGCCCGGCAAGGAAGCCAAGGCTGATTGCCCGGAATGTGGACAGAAAGACTGCGAAAAACTTCTTTCCATGGGAAATGTCCGTCCCAACGGAATTCCCAAGGGAATGGGCGGATACGCCATGCCCCCCTGCCAGGGTGGATGCGGCGGCCACAAATAAAATTTTACCGGGAGGAAGATGAAAGTCTTCCTCTTTTTTTATACGGACCTGCGGGTGATCTTTTTAAACTCCCTCTCGACCATTTTTCTAAAATCTCTGCCAGATTCAAAGCCTTTCAGGGATTCTATCAGCACCTGTTGCACCCGGTCGTACTTCTGCCGAGCAGAATTAAACTTTCCTAAAACATAAGAACTTACTGCTATACAGTCTATCTGGCCAACTTTTCTTCCCACGGCAACAGCGGTTCTGTAAAATGTTTCCGCTTCAAATGTCCTACCCTGCACCTGCCGCAGATGACCAAGTCGGATAAAATTAAGCACAAGCCCTCTCAAAGACTGCCGCTCCCAGCTTATTCTTGCGGACTTCAGAAAACAGGTCTCAGCCTCTTCCCCTTTTCCTTTAAGCGCCGGTGCACTATGACAGTCTTGTACTGTATTCAGCAACACTGACTTCGTCCACGTAATCTCACGCAACTGCAAGTCAAAGCCACTGCACATCCTTTCCCGGTATACTTTACATCAGAAAACACAAGCACAGACCAGAGCCTATTTAAAATACTATAAAACGACATGACGGAGTCAGAGCTGCTACTTCATTAATTCCAAATAAAAAAAGCCTGTTTTCAGCAACAGTTGGAACTGCAGAAAACAGGCTAGTATCATTTTAATGATAATTCCGAAGAGTGTTTATCTATTCCTCTTCAGAATCATTTTCCCTTGCCCGCTCCATATCCTCTTCAAAAGAGGCTATCTTCCATGGAAATGATTTCCGGGCGGTCATTACTGCGAAATTTTCAACTTCCTGAACCCACTGACGATAATCTTCAAGGATCCTTTCACCAAGGGGAGTCAGGCTGCATCCTTTTCTGCCGCGAATCTTAAGCACCAGTGCTTCTCCAAGAACATCCTCGGTATTCTTGAGCCTACCCCATGCAGCGCGATAAGACATGCCGAGTACTTTTGCAGCCTGATTAAGAGAGCCCTGCTTCTCAATCTGCTCCAACAACTGCGCCCTTCCCAGACCGAACAGCATACCTTCTTCCGTTTCAAGCCAAAGGTTCAGCCTCACACGGGGGCAGAATTCATCATCACTCGACATCTCATTCCTCCTGATACATTCTATCATGCATTGTTTGTATGCTTTACGTAACATAAATTATCCGGACTGAAAACAACTCTTGCATTTATTAAAACTGTAATTACCTTAAACCCCCTGCCGGAAATCAGACTTTATTCCGATTTCAGCCAAGCTTTTTTTAAGTACATAAAACACAGTTCGACATAAATCCGGAGCATTGATACCTTATGAGCCTGTCCACAGACGCCATGACAAATTCCCCATACAGAACAATATGGAATCTGTCATGGCCCCAGATCCTGATGATGATCTTCCACCTTATGATCGGCCTGGTGGATGTATGGGTGGCATCCAAACTGGGACGCGAGATTCAGGCTTCCATGGGGATGATCAGCCAGTCACTGTTTTTCTTTCTGGTCATAGCCGTAGCCACCGCCAACGGCTCTGTTGCGGCTATAAGCCAGTCAATAGGGGCTGGTCTGATTCTAAGAGCCAAACGCTATGTAGGTCTGTGCTGCATTATCGGTGCAGTTCTCGGCATGGTTATTTTCACATTAGGATTCCCGTACCGTAACGGAATCCTGACTGTGTTAAGAGTTCCGGGGGAAATGCGTCCTGTGATGGAATACTTCATTGAAGTCTTCCTCTACCTTGTGCCCATTTATTACATGCTCATCATCACCAATGCCGTTTTCAGGGCTCAGAAAAAAGTCATGCTGCCCCTGTACAGCATGATTATCGTAACCACCCTGAACACCATCGGAGACCTCGGACTCGGACTTGGGATGTGGGGGTTACCGGATATGGGCTACAAAGGACTGGCCTGGGCAACATTTGGCTCAATCACCGCCGGAGCCATATTCAACCTGATAATTTTATACAAATCAGGTTACCTTCGCCGCAGAAGCCTTGCCCCGTTGAAATGGATGAAAAAGGCTTTTCCGTATCTTTTCAAGGTGGCATGGCCCAGCGGACTGATGCAGCTGGTCTGGCACTCAGGCTACATGGTTCTTTACTCCATCACCGCCAGTCTGCCGGATAACAATGTTATAGCTCTTGCCGGGATGACTGCCGGCATACGTATTGAATCGATCCTGTTTCTGCCGGCCTTCGCCTTCAACATGACCGCCTCCATCATCATTGGCCACTACCTTGGGGACGGAAAACCTGACGAAGCTAAAAAATTCGGGTATAGAATACTCTTTCTGGCCATCGGCTTCCTGAGCATTACCGCTCTGGGATTATGGCAGGTAATCTATCCGGTAACCGCAATTATTGCCCCGGAACAGGTGGTTCTGGATGAAGCGGTTAATTACCTGTACTACAACATGCTTGCCATTCCGTTCACCCTTACGTCCATGATCATGGCAGGGGCGCTCAACGGGGCAGGAGCCACGATTTACAACCTGTTCATCTTCGCCATAACCGTATGGGGATGCAGGCTGCCGCTGGCCTACCTGCTGGGCCATCAGGTCATGCATTCGGCCACAGGAATATGGATGGCCATGCTTATTTCACAGGGACTACAGGCAAGCATCATTTTTTACACCTTCTCATGCCGCAATTGGCAGAAATTCAGCATGATCAAAAAAAGGAATAATCAAAGGACTGCAAATGCATAATGAATTCAAGCCAATAACACTTGGATGTCAAGAGAGATTCGAACAGGCCCTTGCTGCCTGTCCCCAGCATACTTCCGACTACACCTTTGCCAACATCTGGGGTTGGACCGACCACTACGGTCTGGAAATCCGTTGCAGTGAGTCCGGACTTATCCATGTACGCCAGACCAAGCCTCAGGTCATCAACTGGGCTCCTATCGGGGACTGGTTCAGTGCGGACTGGTCCAAATGCAGCCTGATGAACACTCCCGGCACACGACTGACCCGTATACCCGAAAAACTGGCCCTGCATCTCAAAGACATCTTCGGTGACAGACTCAAGATCGAGGAAAACCGCGACCATTTCGACTACGTGTATTCCGTTGAGGAACTCATCGAGCTGCGCGGAAACAGATTTCACAAGAAAAAGAACCTCTACCGTCAATTCATGAAAAATTATGATTACGAGTACCGCGTAATAACGCCAGATTGCGTGGAAGAAGTCCTTGAAATGCAGCTGGAGTGGTACCGCTGGCAAGAGGAAAACAACAATTCCGAGGCTCTCGTCGCCGAGAATGATGCCATTGCAAAAGTTCTAAAGGAGATGGACACAATCAAGCACCTTACCGGCGGAACCCTGCGCATCGGCAACCGCATTATCGCCTATACCATCGCCGAACCGCTGGGTGATGACTCCATTGTGATTCATTTCGAAAAAGGTAATACCTACTTCAAGGGCGTGTATCAGGCCATCAACCAGATGTTCCTTGAAAACAACGCCAGCGACAAAAAATTCGTCAACCGCGAACAGGATCTTGGAGAACCGGGCCTAAGGAAGGCAAAACTTTCATACAACCCGGTTAAGTTCATGAAAAAATTCGAGATCACCGTACTATAAAAAGTCCAGCCATGGCCGGCTCAACCGAGGCCATGCGAATTGATTTCATCAGGACCGACGAAGTAAAATTATGACTTCCTGCGGGTAGATAAATGCTTTTTTCATCAAATGAACGGCAGCGTTTTGTCGTGCTTGGCCTTGACGGCCTTCCGGACTCACTTGCATCCAAGTGGGCCGAAAGGCTTCCAAACCTCGGAAGAATTGCCGGCAGATGCAATCCTGTCACAGCGGAAATACCGGAACTTTCACCGGTAAACTGGACATCCTTCTTCACCGCCACAAAACCGGAAAAGCACGGTATCTACGGGTTCACTTCCATTGATCCCTGCAATTACACCTTATCAATCAACAATTTCGAGCAGGTACTCTGCCCCACTATTTTTGATTATCTGGGTGAAAAAGGGATGGTCAGCAAAGTTGTGAACCTCCCCAATACCTATCCGGCAAAACCGTTGAGGGGGATGCTCATTTCAGGATTTGTGGCTGATTCACTGGAGAAAGCTGTCTATCCGCCCTTTCTGGCCGGACCGCTGAGTAATTGCGGATACCGGCTTGAAGCAGATACATCCCGCGGTATAATGGCCCCTGAGTACCTGTTTGATCAGGTCGCATCGACCCTTGAGGGCAGGCTGAGGGCTCTGGACCTGCTTTGGAATGATCTGGCCTGGGACCTCTTCACAATTGTCTTCACCGAGACGGATCGCCTGTTCCATTTTTTCTATCCTGCATTTGAAGATGAAAAGCATCCGCTGCATGACAGGGCTTTTGAATTCATGTTCAAGTGGGACAGGGCAATCGGTGTTGTTCTGGATAAATTCGAAGCTCTTCCGGGTAAAAAGAAGCTGATTGCCTTTGCAGACCATGGGTTCACATCGCTCGAAACCGAAGTGGACCTTAACTCTTTTCTAGTCCAAAACGGCTACCTTGAATATGCCCGCCCTGCCGCCGACCAGTGGGATTCCTCGATCATATCCGCATCCAGCAAAGCATTTGCCCTCGACCCCGGAAGAATATATATCCATACCCCTGACCGCTTTGGACGGGGCCAGATTGCGCAGGAACGTACAGCCGAATTGACCTCCGAAATTGCCGAAAAGCTGCTTGCACTTGAGTTCAACGGCAGGAAAGTTATGGAAGAGGTTCTCACGGCAGAACAGGCTTACGGGACTGTCACCGTTGGCAGCCCGCCGGACCTTATCTGTGTTGCCCGGCCCGGATTCGATCTTAAGGCAAAATTTGACCGTAAGGAAATTTTCGGTTTTCACGGGCGGACCGGAACACATACCCGCGGCAATGCTTTTTACTACAGCTCGGACGGACAGCAGATAGAGTTCATGCACCAGACCGGGCAGATGATTCTTGACTGGTTCAATATAGCTTTGCCAGAGTAGGTGCGCGCAACAGGCATGTTTTTTTTAGCCTCCGGCGGCATCTCTGCTCTCAACAGACCGCTAAACTCGAAGACTCGTTAAGCGGCTGTAAGACCTCCGGGGACAAAAGAAACTTTTTGAAAAAGTTTCTCTGGACTCTTCAAAAACTTTTAACAGGGCTTCGCCACAAGTGTTAAAGATTCTTCTTTGAAAAGCACCCAGGGCAATACTTTGCAGATTGTTTTGGCAGAGCAATCAATTAAAACTGCACTGTTCTGTTGTGCCACTGAAGATGTGAAGGCTTTACATCTTATAGAATTAAGCCGCGCGCTGTATACAAAAAGACCAAGCAAAAATTTTCTTGAATAAATCGAATACATAACAGGTGTTATAATTATTTTTTTATCAATGACAGTTTGTCGTGCGCCGAGACGAAGCCTTAATAGAAGGTTTTGGTATTCTTAAACCCTTTTGCAAAAGGGTTTAAGCCGCCGGAGGCATCCCTTTTGAAATATCCTAGTTTAACGTTTTTTCTTTGGCCCCGGAGGGCCGCCGAGGCTTTTTAGATGATAGATTTCGAAAAAGAACTTAATCCCGCGCAATATGAGGCTGCAACTCACCCTCAGGGCCCTGTGCTGGTTATTGCCGGTGCCGGCAGCGGCAAAACCCGCACGATTGTATACCGTCTGGCATGGCTGGTTGAACAGGGTATCCCGCCAGAATCAATTCTGCTGATGACCTTCACCCGCAAGGCAGCTCAGGAAATGCTTACAAGAACGGAACATATTCTGGGCAGACCGCTGCAAGGAACTCAGGGCGGCACATTTCACGCCTTTGCATTTTCCGTATTGCGCCAGAATGCCGCTGAAATCGGGTTTCCCAACGGCTTCAGTCTTATGGACCGCAGTGACTCTGAAAGCGCTGTAAAGGAAGTAAAGGACGGTCTTGGAATCGGGAAGGGAGAAAAATCATTCCCCAAGAAGTCTACACTGTTGGATATGATCAGCAAGTCGCGCAACAAGGAAGTCTCCATTGACACGCTGGTTAATTCTGAGGCGTTCCACCTTGCGACTTACGCACAGGAAATGGAGGAAATCTCCAAGGCCTACGCAGTGTACAAGAAACAGCACGGATTGATGGATTACGACGACCTGCTCTTCTACCTTGAGGAACTGCTAGAGAAGGACAAGTTTCTGCGCAACTCGCTTCGCAGCCGTTATCAGTATCTCATGGTGGACGAATATCAGGACACAAACCTTGTTCAGGCCCGCATAGTGAAACTTCTTGCCGGGGAAAAAGGAAATGTCATGGCTGTCGGCGACGATGCCCAGTCAATCTACTCCTTTCGCGGTGCAGACGTTACCAACATCCTTAAATTCCCCGAGATATTTGAAGATGTAAAAATAGTACGTCTTGAGCAGAACTATCGCTCCACCCAGCCTATCCTTGACCTGACCAACGCCATTCTTGACGGGGCCGAGACCAAATTCGACAAAAAGCTGTTTACTGACCGAACCTGGGGAAACAAACCGCAGTTGATGGTTCCGCTCAGCGATTTCAGCCAGTCTACCAGAGTGCTGGACAAGATTATAGAGCTGCAGAAAAAGTTCGGACCGGATGAAGTTGCAGTACTTTTCAGGGCCGGATACCAGAGCTACGGACTTGAAGTAGCACTCAAACGGCTCGGAGTTGATTTCAAGAAGTACGGCGGGCTCAAATTCAACGAGGCTTCGCACATAAAGGACGTGCTGGCCTTCATACGCCTTGTAAGCAACCCTGCCGACATTATCGCCTGGCAGCGCACCCTTGGTCACATCAAGGGAGTCGGCCCTAAGACCGCCACTAAAATCGCAGGAGCGGTCATTTCTGCTGACGCCAAGGCCATGGCAAAGTTTACAAAGAAGTACCCCTTGCTCGGAGAAATCCTTGCGGACCTTGACGGTCTGCGCAAGAAGAACTCGACTCCGGCAACATGTCTGGAAGTCATCATTCCGCTCTACAAGCCGATTCTTGTGGCCGAATACCCGGATGACTACCCTCGGCGTGAAGCGGGTATAGAACAGCTCAGCCAGATTGCTTCCAATTACGACAGCGTGGACACCTTCCTTGCGGATCTCTGCCTTGATCCAGATCAGCACAGCGAAGAGGAACGAAAGGACAATGTGGTGACTCTTTCCACCATCCATTCCGCCAAGGGACTGGAATGGAAAGCTGTCATAATCCTTGATCTGGTGGAGGATCGCTTCCCGTCCCGTAAATCCATGCAGAAACCGCTGGAATACGAAGAAGAACGCCGCCTTTTGTACGTAGCGTGCACGCGTGCAAAAGAGGAGCTGGTGATGTCCGCTCCGGCTTCAATCAACCGCAAGAATACTGATTTTTCTGAACCGGCAGTTCCGAGCCCGTTTGTCCGGGAGCTGGACACAGCTCTTTTTGACGAATTTCAGGAATCATATTCCGGCGGCATGGCAATGAAAAAGAACACACCAATAGTTCCGCCGGTTTACACATCCACGGCCACGGACTTTCCTGAATCAAAAACAAAACCGGCCATGAAGCTCGGCCACTGCAAGCATAAAATATTCGGACGCGGAAAAATAATCGAACGCATCGAGCCCAACAAGCTGCGTATAAATTTTCCCGGCTTCGGGCCGAAAGTCATTGTCGAGGATTTTGTTGAACTGCTGTAGATGTGGAACAACTACCGTTTAGAGATACAGAATATGCGACTCAGCAGAGTCACTCCCCGATGCGGGCCGAACAAACACTTAATCAGTGCATACTATGACCAGACTTTCATCTGAACAGGACTTTCTGACCCTCATCGACAGATATTTTCCGTCTTCAAACGGCCATGTAACCCTTGGACGCGGAGATGACTGCTCGATACTGCACGCCCGTAAAGATCTTTGCATCAGCAAGGACCTTTTTCTGGAAGATGTACATTTCCGGCGCTCATACTTTTCTCCGGGCGACATCGGCTACAAGTCCCTTGCGGTCAACATCAGCGACATAGCCGCAATGGGCGGGCAGCCCAAAGGCTTTGCACTGGGGTTGATTATACCGGTCGGTCTTGATGCCGGATTCTGGGACTCCTTTTTTAAGGCGATGTCCGATCTGGCAATACAGAACGATATGATCCTGGCAGGAGGCGACCTGTCGAGAGGGCAGTATCTCGGCATTTCTGTCACTGTATGGGGTGAACCAGCAGATGGGGGTAGATTCCTGTCTCGTGGCAACGCGCAGCCGGGTGACCTTCTGTTTCTGCACGGAACAGCAGGGATGGCGAGAACCGGGCTGCTTGCTCTTGAAGAAATGGGGACACAGGCGGCAGAAATTTATCCTGAATGTGTCAAGGCGCATCTACGCCCCGCCATGCGCGTTAGGGCAGGATTACAGCTTGGCCGCTCACAACAGGTACGCGGGCTTATGGACCTGTCAGACGGCCTTGCCAGAGACCTGCCCAGATTCCTTGGCTGCTGCACCGGAAGTGTGGGAGCAGGAATCACATTAAGCGATGATTTGCTGCACCCCGAAATAATTACTTACGCCGAATCGAACTCTTTTTCCCCTGCCGAACATGCTTTTCAGGGGGGGGAGGATTATGCTCTTTTCGGTGCATGTACCCCGGATAGCTTTGAAGAACTTAGTCGTATGATTCCCGGACTTATTAAAATTGGAAGCATCACCGGCCAAAGCAGGATTTTGCTTAACGGTGAAGAATATACAGCCAAAGGATTTGACCATTTTTCATAGGAGGTAGCATGGATACTGAGCTGAAAATTATCGGTTATGCCCGGTCCGATTTCAAAAACAGGTCGGAGACACCCAAGCAGGGATGCGAAGGCGGCATAGAGGCTGTTCTGGAAATTGATGAAGCATATCTTGAAGCAATGGATGGACTGAAAGAGGGATCTGAGATTATTCTTTTGACATGGATGCATGCCGCTGACCGCAGTTACCTCAAAGTACATCCACGGGGAGATGAAACCCGCCCGAAACGCGGAGTGTTTTCGACCCGTTCTCCTGACAGGCCTAATCCGGTCGGTCTTCATCCGGTAACCATCACAGGTATTGACGGCAATAAGATAAGGGTACATCCGCTGGAGGCCATAGACGGCACTCCCCTGATTGACATCAAAAACGCCTACAGTCCCAAAGCATAATAGCTGGATTTTCTATTAAACCGGAGAATAAGTCCATGAAAAAGAATACCACCCTCCCACGGGGCCGGTATAAACGCACCGACCCCGCATGGGGTATCCATGGAGTGGAATATCTTGAAAACCGCCGGCAACTACTACCGGGGACGGTAGGTGATTCTGCCACGGGTAAGGTCATAGGGTGAGAGCTCAACAGTTACTTTGTCTCCGGGCATGACCCTGATGCGGAATTTACGCATCTTGCCGGAGATATGGGCCAGAACCTCATGACCATTTTCAAGCTCAACGCGGAACATCGCGTTGGGAAGAGCCTCTTCCACGGTACCATTTACTGCAATGCCTTCTTCTTTAGCCAAAACTATTCCTCTTAATTATTAAGAAAATGTAAAAAGCCCGCTTACGCATCAGCGACAGCGGGCTTACTTTCGATCTTTCCCGAAATTCGGAAAATACCAAGACTGTCTTTAGGTACAAGATGGCTCAGTGAGAACCCTTCGTTCTCACCAGCCCCAGAGGGGCTTATACCAAATCGTTACAAATTACCAGCGTCTGGGACGTGGTTCACGGGGACGGGCTTCGTTGACTTTAAGATTACGGCCGCCGAAAACGCTGCCATCGAGATTCTCGATAGCCTGCATTGCGCCAGCATCTTCCATTTCAACAAATCCGAATCCGCGAGGGCGGCCTGTTTCGCGATCATTGACGAGTTTCACAGATACAACTTCACCAAATTCTTCAAAAGCAGCCCTTACATCTTCCTCGGAAGCACTCCAGGGAAGGTTGCCCACGTAAATGTTCTTAGACATCCAAAAAACTCCATAAAACGTTAATGCTTAAAACAACCCAGACAGCCGGTCCGAACTTGTAATTCGTCACCACACTTTGACCTAGACAAAGTATAACAACCCCGTACCTAAGGCCATTCAACAAAATACCTATAAAGACAATCTATGATATTCGGCTGAAATCCGGTTTCCTAACTAGGCCCTTACTCCATTACAGAAAAAAGGGCAATAGGTCCACGAAAAAAAGATTATTAAAAAATTAATCTATCCTGACGTGGACCTATCAAATATCATAAAATTACTGACTATTTTTTGAGCCAGCTCATCATCTTACGGAGTTCGCCACCGACCTGCTCAATCTGGTGCTCAGCGTTGATACGACGCAGTGCACTGAAGTGAGCTTTACCGGACATGTTTTCAACGATGAATTCTTTTGCGAACTCACCCTGCTGGATTTCTTTGAGGATCTTTTTCATTTCCTTGCGACTTTCTTCGTTGATGACGCGAGGACCACGGGTAAGATCGCCGTACTCAGCAGTATCGGAGATGGAGTGACGCATTTTGGCCAGTCCGCCTTCGTAGATGAGGTCGATGATCAGCTTGATTTCGTGCAGACACTCGAAGTATGCGATTTCAGGTCTGTAACCTGCTTCCACCAAGGTTTCAAAACCGGCTTTGATCAGTTCGGAAAGACCGCCGCAGAGAACTGCCTGCTCACCGAAGAGGTCGGTTTCGGTTTCTTCACGGAAAGTGGTTTCCAGAACGCCGGAGCGGGTTGCGCCGATACCTTTTGCGTAAGCAAGTGCGATATCGAAAGCTTTGCCGGATGCATTCTGATGAACAGCGATGATTGCGGGAACTGCGCCACCTTCGGTGTAGGTACGACGAACGAGGTGACCGGGACCTTTAGGAGCAGCCATGATTACGTCAACATCAGGGGTGGGAACAATCTGTTCGAAGTGGATGTTGAAGCCGTGTCCGAAAGCAAGGATTTTTCCAGGCTTAAGATTGGGGGCGATGTCGTTCTTGTAGACTTCAGCCTGAACCTGATCGGGAAGAAGAATCATGATCAGATCTGCCTGAGCGGCGGCTTCTGCAGCACTCACGGGTTCAAAACCGTGTTCTTTGGCCAGTTCGTAGTTGGCACCGCCGGGACGCTGACCGACTACAACCTTGATACCGGAATCACGGAGGTTCTGTGCATGGGCATGGCCCTGGCTGCCGTAACCGATGATCGCTACAGTCTTGTCTTTGAGCAGACTCAAATCAGCGTCATTTTCATAATAAACTTTCATTGCTTTCTCCTGATTTTCTCTTTGATTCGGACACGAAACATAAGTGCAGTAACCGAATGGTCCCTACTCGGAAAGGGCCATCCAGTTATAAATGCTGTGCCGATTTTTGTTTGAAATTCAACTAGCCCTGCAGGGCACGCTTCATGGCAACAGTGCCGGTCCGGTGGATTTCCTTGATTCCGAACCGCACCAGCAGGTTGATGAGAGCCTCGATCTTGCCGTAATCGCCGGTGACTTCAATGGAGAGTTCGTCTCCGCTCACATCGATAACCTTGCAGCGGAAAATATCCACAATACGTAGTATTTCAGCACGCTTGGCATCTTCGGCATTTACTTTGATCAGGGCCATCTCCCTTTCCACGGCCTTGTGTTCGATTAGGTCGACCACCTTGATGACAGTGACCAGTTTGCGGAGCTGTTTTACGATCTGCTCCACGATCTGTTCATCGCCAACGGTAGTGATAGTCATGTGGGACACGCCCTCCTCAAGGGTAGGAGCAACGTTCAGGGATTCAATGTTGAATCCACGCCCGCTGAACAGTCCTGCGACTCTGGAAAGAACCCCGGGCTCGTTTTCCACTGTAACGGATAATGTATGTCTCATTACATCCTCCTAAACGAGCAGCATTTCGGTTAACGAAGCACCGGCAGGAACCATGGGGTACACGTTCTCTTCCGGATCTACACGGACATCGACAATTACCGGCTTCTTGTTGGCAAATGCCTCTCTGAGCACCGGTTCGAGATCCTTTTCCTCGGTAATCCTGTAGCCAGCGGCTCCGTAAGCTTCAGCAAGCTTTACAAAATCCGGCTGTGCATCCATGCAGGTTTCGCAGTAGTTCCTGTTGTAGAAAAGCTCCTGCCACTGGCGGACCATTCCCAGATATCCGTTGTTGAGGATGACTATTTTAACGGGAAGGTTGTTACAGACGGCGGTCATCATTTCCTGAATATTCATCTGA
The DNA here is from genome assembly GCF_050916235.1 of Maridesulfovibrio sp. FT414. Taxonomy (GTDB): domain Bacteria; phylum Desulfobacterota; class Desulfovibrionia; order Desulfovibrionales; family Desulfovibrionaceae; genus Maridesulfovibrio. The sequence goes on from NZ_CP104854.1 coordinate 154,594, forward strand.
ATGGAGCCGTCGCCGGCAATGTTCACAACGAGTTTGTCAGGGAAGGCCATCTGTGCGCCGATGGCGGCCGGGAATCCGTAACCCATGGTTCCGAGTCCGCCTGATGAAAGGAAGCTTTTGGGGCGTTTAAACTTGTAAAACTGGGCAGTCCACATCTGGTTCTGTCCGACCTCGGTGGCGACAATGGCATCCCCGTTGCTGATTTCATAGACTTTCTCTACAACAGCCTGGGGTTTGATATACTTATTCTCGCCTTTCTTGTAGCGGAGAGGATGGGTTTCAGACCATTCCTGGACCTGACGGACCCATACGGCATGAGCGACTTCCCAGTCGACCGCGTCTAGATTGGGCTCCATTTCACTCTTGAGAGCCGACAGTGCGCTTTTGCAGTCTGCAACTAACGGAACATGTACGGCTACGTTCTTTTGAATTGAGGTGGGGTCAATATCGATGTGAACAAGAGTGGCTTTAGGGGCAAACGTGCTGACTTTACCAGTCACACGGTCATCGAACCTCGCCCCGACAGCCAGGACGAGGTCCGCATTGTTTATGGCCATGTTTGCGGCGTAGGTGCCATGCATCCCGAGCATGCCCAACCAGAGCGGGTCAGTACCGGGAAAAGCGCCAAGCCCCATCAGAGTAGCGGTCACCGGAATGTTCAGGCTCCTGGCAAGCCAGGTCAATTCATCCTCGGCTCCTGAGCTGATAACCCCTCCGCCTGCATAAATCAAGGGTCTTTCCGCCCCTTCGATCAATTTAGCAACTTTTTTAATCTGCAGGACATGCGGCTTGAGGTTCGGGTTATAGCTCCTGAGCGTCACATCCTCAGGCCAGACGAACTCGTATTTCGCCTGCATAATATCCTTGGGCAGGTCTACGAGAACCGGGCCGGGTCTGCCGGAACGGGCCAGGTAAAAGGCCTGCCGGACAGTATAGGCCAGATCTTTGATGTCCTTGACCAGATAGTTATGCTTCGTACAGGGTCTGGTGATTCCGACTATATCCACTTCCTGAAAAGCATCGTTTCCTATCAGCGGAGTAGGAACCTGACCGGTGAATATAACCACCGGTATTGAATCCATGTATGCTGTTGCTATGCCTGTTACAGTGTTGGTCGCTCCGGGACCGGAAGTCACGAGGCAGACCCCTACATCGCCTGTGGCGCGAGCATAGCCGTCAGCGGCATGGATAGCACCCTGTTCGTGCCTTACAAGTATGTGTTTGAGCGGATAATTGGGCAGTTCATCGTATATATCAATTACGGCTCCTCCGGGGAAACCGAATACGACGTCCACACCCTCCCTTTTCAGACATTCAAGAAATATCTGAGCTCCGGTGAGCTCCATGGCTACTCTCCCTTCTATTTATGCTGATTGAGCAAAGCTTGCAGCTTTGTCTTTCCAGCCAGTTTCTTTTTCTTGAGTTCTTTCACTTCCTGAGTTTCAATATCGCTCAGGTAGGATTTGGCTTCCATTTTCGTGATGAGTTTCTTGTATTCATTGTGCTGAGACCATAGGGCATTAATCTGGCTGTCCTTACCTGCTAGCTGCTCAATCAGTTCAATCTCTCTCTGTTCCATTTGAAACTCCTTTGCAAAGTTTTGCAATTCAGGCACCGGCCGGGATTATCCCAGACCAGCGCGGTTCAACATCGGACTCAACCAGTAAAACCTTTTTACGGTTGGTCTGTCCTGATGCAATGGAAATATTACGGGCCTTGAGGCCCAGACGGGACGCGATAAACTTGGCAAGAGCCTTGTTCGCCTTGTTATCTACAGCAGGAGCATTAATGCGCACGCGCACACTGTCCTGATACTCCCCGGTAACGCTGTCGTCTTTAGCGCCGGGCTGCACCCACACGGAAACCATCCACGAACGATTTCCGCAGGGCCTGATGTAAGATGGGAGTTCTGTAATAACTTCTGTCACTTGGCTTTTTTAAAAAATTTGAGTTTAGATTCTATGGCTTCAACCTTCTCAAGGTCAGGATCGCCGATCTCGAGGGTTTTGAGGTGAGATTCAAGCAATGCCTTCAGCTCAACCTCGAACCGAGTTCTCTGCCGCTTGAGTTCATTGATGTCCTCGTGAATCTGAGCCAGCCTGTTATGAGCCTGCTGCAGAATCACCTCAGCCCGGGAATGAGCTTCGTTGATGATTACCTCTGCTTCCTTGCGGGCAGTGGTTTTAATATCATCCACCATTCTCTGGGTAGTCATCAGGGTATCACGAAGTGTCTCTTCCCGCTGACGGAATTCCGCTATTGTTGAATCCCTGCGGGAAACCTGCTTGAGAAGCTGTTTTTTCTCATCTGCAGCAGCACCGAGAACCTCGGCAAGTTCGGCCATCAGCTGGTCAACTTCACTTTTGGAGTACCCCAGCAGGGATCTGGAAAACTTTTTATTAAGCAGGTCGATTTTTGAAAGGCTCATTCCCACCTCCGGGACTTACATTCCATACGCAAGTCTGGTCAGGTTTCCGACCAGTGCGATGTCGAGCATCTGGATAACAAGAAGCACAACGATCGGTGAAAGGTCGAATCCCCCGATGTTAACAAAAGGAAGATAGTGTCTCACTTTGGCGAAGACCGGCTCGGTTACGCTGCGCAGGAAACGGACAATGGGATTATAGGGATCAGGATTAACCCAGGTAATGAGAGCGGAAATGATGACCACCCACATATAGAGGTTGAGGACAATCGAAAGAACCTTCGCCACAGCAAGAATCACGTAATCCATCTGACTTACTCCTTACGGACTGGACTGAAGAGGCGATGCCTCCAGTCTTGACTATAAACTGTCACAGCAGGGACTAAGAATCAACTATTTTTAGCCCATACGCGTGAATTTATGTCGGATTAATAATCATAAAAGAACCATGTAAACTTTCTTAACTGCAACAGGCCGGATTTGAAAACCATTCGGACTTTCACACCGCCAGAACAGCTCAATACCACACCGGAAATAGATCTTTTCCGGCACAGACAAAAAAGAGAACAGAAGAACCCTGCTACATCGGAACTAATCAACCCAAACGGTGTTGCGAGCCTTCTCGAGAAGGTTGCACAGGGTCCAATAGCTGTTGATATGGAGCCTGGCGTTAAGGCCGGTGCTGCGGTATGCCCAGAATTCAACACCAGCTCTGTTTGCACAGCTTTCATCCACCCAGGTATCACCGATATATACGATATCCTCGGGCTGCATTGCCCACTTGTTCAAAATATGGTGGACTCCTGCCGGGTGAGGCTTCGTGACAGGCAAAGTCGTTGAGGTAACTGATACCGAGAAAAAGTCCTCGATGCCAAACATCTGCAGGACCTGCGGCAGGGTATCAGTTCGGTTGGTATTGATACCCATACGTATCCCGTGTGTCCGGCACCATTCAAGCAGACGTACGAGCCCGTCCTCAACCTGAATATAGTTCAGTCCTTCTCTCAACTCCGGGAGTTTGCAGAGCTCAAAGGCTTCATCAAAAACTTCTTCCGGAAGGATGTGCTTCATTGAATCTATGTGAGTATGGGCGTGGACATACTTTTCCTCTTCCGGAGTCATAGGGTCAAGACCGTAACGTTTCTTGAACCAGTTGTAGTACCACATGTTGGCTTCGAATGAATTGATCAGCACACCGTCGCAATCAAAAACAACGCCTTTGATCTTCTTCATCATTTCAGGAGGGGTAATATCGCTGATATGTATGGATTCCATCGAGAATCACTCCGTGTTTTTAAAGCTCACCACAGGGCAAAAGCATCCCTGTCGGAGCCTTCATATACTTGCGGCTGCTGAATCAGCAGTTTTGCAGGACGAATTTCCCTGCATAGACAAAACTGCACAACCGCCTCTGACGGCGGAAATTATTCCGCCGCAAGGGCAATGGTAAATTCGCGATCAAGCCAGGGACGGTCTTCAGGCAGCGCCGACATGCCGAGCAACTTCCAGACCCGCTCCCGAAGGACAAAAGCCTTGTCTGCAAGCAGACCTTCCTTTTCATGGAAGTTAAAATCAAGATCCCGCCAAAAGGAAACCGCGTCCGGATCGGAAGTAACCAGCACACTGTTACCCGGAAGAAGCAACGTAAAACCTTCAAGGACCTTCTGCCAAGGAAGCTGAACATCGCCGCCGCCCACTCCGGGAACATTTGCCATAAGCCCGCCCAGAGCCATGGCCTTGCGGTCATCGTCGTCATCGACATCAAGTCCCAGACTTTCGCCGAACCCGGTCCATTTGTCGGTCAGGCTGGCTTCAAGCCCCTTGAGTTCGAGATGCTTCTCCTCGTAGGCGTAGACAAGGGCAAGAACAACCTGACTCTGGGTCCGTGCGGCCGAGTCGTCCTTTTCTCCGGTATCCGGCTCCAAGCATCCCAGCAGAGCCTGTTCGATAGCGGAAGTTCTTTCTCCGAACTGGTCCCGGTCAGAATTCTGTGGAGTTGCGATCATCTTGAACATGGAACCGAGACTCTCGCCATAGCTTACAAAATCATCAACCATGCGACGACAGGTAGACGGTTCTACGGGAAGATTGTCCGGACGGTAAACCGGTATGTCACCGCCCTGCTTGCGATCTATACCGGGGTCGAACAGCATGGCTCCCTCTACTTTTTCAGGGATAAGCTCTTCATGTAATTGGGGGAAATATATCAGCACGGCATACTCCAATTTTTTAACAGGTAATCAACAGTGCATAAAATCCGGACACGCGACTGCGTTCCTGCCCGCTGCAGGTCCGCACAAATCAGTCCCTGTCCGGGGAAAAATTCCTGCATACTCCGCTACAATCCTCCAGCTCAAGGAGACATACGTCATCCCAAAGGGCGGCACAGAAAGGAAGCCCTTCTTCATCAAGCGGAATCATCTTGCGACACACTACTGTGGATTTCAAGTGTTCATCAATTCTTTGCTCCCAAATATCGGTGAACGCCTCCTCATCCAGTTTAAAGGCCTCTGCCTGCCGCAGCAGGCGATCATATTCTCCCTCAAGATCCCTGATAACCCGGCAACGCCAGTCCCGATTGTACCCGGAATTGAGCATTTCTTCATACAGGCACTTCCCGTTAGTAAAAAAACGGCAGTTGCGTCCCGGCATTTTAGTAATTCTTGCCAAAAAAGATCCTCCGGGCAATAACACTTCAACCAAATGCTGCCCATGTTCCGGTTCAGCTGAAGAACTATGTTCGCTTCACGGCTTTGTAAAGATTAAAAATGTATAATTTTCGTGCCGTTCCGGGATAAGAAGACATTCTTGACCTTAGTGCCACGCCCGTGTAAAAGTTCGTAACCGTCTAGCATTGGAGGATGATAATGTTCGGCTTAGGAATAACAGAAATACTTTTAATTGTAGTCATCATAGTGTTGATATTCGGGGCAAAGAAGCTTCCCGAAGTCGGCAGCGGACTGGGCCGCGCCATTCAGAATTTCAAAAAAGCAAGTACTGAGTCTGAAGAGATTGACGTGACTCCGTCAAAAGACAAGGACAAGGACGCTTAGAGTTCCGAGAGGATTCTACCGCATTGCTTTGATGCTGAACCCCGGTTTGTACTAAGTACAGGTCGGGGTTTTATCTTTCCCCTATTTCGGAAAACATCGCCATTCCCTTTTTCAGATAAATGGCTCCGGACATAAGTGTGAACAACGCCGCACACCACTCCAATCCGGGATGCAGCAGGCCTATATCAAGCCCGAAGGCCAACCTGCAAAGAACTGAAAAAACCACAAGAATCTGCAGGGCAGTTGTTATCTTACTGCTCAACAGCGGGTCAATTCTTTTTTCCACCTCCATTCCGTAGAACTTCAACAGAACCAGACCTCCCACAATAATAAGGTCTCTGGAAATGACCAACACAGTCAGCCAGTTGGAGACACACCCCTGCACCGAAAGGCATAAAAAAGATGTCACCAGCAGAATCTTGTCCGCAAGAGGGTCGATCATGGCACCGAATTCGGACCTCTGGTTGAGAATCCGGGCCAGAAACCCATCCAGCGCGTCAGAAAGGCCTGCCACCATAAACAGCATCCACGCCGCAACAAAGTTCTGGTCCAGATAGGCTACCACAATTCCCGGTGTCAGCAGAATCCTGAAGATGGTTATTATGTTCGGTATGGTCCAGAGGCTTTGCTCCGTCACGGCTGCCGTCCTCTACTATTCCAGTTTAAGCCCCTTAAGATCAAAAGAGAGTCCGCGTGGCGGCAGATAATCATTGAGGTAGCTCCTCAATACCCACTGATCTGAAACATCCAGAGCCCAACTGGCGGATACAGCTGTCGGCTTCATTTCAACATCAAGCAACAGTACGTCCTGCACTGCGGAATCCCAGGATTTAAGTTTGCGCTCAAATTCAAGAACCCCGTCAGGGTTGAACCAGCCGCTGACCACAAGGACGGCCTTGGGGCTGGCCTGGAGACCTGCGTTATGCTGCGCGTAATATTTTTCCCACAACTGGCTCCAGACTCCTTCCAGATCAGCTGCGGAACCGAACCACTTGTGTTCACCACTCTTGAGTTCTCCGCTCCACCTGTTCTTTGCCACTCTGGTAACGGCGAAGCTTGCGGCGTCATCCCCAGTTGTTCCAGCGGTAGCGTTGTGAACCCCGTAAAGGGACATGAGAGTCGCTATATCTGCTTCCTGAGAAGCCTGCTGTTCCTCATTAAGGGCAAACTTACCGTTCGCAACGATTATTTCCGCCTCAACAACCCCGGATCCGGCTGCAAGCAGCCCCATCCGGTTCAGCTTGTCGCGCAGAAACTTCCGATTCACGTTCACATCTATGCTGACCGAAACTCCTGTTTCATCCTGCTTAACGTTCATGTCCTTGTAGCCGAGGATGTAGTCCTCATAATGCTTGCCGAACATCCACTTGAGAGCTTCACTTCTCTCCGGGGAAAGTTCTCCGGACATCATGCGCACGGAGTCAGCAAACAGGGCCTGTGCAAACGCCTGAGTAACAGCCTCGTCCCGCAGAGCACGGGGAGCAATTTCCTTGGCCGGATCAACAGGATCAAAAATTTGAACCTTGGCCGCATTGGCAGGAAGTGCTGAACAAATTACGAACAAGGCAAAAACAACCACGCCGATTTTTTTTATATCAAGTGAGAAAATCAATTTTGCAGCTCCGATTTATATTACTGCTGAGCCGGTACGGCTTCACCATCAAGGGCTTCTTCCTGAATTCCGGTACGCGCATGCGGGACCTGCCCGGCTCCGCTTTCTGCATCCCCGGCTGCCGCTTCAGTGGAAACGTCTTCATGAATATTTCCGTCTTCCTGAACGGAGGAAGCCCCGCTGACCAGAATGACCACAGCGCAGTTCTCTACAACGGATTTACGTTTTAGAACTGAACGGACTTTTGCGCCGTCTTCAAGGGATAGAATAAGATTGGTCCTTCCGGCACCCTGTGTGTTTACAGGCTTTACCGTAAGGGGGAATTTACCGACACGGGCCTTGAAATTTTCTGAGCCGGAATTCACCATGTAAGAAACAAGGCCGTTCTTCATGACTGCTTCACGGCTGACCGCAAATGCTCCGTAAACACCTACCCCACGCCCGTCGTAAATTAACGGCAACAGGACAGGTGTCAGATTGAACCCGCGGGCATCTATGACAATTCCACTATACACCCCGGCTTCACGGCCATTCATTTCCTCATCACCTGCAACCTCATGCAGACCGGTTCCATCTGCCCTCTTTCCTGAAATGGTCGGGGCAATGCCGGAAAGAAAAGGTATGGTTGGAGAAATTATGACCGAGGCAATGCCGTTGCGCACACTTACTGATGCAGTGACAGCAACAGCCCCTGAGCCGTTTTCCGCAGTATTCAGCAGTGAATTCTGAATAAGGCCGCGCAGGGAGCTTAACGCCTTCGGATCATCCTTGCAGATTTCAGCAACGAAGGTACGTCCGTCCAGACTGAGTCCAAGAACGGCATCAAGCAGCCTTTTCCGGGATTCCACCCCGCCCTGCCGTACGGCAAGGGCCTTTGTGCGTATGGGGTCAATTGTATCCTGCATGGGCAGGATCTCAGAAGTGGCTGAAACAAAGCCATCACCCCAGTTGACCGTCACCCCGGACTCTTCCACCAGAAGGCCGCCAAAACCGTTGCCGTTGTCCCCGGCCTCATCCTGCGCACAGGCGATGGCTGTCAGCCCCAGCAGTATGAACAAAGTAAAAACTATATATTTTCTCATATGCATTCCGTACTCGCGTAAACACTTTTTAGGGTTTACTTACCCTTCCCTGAATCAATCCGCAAGCCACTGCTCCACAATTCGGACGGCTTCAGCATGTTCTCCTGGCGCAAACCAGTTAATATCCGTTTCACGCTTGAACCAGGTCAACTGCCTCTTGGCATATGCCCTCGTATTCTTCAGCCAGAGATGCCGGGTTTCGTCCATGCTGATTTCACCCTTGATGTACCGAAGAAGCTCACTGCAACCGATGCCGGTCCACCCCGGAGCACTATCGTCCGGACAGATTTCCCACGCTCGGCGGGCTTCTTCCACCGCACCTGCTTTAAGCATCTTATCTATGCGCAACGCCAGCAACGGGGTCAAAACATCAAGATCGACCATAATACCGATTTTCAGAAATTCGTAAGGGGATGGGGGAACTTCACGATTATGCCACCATGTGAATGTCCTGCCGGTGGCCTCGTAGACTTCAAGAGCGCGAGCATTGCGCTGGCGGTTATTGGGATGTGTGCGCCTGCAATATTCCGGGTCAACCTTTTCAAGCTCAGCGTAGAGACTTGGTCCGCCTTCCTCTTCGGCCCTCCGCCTGATACGCTCCCGTATATCATCTGGAATATCGGGGATGGGCGCAAGACCTGAGGTCAGGCTTTGCAGGTACATACCTGTGCCGCCAACAAGCACGGGAAGCTCGTTCTCCGCCGAAGCCTCGATACGCTCTTCCGCCAGCCGCACGAAACCGGCTGCATTTATTGTCTCGGATGTCGGCAGGAAACCGTAGAGTTCGTGCGGACAGACCGCAGTTTCATCGCGGTTGGGCTGGGCGGTAATCACTGGAAAATCAGTATAAACCTGTCGGGAATCGAAATTGATGACCCTCACCGGAAATTTCCGGGCCAGCCCCAATGCGGTAGCGGTCTTTCCTGCTCCCGTCGGGCCGAGAATACAGACAACGGGTCTTTTAATCATTCCGTTTTTCCGGAGGTACAAGCCGCTCGATGACTTCGTCATAGATCTGGCGAGGGACCAGTCCCTTGATATCTCCGCCGTTCACGGCAACATCTTTAATTATGGATGAACTCAGGTACATCCACTTGTAGTCCGTCATAAGAAATACGGTCTGTATATCATTGTTCAGACGGCGGTTCATAAGAGCCATCTGGAATTCGTATTCAAAATCGGAAACAGCCCGCAACCCGCGCATGATGACATTTGCCGGTCCCTGCTCCACATAGTGAATCAGCAGACCGTCAAAGGAATCAACCTCTACCTGAGGATGATGTTCAAAAATGCGCCGTGCCATATCCACCCGCTCTTCAAGGGTGAACTTGCAGCGTTTGGAAGTGCTCCCGGCCACAGCGACGATTACCTTGTGAAAGGTCTTGATTCCGCGCATGACCAAGGAGAAGTGACCACGGGTAAAAGGATCAAAAGTTCCCGGAAATACTGCTGTTACCGGTTTTACATCTGCCATAGCAATATCCTTGTCTGTCCGTACAGTTTATTGACCAGCAGCTCAAGCCTGTCCACTTGCTCCGACCGTGGAGGCTCTACCTTGTCCTCAACCTCGGCCAGCACAAACCCGTTTTCGGAAAGCCAGCCTTTCTCCAACGCAGCATCAAGCGCTTTGGGAAGCAGGTCATATCCGTACGGGGGATCTATGAAAATAAGGTCATATGGTTTGTCGGGAGCCTTGGAAAGGACATTAAATAGATCCGTCTTAAGCACCCGGTATTCTCTGGACGACGCCCCCAGATCCCTGAGATTATCAGAGATAAGGGAAGCGGCACGTCCATTTTTTTCAACAAAAAGGGCGAAAGCGGCACCACGGCTCAAAGACTCGATGGCAAGGGACCCGCTTCCGGCAAACATATCGGCAACGCGCAACCCTTCCCACTCGACGCCCCTTGATTCGAGCATCGAAAAGATGGCCTGCCTCACCTTGGAAGTAGCAGGACGGTAGCCGGGGCCGCTTGCGGTCTTTATAACCCGGCCGCCGTATTTTCCGCTGATAAGTCTCATAGTTCTATAATTCCGAAATCAGCTCGACTACCTGACGGTTGATATCAAGCAGCTTATCACGCAGCTCGGTCTGGCTGATGAAAGGCTGGGCTCTGACCTTGTCGAGTCTGGAACGGAACTCGGTAAAAAGGGTTTCGGAATCCATGAGCAGGAATTCCCAGTCCACCTGCGGCTGAGCGGGCTTGCCCTTGGTGACAGGCTGCATTTCTCCGCCGGGGACAAGCATCAGCTCCTCGCGGTAATCGGGAATATGGACCTTGTATCCGAGTTCCTGCTTGATGATCCCTGAAAGGATCTTCTGGCCCTTTGCTTCACCGTGAGTCAGGATGATCTTCATGGCCGGACAATCGAAGTTTTTCAGCCAGTCGATCATTTCATCCTGCCCGGCGTGACCGGAGAAGCCGTTGATGGTGAAGATCTTTGCCTTGACCATCAGTTTTTCGCCGAAAATAGTGATATTATCCGCACCGTTCACAAGCCTGCGGCCCGGAGTTCCCACGCCCTGATAACCGACGAAGACAACAGCCGCTTCCGGTTTCCATATATTATGGCGCAGATGGTGTTTGATTCTCCCGGCGTTGGCCATGCCGCTTGCAGAAATAATGATCGCCGATCCTTCGGTCTCGTTGATGGCCTGAGAAGACTTGGTATCAAGAGTAAACTTAAGGTTAGGCAAAGAAAGGGGATCTTCACCGTTGTGCAGCAGTTCAGCGGTGTCCATATCAAAAAATTCAGGATGGCTGCGAAAAACTTCCGTTGCCTTGATAGCCAGCGGGCTGTCCAGATAGACCGGCATGTCCGCAGGAAGCCTGCCTTCCTTGGAAAGCTTGTGCAGAGTGTATATCAACTGCTGCGAACGTTCCACTGCAAACGCGGGAATAACAACCTTCCCACCCTGAGAGTAGGCCCAGTTTATGGCTTCGGCAAGTTCATCCAGGCTGTTTGAAGCATCCTTGTGGTTGCGGTCGCCATAGGTGGACTCCATGACCAGATAGTCGGCTTTTTCAACGATACTCGGATTGCGGACAATGAGCTGATCCTTGTGTCCGAGGTCCCCGGAAAAAACTACCTTGGTGGTCTCGCCTGCTTCCTTGACCCACATTTCTATGAACGAAGAACCGAGAATGTGTCCTGCATCACGGAAACTGACAGTAATTCCTTCCGCAGGTTCAAGAGACGCTCCGTATTGAACTGTGCGCATGAGCGGAGTTGTGTTTATGGCGTCTTCCTGCTCATAGATCGGCTTGATTGGAGGCAACCCCTTGCGCAGACGCTTGCGGTTGGTCCACTCGGTTTCCATTTCCTGAATGTAGGCACTGTCCAGCAGCATGATGTCGAGAAGATCACGGGTAGGCTGGGTCATGTAGATAGGACCGTTGAACCCTGCCCGCACAGCGGCGGGGAGCAGGCCAGTATGATCAATGTGGGCATGGGTGATCAAAATGAAGTCGAGATCCTTAGGACGATAGTCATCAATCCCTCGGTTTCTCTTTTCAATTTCCGCGTTTCCCTGATGCAGGCCGAAATCAACCGCAAATCTGGAATTTTCCGTCTCAATAATGTAGCAGGAACCGGTAACGGTCTTCGCCGCACCCATAAAAGTAATCTTCATTCATCCTCCCAATATTCTGTGAACCCCGTGTACCGGAGCACTGATCCGGGCCTTTTCAGGCTATCATTATCATTCATTTTTTGATAGTTCGAATGCACTGTTACATGCACCAATTATGAAATTCAGGCAACACCGGAAAACGGTGCCCCGGAAGATAATCATTACGAGGATTAAATGCACAGATCAAAACAGTATGTCATTGACGATCTTTCAATAAAAGAGTCGTGGAGACTTTTCAAAATTATGGCTGAAATTGTTGACGGTTTTGAAACCCTCAGCGACATCGGTCCGGCAGTATCCATATTCGGTTCGGCACGGGTTCCCCAGGATCATCCGCTTTACCAGCAGACGGAGCATCTTTCCAAACTGCTGACACATGCCGGATACTCCGTAATAACCGGCGGCGGTCCCGGACTCATGGAAGCCGGCAACAAAGGCTGTTTCGAAGCCGGAGGCGAATCCATAGGCCTGCACATTCACCTGCCCTTTGAACAGCATTCAAATCCCTATCTGAAGATAAAAAGCGATTACAACTACTTCTTCATCCGCAAGGTCATGTTCATTAAATATGCACTGGCCTACATAGCCATGCCCGGCGGATACGGAACCCTCGATGAGCTCAGCGAAGCCCTCGTACTCATTCAGACCAGAAGAATCAAGCCTTTCCCCATTATTCTTATGGGAACTGAATTCTGGTCAGGCCTTGTAGACTGGATTAAAGCACGCATGGTCAAAGACGGATTCTGCAACGAGGAAGACCTCAACCTCTTTTATATAACCGACTCCCCGGAAGAAGCAGTAGCACACATCAAGAAACACGTTATCATTTAGGAAAACTCAGCAGGGTGTCCTGCTCCAGCAAGAGCCGGAAGAGCCTCCTTCCTTCACTGTGCATTTTCCGTCAGGAATTTTCGGAGGATATTTCAGCAGGAATGCTGAACGGCTTTTCCGGCTCAGACTCATCATCCAGGCTTGCCCGGCATCGCGACAGGTACATAGAGAACACAACTGAATCCAGCGAAGTTCACAGGAGTACAGAAATGACTCAGCATGATCAGAAAAAAGCATACCTCTACGGGCTGTCAGCAGTACTAATCTGGTCTACGGTTGCTTCGGCCTTCAAAATTGCTCTGTCCTATATGGAGCCGCTGCACCTGCTTTTCTATGCGGTCATATTCTCAGGACTTTCACTCATGGCAATCCTTAAGGTCCAGAACAAACTGGGACTTATCCGCCGAATGGAGGGGAAAGAACTCATAAGTTGTGCCCTGCCCGGACTGCTCAACCCATTTTTATATTACGTTGTTCTCTTCAAAGCCTACGCCCTGCTCCCGGCACAGGAAGCCCAGCCACTGAACTACACCTGGGCCATTACCCTCTCAGTGCTGTCTATTCCGCTGCTGGGACAAAAGATGACGGTAAAAGAATTACTGGCCATTGTAACCAGTTACCTTGGCGTAGTGGTAATCTCAACGCACGGGGATCTTCTGAACATACAGTTCAGCAATGGTTACGGGGTATTTCTGGCCCTGTTCAGCACAATAATCTGGGCTCTGTACTGGATATACAACACAAAAAGTAAGAGTGACCCTCTGGTGGGTCTGTTCCTGAATTTCTGCTTTGCCCTGCCACCGGTAACCATAGCCATGCTGTTTTTTGCGGGCCTCCCGCCAGTAAATATTGCCGCGATTCTTTCCGCCGCCTACGTAGGGCTGTTTGAGATGGGCATTACCTTCGCGCTCTGGCTTAACGCACTCAAAATTACCGAGAAAGCTTCCCGCATAAGCAACCTGATTTTTCTTTCCCCGTTCCTTTCGCTGATCCTGATCCATTTCATCCTCGGAGAGGAAATCCTGCCTTCAACCATGGTCGGGCTTCTGTTCATTGTCGGAGGAAATATCATCCAGCAACTGGGCCGCAAGAAAGTATAGCGAAAGTGTCTATTTTTCAGCTTCGCATAAAGAGACCTCCGACGGTCCTGCGGGGATGACTTTGATGCGCTTTGCCCTTTTGACAATCTGATTTCGCCGCCGGCGGCCAAAGGAGTTAAGCCATCTCTGCTCTCCATATCCGTAAGACTCGAAGCAGAACTTCTCGACTAACGGCTAGTGAGCCTTTGGAAGTCCAGTTAGTTTCAGTTTATTGCCTACAGAATAATGCATCATGAAAATTACTTTTTCGTAGCAAAACAATAGCCACTAATAAATAAGCCCTCGACATCTCCATGAAGTCGAGGGCCTTATAAATTCTGTCCAATTGGAGTTGGACAACGGCACTAATTCTTAACTTTTACCAACTCCTGCAGTTCGGCAGGCAGGCTCTTATACATCGCTTCATCTGGCACAATTGCCGGGATAAAGGGAGGCTGGCCCATTTCCTCCAGAATCTTGAGGCCGCCTTCCGGAGAAAGCATATATGCCATGAATGCAGTTGCCGCAGCCTTGTTTGGTGCATCCTTAAGCTCGGTAATTCCATAGGTAATGGAGGAACCTACACGCTCAATAGTTGTGCCGGGCTTTTTGCCGGTCACAGCGACTTTGGCTGTATTGTAGAAATTATCATACTTATAGTCGGACAGGTTGATATGCTTATCCATTACGACATACTTCAGGCCTTTCTGAACAGCGACGGAAAGGTACTCCCAGGCGTAATCCATCTTGCCGTCCTTGAGCATTGCGATAAGCTCCACAGCCTTGGGGCGAACCCACTCATCCTTGCGCTGGGCAATGAGCTTATCAAATAATCCCGGTTTGCCATAAAATTTTTCTGCGAGCTGCAAAACCATAACGCTGCGGTATCCGCACGGATCAAGGTTCGGATCGGAGTGTCCCCAGACCACACCGGGCCTCTGGATAACATCGTACCAGTTGTCAGCATTGATCTCGGAAGCGAAACGACTTTTATCTGTGTAACAGAGAACAAGCTGGTTACTGGCAAAACGGATATTGAAATCAGCAAATTTTGGAACAAGATTCTTGTCGATGACCACGTAGTCGGCAGAAGCCATGATGTCGGCCTTCTTGCCTTCCTCGGAAATCATACGTGCCATCTTGGTTGACCCGCCGGCCTCACGCTTGATGTGAACGCCGGGATGCATGGCCTCAAATTCCTTTGCCATCTTATCCAGAGGCACGGAAAGGCTTCCCGCATGAAAAATGACCAGATCACCGGAAATTTTCTCAGCTGCAAAAACAGCGGAAGCCGTTATTACAATCAATGCTGCAAGTGCTCCTACAAGTAGTATACGCATATTCTCTCCAGTTAGAAATTTATTAGGTTCAATCAAGCATAAATAAAAACCATATAAAAAGTAAGGTTTTTCCAGTCAACACATACAGATCTGCGTACACATTGGCACCTGTCCGGAATTTAAGGCAAAAAAAAGCAGCAAGAAAGCTGCTGCAAAAAAAAAGGCGGATAATTCCGCCCTGCCTTTGTCTGTTACTGAGTTACTCTTCTGTTGTCCTTGATAGCCGCCCCGATCCGTTCCTCGGCCTCGCAGAGCTTGACCCGGTTATAAAATAAATCTTCCGGTCCGGCCTTACTGAATAACTCACCAAGAAGGACATTAAGGAACAAACTTTTGCTGATACCCAGATTCTGGCAGGCTTCTTCGATTCTACCATTGAGGTCAGGATTCAAATACACGTCTGAAAGTCTGGTATGCATAGGCACCTCCCAATTATATTTATTTAATTTTTCATATTGTTAATCATCATATACTTGTCAGTCCAGCTTGGACGATACTCTTTTCAAACAAATATGTACAGAGAGATCCGTTAAATTAACTTGTCCGTTGCAATTTTAACCAACCTGCCCACAATTGGCTGAACACTTGTGCAGTGCACTCGACTTAAATATGCACATTTGTGCAAAGAACTGTGTGCAATTGTTTTTTGCACATCGAACACAAAAACTAATAAGTACCTACTTTAATAGAGTATTATACTTTGGCACGCATGATGCTAATAAGAAATCAACACAGGTTGAAGGAAATGTTCCCCTGCACTTCCTTCACACCACAGCAGAACCAACACACAGTCTTCATTCCTCATCACACTCCTTAAAATGCAAAAGGACCGGGACACCTCCAGCCCGGTCCTTTCGCATTTTATAACAACGGAAAACTTAAATTTCGTGTGAAACCTTCATTTTGCCTACCAGCATGCGAATAGTACCTATGTTTACACCCCCATACAGACCAATAAAACCGGCAGCCATAAGCTCCCGGTTAACCTCAAGTCTGCAGAGTAAAAAATAGGCTGCACAAAAGACAAGCTGAATTCCCATTATCCGTGTCTGGACAGGATTCATCCAACGAAGCCCGAGAATCCTCCGGCACTGCACATAACGCAGCATATTAACCAGCACAAAAGCCCAGAAAAAGGCTGCACCAGCCCCCGTTACACCCATCCGGTTATAAAGTACAAGGCAGAGCACACCGTTGACGGTCAACGCCACAACGGTGTTGAAGGCTTCAAGCTTTGACCTTCCGGCCATGAGAAGAATGTAACCTACCGGACCGATATAACAGCTGAAAACGTTTCCTAGAATAAGATACATCAGGCATCCGGACCCACCATCATAATCGGAACCGAATGAAGCCATTATCAGATCTGAATACATTATGGACAGCGCAAGAATCACAAAGGAAAACAAAGACAGGGAGCAGGTTATGTCGTCATAGAGTTCGCCTATGACCCTGCAATCGTTCCGGGCATAAGCAGCCGAAATGTGCGGAACATATACACTGTTGAAGGTGTAAAGAAGAATGGAAATACTCATGGCAACCCGCATGCCCGAAACAAATATGGCCGAGTCTGCCACTGAGCCAATGCCACCGAGTATCAGAGTATTTATCCAGACAAGGGAATTCTGAGCAAAAGCAATAAGCAGAAGCGGCAAACAGTAGACCGCAATATCCCTTATGGCGAGGGAACTGTTCAGCTTTAGAGAAAAACAGAGTCCGTATCGATTGCGGGTCGAGACAAAGGCATAAAGAAAACATACAGCAAAAAGAATGGTAATGCAGAGCACGTAATTGAGAACACTCATGTCCACAACAAAAGTGGAAAGTGCAATCAGCAGCATGCCCCACGGAATTACCGTATTCTCAATGACGGCTATCCCCGAAACATCCCCCAGGCTCTGACGGAAAAAAATTATCAGGTAGGTAAGTCCCCAGAACAGAATTATCGGGGCGGCATAGAGAATGTAGTCGGTCTTGTCCGGACTTTTGAAAACCAGTTGGGAAAAGAACTCCGGAAATGCCACCACGGACAGCAACAGGCTTCCGGCAAACAGGCCGACTGCCGACAGGGTAACGGTCCACAAGAATGAAAGGTTTGCCGGAGCTTCCTTTTTCAGTACCGGGGCAAACTTCATGCAGGCATTACCAAGCCCCAACTGAGAAATGAGCGCACTGAGAAAAGCGAATGTGTACGGGATGAAAAAAAGCCCCGATCCGTATGCACCGTATTTACGGGCCAAAGCCCATGTAAGGAACAGTCCGCCCACTCCCTTGCCGACTTTGGCTGAAAAAACAAGGATAATCTTGTACAGGGTAGACAGGTTGCTACTCAAAACGTTTTCCTTTCAGCTTCTGCATGATGCTTTTATCAACAAAAGTATAATAGAAAATATTCCGCAATTTCAACCAGAGCCAATGCCCGGCATCACGCACAACAAGAGCAGCAATGGAAACTCGGCTGGTGGCAGGATCGGCATGAAGGGTGTATCCGTTTGCACGCAGCTCACTGGCGCATAATCTTTCATAAAGCCATATTTCCGCAGGGCTGAGTCGCTGCATCCACTTCACCGCAATGGCCTTGTCCGGTGCCCTCTTCACATTGGAATGCAGGTGTTTCTGACTGCCTCCGATCAGCTTATGGAATTCCTCCTGCGAAGACGATATATCCCGTCCTTCTTCGCTCACCCCAAGACGATCAAGCAGATCACGGACAACGGCATCACTATCACCGACAAGGTCCTCAAAGCGCAGGTTGAAAACGGATTCTCCGCGTATACCATTGAGCTTCTTTTTCCACTCGAATGCGGACTGAAAAACATTGTTGGACATCTTCAACCCGGAAACCGAAACCATGTCCAACTTGGAATTATAGACAGCCCTTCCGTCCCGGATCAGATTGATGAATTTCGGAGCACCGTACATTCTCCTGAATGTATTCATGTGGAACTCATAGCGCGGTCCCTTTACCACCAGCAGTTCAGGCTCATCTACCCCGCGGACTTTCAGATATTCCTCTATAACCGCATCAAAAACAGCACGGTAGGTCAACGGATAAATCCCATTGAGCCGGTTTCGCAACACATCCCGGTCAATGTTCCAATCGCAGAACTGCGGCTCGGAGTAGAGAAGATCAAGCAGTCCATTGACCTCAAGCTGCCCTTCATTGCTGTAATTCTCCAATACAAGAGGCATGAATGCACTCTCCTGCGTGACCACCACGCCGGAAAACAGATTCAGAAGCGAGGAAAGCAGCGTAGACCCAGACCTGCTGTCGTAAAGCAAAAACGCATATTTCATCGATACTCCAAGTAAGTGCGATCAGATTCCGGTCACAGAAAGGGATGAAAAGTCAATGCGATATTGTCCGCCGACACTTTCAACCACAGCTATATCTGACACCGGGTCATAGGATTTCACGGTTTCCGGATCTATGCAGCCCTCCCTGGATCTGGCCAACGCGGTCAGCATAGATTCAGTGGAAGAAGTCTTACCGGAAGCCTTGAACAACATACCTATACGCGGAATATTCTTTCCCATGGTCTTGGTTGGAATGGAGTAACGATCAAGCTGGGAGGAAAAATCATCGCCCTTGAAACTGAACGAATAGCCCCCGCCAACATCCAGACAGATACCGCCGTCAACTCGCCGAGCCTCACGCGAGAGGTGAACCAGAGACTCTATCTCCACAGCAGACTGGGGAACCACCCTGTCCCTTATGAACACATCAGCCCCGTTTACAACAACAAAAGCACGCCTCCACGACTTAGGGCGCACTCCCGGCAGATACAGTCCGGCAAGCTCAATCTCAACAGCCTGAAAACCGCTGCCCTGAGCAAACTTTGCCCTGGGAATATCTCCACGCGATTTTTTATAGTCGTATTGCAGGAACCACGTCCCACCTTCACCAAGCTGTCCAAGTTTATTGAAAGTCAGCAGGTTATGGCTTGATGACAGTTTTTTAAGCACATAACTGTCATCCTGAACCAGAGATTTCCTTCCAAGCCATATGCTGTAGGTACCTTCGTCAGGATGGATATGCGAACCGGGATAGACTCCTTTTGACAAGGCAAGATAACCCTGAGGCGGACCGGCCTTGAACATGATCAAAGAAGCATCCTTATCCCATGAAGACCGGGAGAGCAGGATTCCCAGATTGTCGAACCATCCGAAAAGAGGAAGATCCTCCGGAGAAACAGGCGCGACTTCAGGATCATACCAGATGTAATCCTGCCAGAGTATGGTCCGTTTCCGTCTTTCCGTTTCAACCTTTTCAGCAAGCCACTGGGCATGCCCGTCCTTGAAGATTGAAGCAAGACAACGCAGGAAAGCTCCCGGACCGTAATAGTCGATCATCAGAGAGTCAGCATAATCAATATTGTACTGAAATCCCGGCAGGGAGGCATACATCCTGAACAGGGCGGTATTTTTGAGAAAGCCGTTCTCCCTGACCTTATCCAACCCTTGAGCGGGAGCCAGAGCCATATAGTAATTAAGCAGCCACAACATACCGTAGCTCCAATAACTTATACCCTCATGACTTGCCCCGTCAGGAGAAAGCAGCCCCAGAACTTCGTCAAAATTGCGCTCAGCTTCGTCGAGCCATTTCTCCGCCCGCGCATCCTCACCGTAAAGAGCTATCCCGGCAATGGCCATAGAGGCTACGTTAACATAGTTATGGTTCTGAAGCAGGCCCTTGTCCTGAGCCCACCAGATTTCCCTCTTGTGGGTTAGGTCGTAAAATATTTCTGCATGTTCAGCTATGGCATCCCGGACCAGCAAACGCAGCGCCGGGGACAGTTCATCGTAGAACCAGTCATACGCAAGAGACATGGAGAACAGAACATGAGCCGGCCCCATATCGCTGTTTCCGGCCCAGTCAGGATTTGTGCTGAAAAGGTGGAGTAAATCCTCAATGGTAGAAAAGTAGGATGAATCCCCGGTGATCAGATAATAGAAAGAAATATCCAGCAGACCGTCTGCGGGTCTCCTGATGGTGCTGGCATCAAAGCGCAACAGGTTGTTGGGAACCCTGCTTCCCACCTGCCCGCGACCGCGCTTGCGGACGACTTTGAGAATGTCCGCGTAAGGCTGCTCATCCTTGACGGAACGCAGGTGTTCAAGCCGCTGCTTATTGAGATAAAGACGGGGACGATCCTTGAATACCGAAAAATCAAGGGAGGCATTGCACACACCGGTAGAAGCACAGAAGAACAGCAGGCAACACAATATCAGCAACACCGGTTTCAGGCGCATTCCTTCTCCCCGGACCGGGCAGGTCCCGCAACAGATTCTTCGGATGAAGAACAGCGGTATAAACAGCACAAGTACAGACAAATGAGTCTTATAAATCAGCCTTTGTCGCTGTTCTTCTTCACAGCCTTGATGATTTTGATCAGAGTGCGTCTGACAATACCCATGGAAGCTTCAAGGCTCGCAATCCTGTTCTCAAGCGACTTCACATAGTTAGAAAGATCATCTTCCTCACGCATACCGGAAGACTCCGGCACGGTAAGCAGACCGTCTTCAATGCGCTCCTTTGCAAATGTTTCAACTATCTCAGGAGTAATCGGCTTTATATCATCCGCAAAACCGTAAATTAACGAACCTTCGCACAGGACATTGATATTTCTGGGGATACCATAGGAATATTCACTGACCTTGGCGACGGCCTCATCAGTAAAGACACTGAACGGATCATCTACCCCGCCCTGTTTAAGGCGGTAGTATACGTATTCAGCAACTTCCTGATCCCGCAGACTGGAGAGATGGGCACTGACTACAATACGCTGGACTATCTGGCTGTATCGGGCTTTCCTCAGGCGTGCCCTGAAACCGGACTGACCGACCATAAGAATTGATATCAGGTTATCCTTTCCAGCCTGAAGATTTGAAATCATGCGAACCTGCTCAAGAGCTTCGTCGCTCAGATTCTGCGCTTCATCCAGAATAAGCAGAACCTTTCTCTCTCCTTTTGTATACACATCCAGCAGAAACTGCTGCAATGCATCAAGACATGAAGCTGGAGTAGGATTTTCCGGAAGTTCTGCTTCAAGCTCGGTCAGGATCATTTCAACAATATGATCCCCGCCGACGGCACTGTTAAAGATAACCCCTACAAGCGTATCTTCCCGACGATCAAGAACAAGCCTATAGATAATGGAAGTTTTGCCTGTCCCGGCATCACCGGTGAGCAGGATAAGACTGTCCCCGTTCATCAGGCCGTACTCAATATGAGTTATTGCCTGCTGGTGCCATTGACTCAAATAAAAGAAATCAGGGTCAGGCAGAATATTGAAAGGTTTTTCCTTCAAACCGTAGAACTCAAGATACATACAGCAAACCACCTACGGAACAACGTTAAGACTTTCTTTTTCAGTCTTATTCAATACAACACCCACAATATTACGCCCCTCAAGAAGCCTCAATGCTTTCTGGACATGCTCACGAGACGTCTTACCGGCTTCAATCACAAAAATTATCCCATCAACATAGCTGGAGAATACCAGAGCATCCGGAGCATGTAAAAGGTCTGGGCAGTCAAATATAACATACCGGTCAGGATACCTTGCCTTCATCTCCAGAATCAGTTCCTGCAGCTTTGGTGAACCTAGAATCTCAGTTGATCCTTTAATCGGCTCTCCGGCGGCAAGATAAGACAGCTTGCTTATTCCCGGCTTTATAAGCAACTTATGAACCGGAATATTGTGCAAGAGATGATCGGTCAGCCCCTTTTCAGCATCAATTCCGAGGTATTTATGAATACTCGGCTTACGCATGTCCGTATCTACCAAAAGCGCAAACTGGTCAACCTCACGGGCAATACTGATAGCAAGGTTAATGGAAGTGATCGTTTTACCTTCTCCCGGCATGGCGCTGGTAACCATCAGAACATTGTGCCCGTTCTTCTTTGTCCGGTGCAGAATCTGTGTACGCAACAGGTTATAAATATCTGTGAAGGACGCACTGCTGTGAGAGGTAAGAATTCTGTTTTTTGCCAGTTCGACTTCATCAAGATTAATATCTTCAGAAAAAATCGGCTTGGGCAACTCACAGGCCTCCACCATCTCTACAGCGGCAGCAGGTTTACAATCTGTGAATGCAGATTCAGCAACAGGACCTTTTGCACCACCGTTGCCACCGGCATCTGTGTGGCTGCCGCCACTTCCGTCCAAACATTCAGCTTCATGTATCATTCTGTTTCGTTTGGCTTTTTCAACAGCTTTGAGCAGTTTGCTCATGATGACTCCATTAATCCCTAAACTAGAAGTTCAAGGCAAGTTTGCGGATAACTTTGACCGCAATAATATCAAGCGGCATGTAGAAAAAGTGTACACCTGACACAACTACAATACTGGCGACGGCAATCGATAGGAAGACCGTCCACTTCTTTCTGACAATCCGACGAGCCTCAATCTCAGTCTCCCAGTACGGAACAATTGCCAGCACGGGATATTTGACAATCTCTGAAAGCTCTTCAGGCCTGCGAATTGACCGATCCATGAATTCCAGAAAGACCCCTACACCAATTCCTATACCCATGGATAAAACAAAGCCCACAAGCACAAGAGCAAGACGGTTGGGGCGAATCGGCTTTTCGGGAACGATAGGAGGATCAATCAGGGTGAACCGTTCTGCCAGTTGGCTCTGCTCCAGACCTTTTGCTTCACGCGCAGCAAGCAGTCGCGTGTTTATATCCTGATACTTGGCCTGGGCGTTGTCATAGTCACGAAGCAGGATCTTGTATTCCTGCTCGACCTGAGGAGTATTTACCACCCGCCGCTGGAATTTCTGATACTGGTTGCGGAGCTCGGCGTAAACTCTCTCGGTCTCGGCTATCTCCAGCTCTGTGGATGCGATCTGGGTCTCTATCTGGATATAACCGGGGTTATCCGGCAACTCCATGGAAGACTCAAACATACCGTCCTCAAGGGAGACCTCACCAAGGCGCTCGTTAAGAGAATCGATTTCACGTTTCAACGAAATTACATCAGGATGCTTTTCTGAATATTTCTTCAGCAGGGTTTCGTATTCCTGCTCCTTCTTTTTCAGTTCACGCTTTACAAGATCGTAGCTCTGCGCTGCATCAACTTCCAGTTCCAGCGCATCCACCTGACGTTTCATGGCGAGGACGGCCGGATGCCTGTCGGAATATTTAGAAGTCAGTGCAATGTATTCCCTGCGCAGTTTCTCCAGATCCTCCTTGGCAGTGGAAAACCGGGTCCCGTCGTTGGAAACAATTTTCAAATGAGGATCTATGCTGGCCCTCTGGCCTTCCAGATACACCTTCCGGTTTTTAAGAGATGCAACCTGCTCCTGAACCTTGTCCATTTCACGCTGAAGCCTTTCCATTGTGTTCATGTTATGGACAAGAAGCTCCGGCAGTTCATTGACATGATTTTCCTTGAAGCCGGCTATCTGCGACTCCAGTTCCAGAATTTCGGAACGAAGTTCTGCCAGCTGCAACTCAAGAAATTCAAATGTGGATGCGGCCTTTTCCTCACGCTCCTTGAGGTTCTCCTTCAGGTAAAGTGAGGTAAGAACGTTGGCCACCTGCGCTACCTTCTGGGGAGTTCTACCCTCATAGGACAGGGTAAATGCAACCGTGGCACTGGCCGGGCGTCCTGAATACTGGTTGGTAACTTCGGCAGTAATCGGCTCAAGTTTGATGTCCTCACGCATCTTGGTGATGATCTCTTCAGTGGTATATTTACCGATCAAATCAGGATAAAGATCAAATTCTTTAATGATATTTAGTAAGTTACCATGACTGAGTACGATCTGTGAAATGGATTGGAGACGTTCCTCAACAAACCCTGTAACAGTTGTCTGGACAAGATCCTGAGGGATATCCTGATCCTCAATAAGAATTGTAGCGGTCGATTTGTACACAGGCGCAAGAACGAAAGCCAGAATAACGACCATGGAAAAGATTATCCCGGCCGGCAGAATAAACTGATACTTCCTGCGCCTAAGCACATCAATGTAATATGCGATATCCGAACTCTGTTGCATCTAGCCGTGACCCCTTACTTTATCTCGGTTGGAAAGGAATAAGTCAGTCCCATCCAAGTTTTTACTCTTTCGTTTACAGTTCCCGACAATTCATTGCGTCCCCAGTTATAACTGAATCCGACCATCCATTTCCAATCCTTTTCAAACTCCCAACGCATAATATGCTGGGTAAAAATCCCGGATGCCTTATGTTTTTGACCACCATTCTTACCGTCGGTTTCATTCAACCACCATGTATTAATCGTGTCGTATTTGAGAAATTCGGTGAAGTCGTAACGTGCGTACAGTTCAACCTGATCCATAACCTCGTTCTCCCCGTAACGCCCAGGACGAACAACACGTTCCACAGCAGGAACAATCGAATATTTTAGCTGCCTGTACCCGACTTCAGCACGGACCTGATACAAAAAATCCTCAGAATCACCGCTCATTGCATCATTGGAATAGTTGGAATAGGTCATCCCCGGTCCACCTTTGACGGACATCTTCCAGCCTGGCGAAAAATTATGATCTATACCGACCACACCCTGAAAGGAAACCTGATCACTATTGAGCTCATCAAGCTCCCGGCTGAAAT
The DNA here is from genome assembly GCF_050916235.1 of Maridesulfovibrio sp. FT414. Classification (GTDB taxonomy): domain Bacteria; phylum Desulfobacterota; class Desulfovibrionia; order Desulfovibrionales; family Desulfovibrionaceae; genus Maridesulfovibrio. The sequence continues at coordinate 179,239 of NZ_CP104854.1, forward strand.
GTGTAAACGTGAACATCTGACCAGCAAAAACACTGGTAACCTCGTTGGGAAGCAGATGCCCCCAGATCACACTTAAAACGTTGGTCATGTAATCAGAATCAGCAGCACGCTCGTAATCGGTCTTATCCATATAATTGGATACCCTGATATTATCACGCTCTGAGATTCTCCAGTTTACTTCAGGAGTTGCTGAAGTCTTGAGTACAATAGTAGGATCAAGCTCCACGCCACCGGCTTCATAGGTGTTCTGGTCTAGGTTGTGGTAGCGTTTATGCTCAAGGGAAAGCCCACCCTCAACCTTGGGGGTGAACTTGAATTTTCCGGCAATGTTCACATTGTAATCGTAACGGTCGAATTTGCTGTTTTCCAAGTAGTCCCTGTAAATGAAATCACCGTTAATCTTGAGATTTGCTTCCTCGCCGATCACATCGACATTCAAAGAAGGGGTGATCTCGGTAATAAAGTCAGCAATATCGGTATAGTCTATATTAGAATCATACATTTCCCGGATATTGATAGAAGGGATCGCCCGGACAAAGGTTCCGGACAGACCGAGAAATCTTTTTGGGGTGGTAAAAAAAAGACCGTTTTCTGAGGATTTCCAGCGTCGTTCTTCGGCGTTATCTGAGGGGACAAGAGATACTGACGGATCGGTATACCTGTCCTCGTTATCTACACTGCGACTGCTGACCATAACTGGCTCTTTTTTCGCAGTAATTTTACTGGTGGAACCCGAAGCATCGGCATAGACAGCTGCACCGGTGACAGGAGTAGAAGCACCGGTTCCATAAGAAACAGATCCGGGCTCTACAGATCCGGGCTCTACAGGACCGGGCTCTACAGGACCGGGCTCTGCTGGAACACTGTCGCTCAGGCACACCACTATGGCACCAGCTTCTGTACGCTGAACACCTGAATCGGTCTGAATGGAAAAATCGACTGTCTCAACCGGATCAGGGTCAATTCTCCGTACGACTCGCCCCTCTCCGGAGATAGATTCAGATCTGAGAACAACTCCCGAAACAGACCTTCTGGTATCTGCTGCGGCAGAAGAACTTTCGACAGAAACAGCTACAGGCTGGACTACAGGCATGAAAATGCGCCAGGGAGCTTTATCCCCCGCAACAACGCCACATACAGGCACCGCCAATGCAGTGCACAAAAGTATGCAGAGTAACCTGTAAAACGACCTGGACATCCGACTCCCCTGTCAAAATCAGTAAAAGCAGCGACATACGCTACTACGGAACGACTACGGTATCACCCGGCATCAGCAGGATGTTTTGTTCAAGCTTATCTCCGCTTGCGAACTCATCGTAATCGAACTCAAAAACCTTCTGCTTGCCGTCAGGAAAACGGCGGACAACAACAATATTCCCGGAATCGGCAAAGTTGCTAAGTCCACCGGCCACGGCCAGAGCCTGAACCACTGTCATCTCCTGTCCCATGACTATCATCTTCGGACTTTGAACCTTGCCCATAACATAGATCTTCGGATTCTCGACTTTGCGCAGAATGACCGTCACAGCTGCATCCGGAACGTACTCCACAATACGCTTCCTGACTTCTTCTCTGAGCTGATCTATAGTCAGGCCTCCGGCCTTCAAGTCTCCTACAAGAGGAAAAGACACCCCGCCGTCAGGGCGTACTACAACTTCACGGGCCAGTTCTTCATCGCCCCACACAGAAATTTCTACAACATCCTCAGGCCCCAGTTTATAACCGCCTTTGTCAGTAATCTGTGCGAAAGCTCCGGATGAAGCAACAGCAAAAAACATGCAAACAAACAAAAAAACTTTTAATTTCAAAGAGTTCATAAAAACACTCCTTAAATATAAACAGGTCAGGGGAACAGTATGCGGCAAGCAACTGCAACTTTTTTACCTAACTATTTCAAAAAATTGGCACCGCTCACGTGGCTTAAGTCTTAAACAACCTTCGCCATCACTGACGCCAGGCGAATTTAAATACCGTCTTAAAAACAATCTCAAGATCAAGAAATACAGACCACCTCTGCAAGTACATAATATCAAATGAAATTCTTTTAACCATTTCATCCTCGGTACGCACTTCACCTTTATAACCATTAATCTGGGCAAGTCCGGTTATTCCGGGCTTTGAAATGTGACGGAGCATATAACCGGGGACAAGCGTCCTGTACTCCTCGTTCATTTTCACAGCATGAGGACGCGGTCCCACAATGGACATGCTCCCAAGAATAACATTTATGAACTGGGGAAGTTCATCAAGACTGTTCTTGCGCAGGAAATGGCCAAAACGAGTTATCCGCGGATCGCTCTTTGTAGCCGGCACAAACTCGTACCCATCCTCAAGAACTTTCATGGTTCTGAACTTGTATATCTGGAACGGTTCCCCACCGAGACCATAGCGCCACTGCTTGAAAAACACCGGACCTTTCGATGTCAACTTTATAAACAGAGCAATCACCAGCATCACAGGGGAAATCAAAGTCAAAATCAACAAACCGAGAACAAGGTCCTCCGTACGCTTGATGACACCATTTATCCCTTCAAAAGGGGAAGAACGCAGAGCAATAGCCGTCTGCCCGGCAACTTGGGCAACATCCCCACCCATAAGCTTGGTAAAAATAGATATATCCGGGAAAAAATAAATCTGGGCTGTAGAATCCTCAAGGTCCCGCAGAAGCCCTTCAAGCAGTGCTTCCTCTCGCATTGGGAGAGCAATATACACGAGCTGTATGTTCTTTTTGCGAACATACGCAGGCAACTCACTGATATTTCCAAGACATGGGTCCGAACTTTCACAGGAAGTATCTTTACGATCGAAAAAGCCCTCCACCTTCACCCCGGCCCAGGGATTCTCTTCGATCCAGTCAGCAAGAGCAGCACCCAGTTTTCCAGTTCCGGCGATTACTGCCTTCTTATTCATACTTGTTTCGAAAAAACTGTTGAAATAGAATTTCCTGAGAAAGACTCTTTCAACACACATCAGGGCAGGCCAGATAAAGATCCACAAAAGGACAACGCGTCTGGAATAAATGCTGGAAACCTTGAATACATATCCAAGAATCAAAAGACTTCCGAACACAACCAGAACCGCAGCAACTATTCTGTTACATTCTGATACGATATCCGCCCCAGCCCAATTCTTATAAACTCCGGCGACATGAAAACAAAACAAGGTGAGAAATGCAATTGCTCCGGCAAGCATACTTATTCTGTAGCCGCTGGAATAAAATGATGCAGGAGAAAACAGGGAATACAGGACAAGTAATGTTCCTATGCCAAACACAGCATCCATTACTTTATGAAAAGTACCCAACTTTCCTGCCGGAATTCTCAAATTCCTGGACATACCCCCTCCAGACAAATTTACTACAGACAAGCGATGAATTATTACAGCAAATTGTCAACTTAGCCAGACCATTCTTGGCCCAAAAAAAGGGCTGCAGAGGCAGCCCTTCTTACTGAAGCACAGTTTCTTTTCAAAATTAATTATATTCTTTCAAGCAAATTAAGCGCATCCTTTTTCTCAGGGAAATCGTCCTTTGATTTTAGGAGCTTATTGAGAATATTCTTGGCTTCCATTTTCTTGTCATCGCGGAAGTAAACCAGAGCCTTGTGATATTGAGCCGCAGAAAACTCCGGAGAAACCTGCAGGGCTGAATTCAACACATGCAGGGCCTGCTCATACTCTCCGTTAAGGAAAAGCACGTAGCCGAGTGTATCCAACGCCTCTGGACTCTGGCTGCTTGCAGCAACTCGTGCAAGTTTAAGAGCCTCTTTCATGTCATCCCCTCTGTCGGAGAATTTGGTGGCAAGGAGATAGGCAAGATTGTTGGCTGCGAGCTGGAAGCCCGGCCACTTCTCAAGAAGCTCCGAGTATGCCTTACGTGCATTGCTGAAGTCTCCCTTTTGCTCGTACAGAAGTCCAAGGATAAACAGAGGGCCGGGATTATCAGGTTCCTCTTTTACATTGGCGGTGAATTTGGCGATACCGTCCTTGATCCTGTTGTTGGACACATAAAGATCGCCTACACGCATGTAGGGAAGCATCCACTGCGGAGCAAGAGATATGGCCTTTGCATAACTTTCCTCCGCCTCAGTGAAATTATCCCTTTTGGCCTGAATACGACCCATCAGCTCATAGATTCTTGCGTTATCGGGAAACTCCTTCAGAAGCTTCTGACAAAAATTGACCGCGGCAGTAAACTTGTTCTGTTCAAGCATCACACCGACCTTTCCCTGAATTGCAACGAGGGAATCGGGAGCAATCCTAAGAACTTCAGTGTAATATTTTTCGGCTTCAGCATTTCTGTCTTCGGAACGGGACAGATCAGCAAGCTTGAGCAGGCCAATGGGGGACTCCGGAAAATCCTTGGCTATTTCGGCGAAAGTATGCACGGCAAGGTTTACATCCCCTTTGATTGCATACACATCACCGATAGCGGCCATAATGTTGATATCATCCGGACGCTTCTCGCGCAGACGCTGCAGTTCAAGAAGAGCCTGATGCCAATCCTTGCGGTCAAGATAAGTATTGATAAGAGCCTCACGAGCCGGACCGTAGCCCGGATCAATCGCAATGGCCTCCTTCAGGTTCTCAATGGCAATGCTGGTTTCATCATTTGCCTGATGTGCTTTGGCAAGCAGTACATATGCGGGTGCACTTGTCGGGTTATCCCTGACAACCTGACGGAATTCAGCAACGGCTTTCTGGCCTTTGCCTTCAAGCAGATAAATCTGACCGCGCAGATAGTGCGCTTCGGAATCCTTGGGGTTACGCTCGATAACTTCATCCAGCTGTTCCAGAGCCTTCAATGATTCATTCATATCAAGGTACAGGGTGGCGAGCTGCTTTCTATAGTAAACATTGTCAGCGCTCTCAGAATCAATGGCGATACCATCCAGCAGGATTTTAACCGCCTCCTCCTGACGTCCCTGGGACACAAACAATGCGGAAAGAGCCGAACGAACCTGCAGGGAAGCCTTATTTGCAGTCAGGCCGTCCTGCAGCACCTTCTCAGCCAGATCATACTTCTTTTCACTGGAGAGCATTCTGGAATAAAGAACCCGGTATTCATCTTTATCAGGAAAACGTTTTACCAGATCCGCAAGCAAAGACTCAGCACGGGTCTTGTCTCCTACAACTGAAAAATATTCAGCTGCGAAAATTACGAAACGGGGTTCACCGCCTCCGACCTCAAGCAGTTTCTCTACATAAGGACGCGCTTTTTCAATTGCATCGGTCTGCCTGTATAAAGCAGACAGCTTCATCAGCATGCCCGTGTCTGAAGGAATATGGGAAACTCCGTCAAGCAGTGCCTGTTCAGCCTCCTGCATTTTCTTCTGCCGAACATAAACGCTGCTGAGTGACATATAAACATCAGGATTTCCTGGATCATCATTCCGGGCAATTGCAAGCATCTTCTCCGATTCTGCATACTTCTTGTTCTCTGCAAGAACAGAAGCAAGGACCAGTCGGGCCTCGATATTTTTCGAATCTTCGTTAAGGGCCTTGCGAGCCATGTCCCCGGCATTGTCAAACTCTCCTGCCAGCAGATAGAGCTTGCTCAGCTCAACCTTAGCCTCAGTGAGCTTGGGGTCATAATCAGATGCATAACGGAAGTTGACAAACGCTGTCTGAAAATTTCCTTCCTCAAGTGCAAGTTTGCCGAAAAGAAGACGGCACTCTGCACATTCAGGATCAATGGACAATGCATTCTTCAATTCAAGGCGGGATTCGGTATATTTCTTCTGTTTATAGTATTCTACAGCTTTATTATAGAATTCTTCACGTCTCTTTTCACATCCGGAAAACAGACAGGAAACAACAACAATCAGGATTACAGCAAGAGTTGATTTACGCATTATGTCCTCAAAAAAATCCGTACGACAGCATAGCTATTCGGGGACATACGGAGCTAAGAGTGAATTAAAATTACTGATAAAACGATCAAGAATCTTCTGACCGTCTTCAACGGTCTCGCCGTCGTCAAGAACAAGCTCAAGCCTTACCAGTGCACCATCGGTGCGCTGCTTCTGAATTGAATCAAGCGCAAGGTATATCTTGTTGAGATATTCATTCGTGACAGTGCGCCCCCGCTGCTGGAACCAGTATAGAGCCAGCAGGCGCTGTCCAGGTCTCTGAAGAATAAGTCTTCTCACCTGAAAAGGTCTTCCGGCTTCAGGATCAGGGGCAAGATCAACGGAGGTGGTAAGATCCCATCCTCCGCCTCCGAGCAGGCAGCTCACCGGGTTATGAGCCGCCCTCTGCGGCTCCTGATAATTATAATATGATATAAGAGCAAGAATATTACGACCTGAAGTTTTGTCCATGAAGACACCGGAAAGGTAATCGTCGGCTCCAAGAGACTTCACTATATCGTCGTTAAAATACTCCCGTTTGCCCTCATAGTCGGAAAACGACATGGGAAAACTGTCAAAAGCAGTTCTTTCCGGAATTACACGCCCGGAAAGAACACTTTGATACCCGAAAAACATGCAGGCCAAAACAACAGCCATGACAACCAGATGCATAGGCGAATTGCATGCCGCCGGGGCACCGTATGTCCTTCTGGGCATATCGCCACCAGCAACCTTTCCACCGAAAATATTCAAAAACATGCTGAGTCCTACCAGCATGACCACCGAAAGCAGGTAAATCAATATCCCGGAGGCGTCGTGGAAAAAATTCTCTGCGGTTTCGACTGAAATATTTCGTGCAATGTACCCAACAATTGCAATCCGCAGGGCATTAGTTGCAATAGCCGTAGGGACTGTGGCAAGCACAACCACCAACCGCTGCCATGTACGGTGATTGAACCAGTAGGCCATGAGAATCCCAAGAAGAACGGTGGGAAAAACATAGCGCAACCCGCTGCAGGCATCGACGACATGAAGCTGAATCATTCCAAGATCAATGACATTACCTTCCCTGTAGACCGGTATATCAATGAACTGCATTATCCGGACGGAAAGATCCGATGAAATCAGCCTCAGCTTAAAGGTAAGCATATTATTGATAAAAGGCGGCGGCGGAATCGCGAAAGCAAGTACCATCAACGGGAAGAAAAAGGCTTTCATGGACTGCCAGCCATAAATGAACAGGATGACAGCCAACACACACAGCCACATGGATCCGAACACCAGGGCATCAACGGCCGAGGCCTTCCCAAGAAAGAAAAACACGCCGGCCATCAGCAGCACAAAATATCCGGATTTGGCAGCTGGGTGGCTATCCGCAGGCAACAACTCCTTCCTCTGCCAGGCCGTGTAGATGGCCAGAGGAACAACAAGCCAGCAATAGGAATAGTCCTCGGTGTTCCAGCGGTTCAACAACGGCGGAAAGGAATCCCAATAAAGAACGGTCCAGGCCGCAACTACGGATATGAAAGATAAAAATGCACTCACCCCAATTAAACTCCCGAAAGTGACTAAAACAGCATTCGCAGATGTGTCTTCTTACAAACTAAATAACTTCTATCAGAAAAAGAACTGATCAGGAACAGCAAACTGGCCGAAATATAAATTACTTTTCCAGATTACTGAGACTACCGCCAACGATCAGGCAACGTCTATGCTCTCGGAATCCTCCTCATCTTCAGTTGCACCTCGTGCAATGCCCGGCAGTTCCACATAGCAAATAATTGAATAAAACATCTGCCCAAGACCGAATCTGGTAATGTAGCTGTTACTGGCAAAGTTCATAAGACAGACCGAAAGGAAAAAGGCAAGGAAAACGAAGCGCACCCTCCCCTCCAGTGCCAGGATCTTACGGAAAATACAAAACTGAAATGCAAGAAAAAGTAAAAGGCCGACAACACCGGTCTGCATCATTACATCAAGAAAGTCGTTATGGCTGTTCAACATTTCACCCACAACATCCGATTTTTTCTTGGTGTGTGACCATGTATTACCGACACCGACACCGGCCAGAATGCCGTCGATGGGCTGCATCGAAAATTCGGTAATATTATGCTTCCAGATGTACGGACGGCCGGACCCGAAATTCTCTGCGGACTCCTTTCCGCTTGCGGAGTCAATCATGTCGTAAAAAATCGTGTAAAGCATACCTGCCAGCAGGACCACTATAAAACACATTACCCCGGTAAGAATGATCAGCAGCCTCTTGTTCACACGGAAAAGATAGTAATAAATAAAGACGATCAAACCAAGCAGGCAGGTACGAACATAACTTTTCCACAAGCAATAGAAGGCAAAAATACTTAGCATGGAAACCATAACCAAAAACAACCGCTGCTTTGGAAGAGGCGTCAGTCCCTTGTCCTCGGCACACAGGACATAATAGATGCCCAAGAGCATGCAGAACAAAGCCATGCAGTGTCCAAGGTCATGACAGTTAACGTATACACCTTTAAAGCGGGCAAGGTTGTTCCAGAAAAGTACCGTATACAGACTCTTGCCTTGAACAATAAGGATAGTACTGCATATAATCGGCACAGAATATCCGACCAGCATAATCTTTACAAGGCGTGCGTATTGCCTTGTATCACGTATGACGTTCTTCAGAACAAAATACGTAACAAAAGGAAGTACAAACTTGGCTGCATCCTTAAAATTTGAACGATCAATATAAAGAGTATAAATAAAGAAAACCCATACTATGAATGAAAAGCTGAAAAAATCCACAATGGATACGTTAAGAGACTTCGCAGTAATAATACGTAAAATAAAAGCAATTATCAGAATTCCTGTTGCAATAATTGCAAAGACCTCGTTGACGTTGAGTCCGAAGACAAGCCAGCCCACATCAATGAACATGATCGGCCGAAAAAAGAAGAACAGTGCTAATAGTGCAGTCATAACTATATCTAATTAATTGTTAATAGCGGATTCAACACACATCTTAAAATAACAATTTGTAATAAACCTTGTAACCTGCGCAGAACTCAGATGCTTTTCGGCATACGAGGCGGCATTCCCGGAAATTTGCTTCCGCTTTGATTCATCACTTAAAATTCTTTCAACTGCCAGTTCTATGGACTCCCCGCTGATCTCATCAAGCAGCAAGGCCGTCTCACCGGGGATTACCACATCCATAATTCCCCCGGCATCTGCCACAATGGGAACCAATCCGGATCCCATGGCCTCAAGCAGGGCGACTGGGCAGCCCTCCCCATACCGGGTCGGCAGCAGGAAAATACATGATTTTTCCAAAACCTCATACTTTTCCCTGCCGCGAATGAATCCGGAGAAAATCACGTTTTTCAGCCCTCTGGATGTCGCGATTTCTTCCAGTCGTGCCCGCTCCGGCCCGTCACCGGCCATGATAAGCGTAAGGCCCTCGTGTCGTGTACTCAGAGAGGTAAAGGCATCCATAATTTCGTAAACGCCCTTCTCCCGGATAATTCTGGAAAGATAAAGAAGAGTCCGGCATTCCTTTGCGGAAGACGGTACCGGCGGCAACTCACTCATATCCACCATGGTGGTTACAATGTGCACCTTATCCGCATCCACGCCGACCCGAACAAGAGAATCCCTGAATGAACCGGCAAGAACAAGTACTGTCCCGGCCCGCTTCATGACCATCCTCAACAGAGAAACCGTAACGGTACGCGCTGCGATTCTATCAAAAAGATCCTGCTCCCACCCGTGGAGAAACACAAGAATCCTGCCGGAATAACCGAACAGGCAGAAAACCGTAAACAACAACAGTTCCTTGAACACGGAGCGCGCATTCAGGGAAGGATTCATGTGGATCACATCAAAACGTTTACGGCAAAGCAGGACAGCAAAATTGAACAGGTCAAGAAACGGCATGGCGTAACGCAGAAATCCGCGTTGCCCCTTGCGTCTGCCGAAAGGCCGGTAACAGGCATGGCTGTGCCCATCAAGTTCGCGAAGGAGCAGCCTGACAGTCTCGGCAACTCCACCCATAAGTTCAAGATCTGGAGCCGTCAGCAGCACCCTCAAGTCATCCCTATCCACTGGAACCCTCCATGAAATTCATTAATTCTGCCTACCTTAAACATCAGCAATGTTCCAGTATTCCATGTAGGATCCATGCGACATTTATTTCAACAAAATGTAACACAACAGAAACAACCGGGGAGAATTAAAGAGTAGTGTCCTTCTCGCACGGCTTTACAGCCACCGTAACAATCAAATTACCAACTAATCCGGAGCATGAGCATCATGTTGCAACTTCTGAAGAAAAAGGCAGAACTGCTCACCTTAAAGGCAAACAAAGCTGATGATTACATGGAAGGCCCAGGAATAGGCAGCCTGATCCAGAACGTTGGTCGACTTAACATTCTGTACTTTGCAATACAGGATTTCCCAACACTTTCCGCCATGTATGGCCCGGAATGGGCCGAACAACTGGAAAATGACATCCGCTCGGCCATAATGAAAGAAGGCGAAACCACACTTCTGCACAATGATTTTCATATATTTTCATTCAATGCAGGAGAATTCTTCCTGCTGGACCCCACTGAATCACGAGACACCGTTCAGCTTCAAGAGCTGGCCTACCAACTGAAAGTAAGCCTTGAAAACAAGGTCAAATCTGAACAGATAATCCGTACCGGCAACAACATCACCATCAACAGCGGGTATTCTTCCTTTCACGCTGTACGCTGTAACGACAAGCTATGGTCAGGGTTCCTTTCATGCATTGGAGAAGCCCGTCTTGAAGCCCAGAAAGCACTGGACATAACAAATCTTGAACTCTCAAATGAGTTCAACGACATCCTCGCAAAACGAGGCCTTTGCTGTCACTATCAGCCCATAGTCAACCTTGCAGATAAAAGCATTCACGGCTGGGAGGCCCTTGCACGCGGCCCCATTAATTCGCCCTTCCGGTCACCGCTGACGCTTTTCGACATGGCCGAGAAACTCGGAAAACTGTTCCAGCTTGAAAAAATGTGCAGGGAAGCAGCCATTGATTCATTCGGTGAACACCGCCCGCATCATAAACTGTTCCTCAATATCCACCCACGGACAATAATGGATCCCAACTTCACTGCGGGTGAAACAAGAAGACTGCTTGACCGATACGGCCTGAAGCCCGGCAACATCGTATTCGAAATAACCGAACGGCATAGCGTCAAAGATTTCAAAACGTTCCGCAAGACTCTGGATCACTACCGTAATCAGGGCTATTTAGTTGCCATTGACGACGCAGGAACCGGATACTCGGGACTTACCTCAATAGCCGAAATCAGGCCCGATTATATAAAGATGGACAAATCCTTCCTGAAGGACATTGAAACGAATCAGGTAAACCGGGCCATAATATCCACTTTCACCGACTTCGCGGAAAAAATAGGCTGCAAGCTGCTGGTCGAAGGGATTGAGACACAGGCGCAAGCCCTGAGCGTGATAGACATGGGTGTTCATCTGGGACAGGGATACTTCCTCGCCATGCCGGAGCGCGAAAAACCGGGTCTGACTGATGAAGCCATGACGCTGAAGATGCCCAGAACTTCCGTGTACGACAACACCGTTTACGGAATACCGGTTAAAAACCTGCTCAGCCGCGTCGAGTCTGTGGAAACCGACACCCCTGTTCCGAGTGTTCAGGATATTTTCGAACAATCTAATTCCATCAGCAGCATTGTCGTAGTCAAAAACAGAATCCCTTGCGGTCTGGTGATGGAATATACCCTGAACAAACATCTTTCAGGGAAATACGGTGTCGCCCTCTATTCCAATAAACCCATCACCTCGGTAATGGACCCGGAACCGCTCATCGTGGACCTTGAAACCACGGTTGAAAAAGTTTCGCAGATGGCAATGGCCCGGAACCGCAAAAAAGCCTACGACGACGTAATCATTACCCGCAAGGGACAGTTGATCGGTACGGTCACCGTGCAAAGACTGCTTGATACCCTTGCATCTGTTCAGGTGGAAATGGCCAAAGGCACCAATCCGCTGACCGGACTCCCGGGCAATCTGGATATTGAAAAGGAAATCGACCGCCGCATGAAGGCATCTGACCGATACAGCATCATTTATGCTGATCTTGATAATTTCAAGGTCTACAACGATACGTACGGATTCAAGAACGGAGACAAGATAATCCTCCAGATCAGCAGGCTGCTCAACTGGGCGACCAAAAAGCACGGCACGGGCAACGACTTCCTCGGGCATATCGGCGGCGATGACTTTGTGATTGTCACGACCCCGAACAAGGCGGAGCGGATCTGCAAAGGTGTCACCCGCTGCTTCAAGCGCCTTGCCAAACAGAACTACAATGCGACAGATGCAGGAAATGGATGGATTGAAGGGAAAGGACGCAATGGATCGACCTCCCGCTTCCCTCTGGTTTCCGTTTCACTGGCAATCCTTGATTGCGAACCGGACCAGACACTCATGCAGATAGGCGAGCAGGCCGCATCCTTAAAAAAATGGGCCAAATCCATTGAAGGAAACTGCTGGGTCAGGGAAAGACGCGGCAGGTAAAGCCCGGAAGCCCCTCAAAGGGCTCCCGAGACAAAAACTACAACATATTGTCTTCGAAAATCTGCCTGATACGGTAGCGCAGATTGGTAAACCTTTTCCCGGCCGTCACATTCCCCAGTCCGATATGGAACGCCCTTTTGCTGCCGATCAGCACGGCCAGCTTCCGGGCACGGGTGAGTCCCGTGTAAAGAAGGTTGCGCTGCAGCAACAGGAAATGCTGTGAAACAATGGGCATGACCACCGCGGGATACTCACTGCCCTGCGATTTATGCACGCTGACTGCATACGCAAGGGTCAGTTCGTCCAGTTCGGAAAGTTCATAGTGAACAATGTTTCCGTCGAATTCACAGGTGAGTTCATTCTCTTCGGTATCCACGTACATGACCCTTCCAAGGTCCCCGTTGAAGACTTCCTTCTCATAGTTGTTCTTCAACTGCAAAACACGGTCTCCCACACGATATTCAACAAAACCGCGCTTGAGTCCCTTGCCTGTCGGCGGATTGAGACGGGCCTGAAGGAGTTCGTTCAGCTTCATGGTTCCCACATCACCCTTATGCATGGGGGTAAGGACCTGAATGTCGGTCATGGGATCAAGTCCGTAACGTTGCGGAATGCGCTCGCAGACAGTCTGGGCGATGAGTTCCTGCACTTTCTCAGGTGATTCCTGCGGTATCCAGAAGAAATCCGCTTCCGGGGCATCTGCCGGATGTCCTAAGGGAAACAGCCCGTCATTGATACGGTGGGCGTTGACTACGATGTAGCTTTCCTGCGCCTGCCTGAAAATATGACTGAGCACGGCACTTGGAACCTGCCCGCTCTGCAAGAGATCCGATAGAACGTTGCCCGGTCCTACTGACGGGAGCTGATTCACATCGCCCACAAAGATAACCCGGCAGGTCAGGGGTACGGCCCTGAGAACCGCCAGACATAACTGTGTGTCGAGCATGGAAGCTTCATCCACGACCAGCACATCGGCTTTGAGCTTCTGGTCCTCGTTGAAATAGAATCCGCCGCTGTCCGGGGTGTACTGCAGCATGCGGTGTATGGTGGACGCCTGCCGCCCAGTAGCCTCGGAAAGACGCTTGGCCGCGCGCCCGGTGGGAGCTGCAAGCTTTACCTTCAATCCGAGCTCACGCAGGGTCATGACCACCGCCCGGGTTATGGTGGTCTTTCCTGTTCCCGGTCCGCCGGTAATAATAAAAACCTTGTTTACACAGGCTTCGAATACAGCCTCGCGCTGCTCTTCAGACAATTCAAAACCAAGTTCGGCCTCGACTTCCGGCAGAGCTTTCTCCACCTTTTCCCGGCTGACCGGTGACGGGTGACTGATAAGGCCATGCAGCCTTTTGCAGATCTCGCTCTCAAAGCGGTAAAAATGCATCAGGAACACGGCTTCGTCGATATCCTGTTCCGGCAGGTTCTCAACCCGCACACGCTTGCGTTCCTCAAGGGAATTGATCCCTTCATTGATCAGTTCAATATCTACCCCGCCGAGCATCTTGGCCACTTCCTCGACCAGCTTATCCCTGGGGCTGAACATATGGCCACCCCGCTCGCTCACCGAGAACAGGGAATAGATAATCGCCGCCTCTATACGCTGCGAGGAATCGTGGGCAAAACCGAGCTTGAGAGCCATTGAATCAGCAGTCTTGAAACCGATGCCCCTTATCTCATAAGCCAGTTCATAAGGGTTCTCGCTTATGCGGCTGACCGACTGGGCTCCGTAGAGATTAAAAATCTTGGCGGCATAAGTCGGCGGCACATCATGGGTATGCAGAAACAGAATAAGATTCTTGATTTCGCGCTGGGACTGCCAGGACTCGACAATGGCATCAAGCTTCTTCTTGGAAATTCCCTTTATTTTAAGCAGTTTTTCCGGCTCGTCATCAAGGATATCAAGTACGTCCACGCCGAATTCCTTGACCATTTCCGTGGCAATGGATTCGCCGATCCCCTTGATTGATGAAGATTTCAGAAACCGGATAACCCCGGCCTCGGTTGCAGGACGAATGCGTTCATAGAATTCGGCCTCAAACTGGCGGCCGAACTTGGCATGCTGCTTCCACTTGCCATGAAATTCTGCGGATTCACCGGGTGTTAGCGGGCCGAGCACCCCTACAACTGTAATCTGCGAAGCCTCGTCTTTGGAAGAAACACGGGCCACGATATACCCGTTTTCCTCGTTATGATAAACAACCGTACGAACTTCGCCTGTAAGAGTATCCGACATTAATTTGTTCCTGATGGAGTATGCTGCTTGAAACCACAACGCCCATCCGGGCTGTGGAGCTTAAGAGTTGCTACAGGTGCTGGGAGATGCCTCCGGCGGTCCTGCCGGGGCTGATTTAGATGCGCTTTGCGCTTTAGACGATCTGATTCGCCTCCGGCGGCCAAAGGAGCAAGCCCCTTTGGAATCCCTATTAGTTACAGTCAATTAACTTAAAACTTCCGCACGAATATTATGTTTTGCGGAGCTAAGGCAATAACCATATTTGCAAAAGGGTTTAAGAATCCCAAAGCACTTCTACTTACAGTTTCTGGCGATATTCCAGAGACTGCCTGAGTGTTTCCTTATCGGTATATTTCACTTCAGAACCAATCGGAATTCCCTGTGCAAGGCGACTTAATTCAATCCCCGGAAAACGGGTTTCAATCATATTCTTGATGTAGGAAGCCGTTGCCTCTGCATCTACAGTAGCGCCGAGAGCAAGGATAAGCTCCTTCACCTCACCTGTTCCGAGCCGTTCTTCGAGCTTGGCAAATTCAAGGTGCTGCGGATTAACCCCATCCAGAGGAGAAAGGAGTCCGCCGAGAACGAGGTAGTATCCCTTGTACAGCCCCATCTCTTCAATGGCCAGCAGCGAATCCCACTCCGAAACAAGGCAAAGCTTGTCACGCTCACGTCCGGGATCAGAACAGATCTTACACGGACAGGTATCGGTGATACTCGCGCACTGCTCACAGATACAAAGCTTTTCACGCAGATCAATCACGCTCTGCCCTATGCCCGTTACTTTCTCTTTGGGCATCTTCAACATGGTCAGAGCAATCCGCAGGGCGGACTTGGGTCCGAGTCCCGGCAGTTTAGCCAGTTCCTGCGCCACAACCCGCAACGGTTCAGGTAAATTATCCATAAAATGCCTTCGGCAACGCTGCCGGGGTCATAAAATCATTATGCTACTTCGTTAAGACAACCATATATCTACAAAAAAGAGATTCAGCTTTGTGCCTATTTACGCATAGCAACACAAGCTGAACAGATAAATATCATCTCAAATCGCTGGGAAAACGTTCATTAATCCCAACTTCAAATCCCGCCGTCATGTCGAAATCAGGGATTATGGGGTCAACGTCTGCGAATGGGCAACCCAGTGCTCCGCTCCCCAGCCGTTGACCCACTCAAAAATTAGAACATGCCGGGAATTTTCATTCCGCCGGTGATCTGGGACATTTCGGATTCCATCATTGCCTTGGCCTTCTTGTTGGCATCATTGACTGCGGCAAGAATCAGATCCTGAATCATTTCCACGTCGCCGGCCTCGACGATTGTGGGATCAATCTTGATTTCCAGAACTTCGGAAGATCCGTTGACTTTTACGTTAACCATTCCGCCACCAGCGGAGCTTTCCACTTCGCGGTTCTTGAGGTCTTCCTGCAGAGCGGTCATTTTGCGCTGCATAACCTGAGCCTGACGAACGAGATCATTCATACCTTTCATTATATTACTCCTTTGGGATATTTGACTGTTTTATAAAAAAGCTAACCGCAGGAACCTACACATCCTTACGGGGTTCTACCGAGATAATGCTCGCAGAGAAGGAGTCAATCACCCTTTTTACATCGGGATGCGACTCAACCTCATCACGCAATTGCTGCCTGCTCTTGCGTTTGCCTTTTGCACTGACCGTAACCTCAACTTCGGTCTGCGGTCCGAAATACTCACGCGCAAGGCGGGTTAGTGTAACCCGGGCCTCTTTGTCGTTTATCTGGCTTTCATGGAAAGGGTTGGCGCAGGTCAGAACAAGTCTGTCATTAACCATTTCTCCTTTGCATTTGCCAAGACCGGAGACGGAAGCGTTGGCCCCGCTCTCTTCAACGTAGCCGAGAAAACCATTGAAACTACGCGGACCGGATGGAGCCTGCGGAGCTGAAGCCGGCATAAACTCGCTTCGTGCAGGTTCAGGTGTTACCGGCTGGTCTACGACCTCATCAAAACAACCGTCATCTGCGTACTCGACAGGCTGGGGAATTTCCGACTCGGGAACAGGTGGTTGAAAATTATTATCGTAGTGCGGCGCAGCCGCGTCAGGCAGGGAGGAATCGTCTGATCCCTGTTCTGCTGCAGCGCGGTTGCCTGCAGGACGCCCCGGTTCAGTTCTTCCCATAGGCCGTCCGTTTCCACCCGGCATCGTTCCGCCGGTCATCTGCGGCTGCGGCATGGACTGTGGAGCCCTGCTCTGAGGCGAAGGTGACTGTCCTCCTGACTGCCAGGGAGGAGTGCTGCCGGAAGGAACTCCCGGACCGGGTGTACCGAGACCTGAAGGTCCAGCTCCGGTCGGTCCGCTCTGGGACGCAGGCCGCGGAGCATGCTGCGGAGCTGCAGAAGCTAGTGCACCTGCCCGTTCAACAGAAATAAGGTCGGAAAGGCTGGCCATATTCAGCAGCAGAAGCTCAAGAGCCATTGCCGGTTCAAGGCTGGTCATTACCTTGCGCTGTCCGTCAACTGTCATCTGCCAGCAGGCATGGATAAATGAGCGGTCAAAGGTACGAGCCCAGTTCATGAACTCCCCGGCCTCATCGGAGGACAGGCACAGCAGGGGCACCGCCCTCTCCCCGGACTGATTGAGCAGAAACATGTTGCGCCAGCAGTTACCGAGTTCACGGATGAAGAACCCCAGATCCAGACCGCGCCCAAGCACCTGCTGCACGGTTTCGCCTACGGAGACAAGGTCACGGGTGTGGATAGCCTGCATGAGGGAGAAAAACACGTCACGCCCGGCGAGTCCGAGGATGGAACGCACATCTTCCTCAAGCAGCTTTTCGCTGCCCAACGCAAGCACCTGCCCGAGCAGGGACATGGAATCACGCACGCTACCGGCTCCGCGCTTGGCTATGAGGTCCACCGCACCGGCTTCGTATTCAATCCCTTCCTTATCCAGGACATTGGCAAGGTGGGCAATAAGCTCATCCTGAGAAAGCATCTTGAATGCATAATGCTGGCAGCGGCTGATGATGGTGGCCGGGAACTTGTGGGTCTCCGTCGTCGCCATGATGAACGTTGCATGCGGCGGCGGTTCCTCAAGGGTCTTGAGAAGTGCGTTGAAGGCCTGCACAGTAAGCATGTGCGCTTCGTCGATGATGAAGACCTTGTAGCGGAACTCAATGGGCGCGTAGCCGATGTCTTCCTTGAGCCGCCTCGCATCGTCAACCTTACCGTGGGATGCGGCGTCGATCTCAACCACGTCGACACCGACCCCGGCAGTAATCTGACGGCAGTTGTCGCACTGGTTGCAGGGCTCGGCGGTAGGAGCGTTCTTGCAGTTAAGGGCCTTCGCAAAAATACGGGCAATGGTGGTCTTGCCAACTCCCCTTGTGCCGCTGAAAAGGTATGCCGGGGCAACCTTGTCCTGAGCAGCCGCACGGGACAAAATGGTTTTGACGGCTTCCTGTCCTGCAACTTCTCCGAAGGTCTGCGGACGATATTTTGCTGTCAGATTCGATGTACTCATTATTCAGGCAAGTCCATTAGCCCCGAAGCACGCCACCGGAATATCCGGCAGTCCTGCGGGGCTCAGATGTGATGCGCATGGGCTTTCGGTAAAAGCTCCCGCACGCCCTCCAAGAGCCGGGGAAACATTCAACAAGCTTTGCGACTATTACTTCAAAAACACGTAAGCTATAAAAAAACCAAAACCCACGCAAAGAAAATCGTGGGAAAAAAACTAAACCGGCCAGCCCCAAAATACCCTGACCCTTTCAGGGACGGGCTGAGGAGGGGACAACCGTTCAAGTCATCCCCTTCCGCAGCTGCCGGGTAAAAACTAAATCTCGTAGTAATCGAGCCAGCCCTTGTACTTCTCATTACCGCCCTTGACAGCGTTGAAGTACTCTTTCTGCAGCAGGGTGCCGACAGGACCGCGCTTGCCTGCGCCGATAACACGGTTATCGACCTCACAAATAGGGGTCACTTCGGCTGCTGTTCCGCTGAAAAAGGCTTCATCTGCAATGTAGAGTTCATCACGGGTGAAGAGCTGCTCAACAACTTCATAACCGAGATCGCGGGCAACTGTCATCAGGCTGTTGCGGGTGATGCCGGGCAATACGGAAGTGAGCGGAGTCGTCTTGATTACATTGTCTTTTACAATGAAAATATTCTCACCGGTGGCTTCGGATACGAAACCGGCAGTATCGAGCATAAGGGCTTCGTCATATCCGTCCTTAACAGCCTCAACCTTGGCGAGCACGGAGTTGACGTAGTTACCGCAGCACTTGGACTTGGTCATCATCACGTTAACGTGGTGGCGGTTGAAGGAAGAAGTCTTTACACGGATACCTTTCTCAAGAGCCTCTTCGCCAAGATAAGCACCCCACGGCCAGGTGGCAATGCACACGCGGATAGGGTTTTTGCCGGGATGAACACCCATTGCTCCGTCACCGATGAAAACCAGCGGACGGATGTAACCTTCCTTAAGGCCGTTCACCTTCAGGGTTTCAAGAATGGCGTCATGAATCTGTTCGACAGTGAAAGGAATGGTAAGACCGAGAATCTTTGCGGAATCAAACAGTCTGACAACATGTTCACGGAGTCTGAAAACTGCTGATTTTCCATCCACAGTTGCATATGCCCTGATGCCTTCAAACACCCCTGCCCCGTAGTGCAGAGTATGGGTAAGCACGTGGACCTGTGCGTCATCCCAATTAACCAATTCACCATCAAACCAGATTTTTTCTGCTTTCTGAACCATTATGTCCCCCTAATTTTCTTCATAAATATAGTAAGCGTCTTCTAAGAAACGCCGTTTGAGAACGACAGAATGAATGAAGCTAAAAAAAAGAGGGTCTGAGGTCAAGAAGGAACAAAAATAACAATTTCATGAAATGCGGAAAAAGTGGAAACAACCGAAAGAATCATCAAGGATAGAGTCAGGCGGAAGAATCTCTGTCTCCCTCCGCCTGTATATGACATTCATCACTGGCATGAAAATCAGCTAACAACTTACAACCGAATTTTCCGAATCTCCATAAGGTGTCGCTTCGGTGCGATCAGGGGAATCATCGTTAAACCAGATGTTGTCCCCAGCCAGATAGCGGAACTGATACTCACGTCCTGCTTCAAGGTCTACGGTAACGGTATAGTTACCGTTTTTAAGCTTTTTCATGGGCAGAGAATTTTCATCCCAGTTGTTGAAATCGCCTACCAGAAAGATGGCTTCGCCATTCTCCACCTGAGTTTTATCCACATCAAACTTGACCTTGCAAACGGGTTTGCTTTTGAGAAATTTTTTGGAAATAGCCACCGGATCCTCCTGATAGGTTTAATAAACGACTGAACGTCAGTGATAAAAATTTTTATGTTTATAATTAATCCCGTTTTTTTTTTAATGTCAACAATCACCTAAAAAAATACATATAACCGTCACCGAAACAATCCGACCTTATATTCAGACTTTCGCCCAAGACGCACCTTCTATTTCCTGATAAGCAAACTGAAAGCGGAATTTTATTCGCAAAACACAACAGCAACCGTTTTTTATACGCATAGCCACCGTTATATCCAGATAAATAATAGTTTTGACAGCGGAAGTCGCCACGGTTACAAATAACCTCCAATTTATTTATTTTTTAGGAGTAACGACCATGGACAAGTTTCCAAGAGTTCACCGGCTGCCCCCCTACGTGTTTGCCAAAGTGAACGAACTGAAAATGCAAATGCGCCACGAAGGCGCAGACATCATAGATCTGGGTATGGGAAACCCGGATCTGCCAACTCCGCAACACATTGTGGATAAACTGGTGGAGGCGTCGCAGAAGCCCGCCAACCATCGGTACAGCGCGTCCAGAGGAATCAAGGGACTGCGCAGGGAAATGGCGCTCTGGTACAAAAGAAGATTTGGCGTCGAACTGGATTATGATCAGGAAGTGGTCGTTACCATGGGCGCCAAAGAGGGGCTGGCGCACCTGGCGTTGGTTATGCTTTCACCCGGGGACGTTGTTTTCGCACCGGACCCGTCATACCCGATTCACCCTTATGCAAGTATCATTGCCGGGGCGGACGTAAGACGCGTACCTATCGGAGCAGACAGGGATTTCTTCGAAGACCTTGAGCTGGCAATGCGCCAGACCTGGCCGCGTCCCAAACTGCTTATCATCAACTACCCGCACAACCCGACCGGGCTGACTGCGGAGATTCCGTTCTTTGAAAAGATCGTCGACTTTGCAAAGGATAACGACCTGCTCGTAATCCACGACCTTGCCTACGCCGACTTCACTTTCGACGGATACGAAGCACCGAGCTTCCTGCAGGCCAGAGGAGCAAAGGACGTTGGAGTTGAATTCTTCTCCCTGTCCAAAAGCTACTCCATGCCCGGATGGCGCGTAGGCTTCTGCTGTGGTAACCGCGAAATGGTTCAGGCCCTGACACGCATCAAAAGTTATCTGGACTACGGGCTCTTTCAGCCCATCCAGATTGCTGCCTGCCACGCCCTTTCCGGTCCACAGGACTGCGTCCGTGAAATCATGGATATCTATCAGGACCGTCGTGATGCACTCTGCGAAGGATTGCAGCGCATCGGCTGGGATGTGACACCGCCGAAAGCCACACAGTTCCTGTGGGCTCCCATACCTGAACAATTCAAAAAAATGGGCTCGGTGGAATTCTCCAAGCTGCTGCTGAAAGAATGCAAGGTGGCTGTTGCACCTGGCCTCGGATTCGGCACCTACGGAGATGACCATGTCCGCATGGCTCTGGTAGAGAACAGGCAGAGGATCAATCAGGCCATCCGCGGCATGAAAGACCTTTTTGCCAAAGGGTAGAAGATAATTATTCAAATTTCTGACAGGCTGCGGTATAACCCGGCCTGTCGGTTTTTTTGATACAAGTAAATAAAAACAGGATGGCGTCCATTCGTGACTCCATCGATTCCCGTGCTTTCCAACCGTCCAAAAGAGGTTTAGATGCAGACTGTAAAGCTTGCCATTGCCGGATTCGGCACAGTCGGAACCGGACTTGCCCGGATTCTTGAAGAAAACGAAGAGATAATCTTCGCCCGCTGCGGAAAAAAATTCGTACTTAGTTCCGTACTTGTCCGCGATGTGAACAAGAAAAGAGACTACCTGCCCGGCCCTGATGTTAAATTCACCGCCGATGCAGACGAATTCACGTCCAATCCCGATGTCGATATCGTAGTGGAACTCATGGGCGGAATTACCGTGGCCAAGGATATAGTCACAAAAGCCCTTGAGGCAGGCAAGCACGTTGTCACCGCCAACAAGCACCTTCTTGCTGTTCACGGAATTGAACTTTTCGAAATTGCCAGCAGGAACAAAGTCGGCCTGTACTACGAATCCAGCGTAGCAGGCGGTATTCCCATAATCCAGTCCATCAAGGAGTCGCTGGCCGGCAACCGCATTAAATCCATTGTCGGAATACTTAACGGAACCGCCAACTACATCCTTTCCGAAATGTCCACCAACGGTCTGGAATTCGATACGGCCCTTGAACAGGCCAAAGAACTCGGCTACGCCGAGGCCGACCCGACTTTCGACATCGAAGGGATCGACACTGCGCATAAAGTCTGCGTGCTGACCCGTATTGCCTACGGCAAGGATTATCCGCTGGACGAACTCCCGGTCAAAGGCATTACCGAAGTTGAAGGACAGGACATCCGTTTCGCCCGCGAATTCGGTTACCGGATCAAGCTCATCGGGCAGGTTCGTGATGTGGGCGGCAAGCTTGAGGCTGGAGTATTCCCGGCACTGGTCAAATACACTCTGCTTCTGGCAAGGGTTGGCGGCAACTACAACGCCATCAGGGTTGAAGGCAACGCAGTGGGCCCGGCATTCTTCCACGGTCAGGGAGCTGGGTCGCTGCCCACCGGAAGCGCAGTGCTGGCAGACATCATGGCGCTGGCCAAGACATCCACACCGGACAACACAGGATTCTGCAACGCTCCCATTAAAAAAGCGGATATCCTCGCACCGGACCTTGCAACTTCCGAATACTATTTCCGATTCACCGTACAGGATAAGGCCGGGGTCATGGCCGCTCTGGCAAAATGCCTTGCCGAGCACAATATTTCCATTGCCCAGGCTGTACAGAAGGACAATCCTGACGAGCGGGACATCCCTGTGGTGTTCACCACCCACAAGGCCAGCACCAAGGATGTAAAGGCGGCTCTTGCTGAGATTGACAAGATGCCTTTCATTACCCGCAAGACTGTTTCCATGCGTATTTTAAAGGGATAACATTCAAAATGAAGCTTCTTTTCCTTATTGCAGACGGCATGGGCGGTTGGCCCATTGAAGAACTGGGAAACAAGACCACCCTTGAAGCGGCCAATACTCCGAATATGGATATGCTCGCTTCAAAAGGGCTTGTAGGGACCTGTCGTACCGTACCCAAAGGCATGCCGCCGGGCTCCGATGTAGCCAACATGTCTCTTCTCGGATTTGATCCTGCAGCCTATCACACAGGACGCGGCCCCATTGAGGCCGCAGCGCAGGGACTCAAACTTGATCCCGACGATCTGGTCTGGCGCATGAATCTGGTCAACATTTCAGGTTTCGAAGAAAACGGAACCATGTACGACTATTCATCCGGCCATATTTCCACAGAACAGTCCGTACCACTGGTGGAAAAGCTTCAGGCTGAACTGGGAAACGAGGAGTTCACTTTCTATCCCGGCATCCAGTACCGGCACCTGCTGGTCCACAAGGGCGGTGCCAGAGAAATGGAGAGAGACCTCAATATCCGCCCTCCGCACGACATTACCGATAAACCCATTGCCGACGATGTACGTGAATTCGCAAAAAGCCCACGCATGGAGAAACTCATTCTCGATGCCGAAAAAGTCCTTGCCGGCAACGGAACCAAAGCAGCATCCATCTGGCCATGGGGGCAGGGCCGCCCGCTGATACTGCCACCCTTCGAAGATAAATTCGGAATGAAAGGTGCGGTAATTTCCGCTGTAGACCTGATCAAGGGACTCGGCAATGCTTCCGGAATGGAAGTAATCAACGTGGAAGGTGCAACCGGTCTTGTAGACACCAACTACGAGGGCAAGGTCGAAGCGGCGATCAAATTTCTTGAGCACGGCGATTTCGTGTACGTTCACCTTGAAGGACCGGATGAATCCGGCCATATGGGAAGCGTAGAAGACAAGATCAAATCGATCGAACGATTTGATTCACGAATTGTAGCCCCGCTCCTTGAGAAATATCCTCTCGATCAGGCCTGTTATGTAGTTACCTGCGACCACTACACCCCCATTGAAATACGTACCCACGACGAAACACCGGTCCCATTCCTGATGACCTCCCCCCGCTGCATCGCATCCGGAGTTAAGGAATTCAATGAGAAGACCGCAGACCTGGCCGGAATCATAATTCCCGAAGGGCATGATTTTATGCAATGGGTTCTCGACAAGATCAGATAATCATGAGCAACAATGAATTCCCGACACCGCACTCGTGGCTGACTCACAGCGTATCCTACGGTGAAACCGACGCCATGGGTGTGGTATATTACGCTGAATACCTGCACTTTTTTGAGCGGTCCCGTTCGCTTTTCATCCGCGAACGGGGCATGAGCTACGCCGAGGTCGAAGCACGCGGCATATTCCTGCCCGTGCGCGAGGCTTCATGCCGCTACCGCCTTCCAGCCCAATATGATGACCAATTGAACATTCAGGTTGGGATAAGTGAATGGAAACGGGCTTCTATCAAATTCATATACAATATCTTCAAGGATGACCGCTCTACTCTCGTAGCAACCGGTTTTACCGAGCACGCATGCGTCAACAAAGACGGACGTCCGGTAAGAGTTCCGGATTGGCTGCGGGAGATATTCTGATTTCACAGGATAAAAACTGGTGTAGCTAAAGCCCCTTAGCGAAAACAAAGGCCACACACAATTCCGTTGCAAACTCGCCCGATCCCCTGATGAGTTTTTTTGCGCTTTCCGGGACAGGTCAAGTCCTGTTGCATACCAACGCATCCCAGCATGCCTTCTTTGCCTTAAGAGACAGCTATATCAGGAACTGAAATTCGGAAGCAGATACAAACTTTCGATCCCGGCAATGTGCGCGGGACCACGTTATATCATTAATCGCAACAACATATACTTGCAGTATGATACATGCAGGGATTAACAACGCCCTGAAAAGATAAGACCGGACGGTTATATCTCATCCTGCTGCCGAGAACAGAGAGCTTAAAAAATGTATTACGACGTACATACACACGCTTTCCACCCTAAAATAGCTGAAAAGGTGGTGGAACAGCTTCACGGACATTATGGAATCAGCGCAGTTGGCACGGGCCTTACCGATGACCTTCTTGAACGGGCCAGCCGGGCAGGATTGGACCGGGTGGTCATCCACACTGCTGCTACGGAACCGGATCAGGTAATACCTGCCAACAACTGGTCCATAGAACTGGCGAAGTCCGATGAAAGGATCATTACGTTCGGTACCATGCACCCAGACTATGCCGATCCTGAAAAGGAATTTGCCAGACTTGAAAGAAACGGAATAAAGGGCCTAAAATTCCATCCCGACTTTCAGGGATTCTTCATGGACGAAAAAAGATTCTACCGCATTCTTGAAATGGTACAGGGACGTTTCGTGGTCATGTTCCATGTTGGAGATAAACTTCCGCCTGAGAAGAATCCTTCCTGCCCTATAAAGTTACGCAAAATTCTGGAAAACTTCCCTGATCTGACCTGCATAGCAGCCCACATGGGCGGATACTGCCACTGGCAGTGGGCATCGGAAGAACTGGCTGGATTCAACGTATACATGGACACCTCCAGCGCCATTCCCTTCATGGATAGGCTGGTACTCAGGGAAATCGTAAACAAACATCCCAGGGAGAGAATCCTGTTCGGCAGCGACTATCCTCTCTTTGACCCGGGTCAAACCATGAAGGACTTTCAGCAGGCATTGAATCTCAAGGATTCAGAGATGGAGATCCACTTATCCGCAGCGGAAAATCTATTTGCGGAACTCAATTAGTAGACACGTAACAATAATCCGCACAGTGCTATCTGCGTTGTGCGGATTATTGTTGCCTCATCAGACTTTTTTTGCTGCATATTTACCCATAAAATATACCACTATGTGGTGAAACGGCCTGATCAGATTGAAATACAGAGGCCCTGTCCAGTGACGGTAATGAACGATGGTAAATATGTAAAACCGCGCATTCCCATTCATCTCTGGCTCCGCAACAACACCAATACACCCACTAAGATGCCGATCTGTAGCTTCGCCTATCCAGTATTTCTCAGGCTTGAAATCCACTGAAGTAAAGAAATCCACCCGACCTCCGGCATTGAAATCGTACTCTGAAACATCTGAATTACCTTTGAACAATTCATCGTGCTTGAGCCCAAACAAATCGGCAACGACACCTCGAATACGGTAAAGCAGCGTCAGCCAGTACGGCTGGTAAGTCATCAACCGTATCAGGAAGTCGTGCATGGAATTCCTGCTTGTAAAGGCCTTCACATCCACATAGCCAGCGTTTTCAAGAAGTGCGGAAATGGACTCCACTGATTCCAGAATCCTGATTGAATCTGTCATGGATTCATCCTCCCCAGCTCAACGGCCTCAACCCTCATTACTTCGAATTCACGCACCATGCCCATTTCCTTCCAAAGCAGTGCATGGCCCTTGAAGAATCGATACAGATGCACTCTGTCCATCCACCTGTCGATTTCTACCTGTGTCGCCTTGCGCCTTTCCCCGGATCGGCAGATAAGCCTTAAAGCAGGAGATACCAGAAACTTTCCCTGTAACAATGATCTAATCCAGAATCCAACCCTGGAATTCACTGCCATCATGCACATAAGTTAATCACGTTCAAGGTTTGCGCGCATTTTTTCAGGGAACTTTTCAAAATAGTATCCGCGATTCTCTCCAGTAAAAGTAACTGAGCCAATAGGAGAAACACGCGGCATTCCATCTGAGTCCACTGTTGCAACCGATACGTGCTTCACCTCGGAGAACAGTTTCTCTACCTCTTTCCACGTAACTTCAGCCTGCATTTTGATTCCTCCATTATTTACGTTCTGGAATCCCGTACAACTCATTCTGCACCAGACGAATCAGGTCATCACGTTCCTGCCCGCTAATCGCCGGAACCACCATCCTCGTCCCCACAAACAGGGAGTAGCTTATTCTGGACAGCAGCCTGGCCCGGTCAGGATCACCGCAAACCTCTTCAAATATGGAAGTAAGATAATCCATGCGGATACCGTCAACACGTTCAAGAAACTCCCGTGGAAGCGGGTCACGCAACGCCCATGCCCTGATACTTGTCTCACTGCCAGCAGGAAGGGAATTGGATGCCTCTACTATCATCCTGAACCTCTCGGCGGCATCATTCCCCCTGTCGGCTATCTCCATGCGCGCAAGCGTACAGACCTGAACCCAGTGCTCAAGCATGCGCTTCAGGTAATCATCCCTGCTCCTGAAGTGATGATAAAATGAACCTTTTGTTACCCCCAGCTGTTTGCATAGAGCATCAATGGTCAGATACTGGATACTGTCAGTCTCGAGTATACGGATACCGGCATCTAACAACTCCTCCATGGAGTTACTTCTTTTCCTGCTTCCCTTTTCATTTAGCATGGTCATACATCCTCCAAGTCAACATACCATACCGTATGGTATGTTTGTAACAGTATTCACAATTTCAGGTCAACATAAAAAAAGAGAGCCGCCTGCAAAATGCAAACGGCTCGTTCATACAACCTCGAAAACTTGGAAGAATTCTTAGTTGTGTGCTCTTTCCTGCTTGGGGTGACAAGCGTTGTTAGCACAAGGGGCAGTAGCAATGTCGGTCTTGCCTTCCTTGTTCATCTTCACGTGGCAACCACGACAGCTTGCATCGCTGGACAGGGTGTGGAATGCCTTGAAGTAAGACTTGGGCTTAGCCTTGTGCTTGATGTCATCGTGACAGCCGGGAGCAGCACAACCTTTGATCTGGGACTTGCCATCCCAGGTATGGTGACACTTAACACAGTTTACATCCTGGTGATCAAAGTGTGAAAACTTTACCTGAGCAAAGCGGACTTTGTTCAGGGGCTCAGGACGCTGGAATTCGAGATTGATGGGAAACCTAACAACCAGTTCTTCCTTAACAACTTCAGACTTGTTATTGGAAATGCTAGCAATCTCCTCACTCAGATTGCTGGTGGTGGTTGCGTAAATAATTACGAGAACGGCAAACACAACTGCCATTCCTACATACAGAAAATTCGTCTTCATTCTATTCCTCCTCATGAAAGTCGTAACTTCCTACTCAAAATCCGCGATTATTTCAATAAAAATACGTAGATGTATATGCTATGCAACTAAACTTCCCAGCATTTTGGCTGACTATAAAACGGATATTGAGAAAAATTTCACACGAATCACTTCTATGTAATAATATAACTGATACACATACTCTGAAAGCAAAACTGAATATCAACTTGATTATTAACTGCTCAAGCACGCAAAACTATATAACTTAGGACCAGAAAAGATTTATATTACACAAAATTTACTTCATATCAAAGAAGTTCAACATGATATTTTCATATCCGGAAAGCAATAAAAACTTTTCATTTTTTCTTTACCCGTCACAATTCGCCTTCTCACAGTGCCATGAGAATGACTTAAATGAGAAATATTGCCCCGGTTTTTCGCAAACCCGGTCGTAAACTGCGCTCAGTTTATTATAAATCAAACAATTCAGAAATGTTAACAAATGAAAAAAAGCCCCAGTATTCTATCAATGCCGGGGCCCGTCTTATATTTCAGATCAGACATAAAAAAGACGCGTAAAGTCGTCTATTCGCGCACCCCAGCCATCAGCAGACCGATGCTGTCAACTTTTGCCTTATCGGTTACCGGGAACTCATCCATGATCTGCCCACAGTACATTACGGCCACACGGTCAGCAAGCTGCAAAGCCTCACCCAGATCACCGGTTACGAGAAGTATTCCTGCCATTTTGCGTGCTTCAAGAAGCCGTTTCCAGACTTCTTCGGTTGCGGAGATGTCGAGTCCCTGCGTGGGCTGCTCAGCAACTATGAGGTGAGGCTGGCGATAAAGCTCGCGTGCGAGGACCATCTTCTGGAGGTTACCCCCGGAAAGCTGCCACGCAAGGGCATGAATCCGGCCAGGACGGACATCATAATCATGTACCAGTTCTTCCGCCTTTTTGGCGGCCTTGTCCCGCTGCAGGAACGGTCCGGAGGAAAAGCCCTGCCGTGTTGTCAGGAGCAGGTTGTCCACCAGATCAAGGTTGCGGGCGGTAGCCAGATCAAGACGATCTTCGGGAATATAGGACATAGAGTTGTTCCAGGTCATTTCTGCAAAAAATTTGCGCCACGGCTTGCCCATGATGAAAATCTTATCCTTAGGCGGCCTGCGTAGCCCGCAGACACCTTCAACCAGCTCCTGCTGACCGTTACCGGCAACTCCGACGATGGCAACAACTTCCCCCTTACGCACATCCAGACTGATGTCGCGCAGGCCTATGCCGGTCATGTTCCGAACTTCAAGTACCTTTTCGCCTAGTTCGACCTCTTCCTTGTCCACCTCAAGAAGAATTTCCTTACCGACCATACGGCAGGCCAGATCAGCCTTGGAAACAATCTTGTCGCGAGGAACCTCGGCATCAATGTTACCGCGGCGCAGAATAGCCACTTCGTCAGCAATTGCCATAACTTCTTCAAGCTTATGGCTGATGAAAACCACTGATTTACCCTGACGGGTCATCGCCCACAGGGCCTCAAAAAGACGGAAAGCTTCACGTGGTGTAAGAACCGCTGTCGGTTCATCGAAAATGAGCACCCTGCTCTCGCGGTAAAGCAGCTTGAGAATCTCAACTCGCTGCTTTTCTCCCATGGAAAGGTCGCCGACCTTGGCCGCAGGATCAATCTCCAGTTCATAGTCTGAGGCCAGCTTGCGGACCCGCTCTTCCATCTCCTTTGGATTGACGAAAAATCCGCCCTCCTGACCGAGCAGGACGTTCTGGGCAACAGTCATGGTATCCACCAGCATGAAGTGCTGGTAAACCATGCCGATTCCCGCATGGATGGCATCCTTGGAGTTGGAAAAATCAACACGTTGCCCATCGACCTCAATGTGCCCTTCATCTGGACGGAAACGACCGGCCAACATGGACATGAGGGTACTTTTACCGGCTCCGTTCTCTCCAAGCAGAGCCTTAATGCGCCCGGGATAGAGATCAAGAAAAATCTGGTTGTTGGCAACGACCTTACCGAAACGTTTGGTAATGCCCTTCAGAGAAATAATCGGGGAACAGCCTTCGAACCCGGTGGCTTTCTGGCACTCGGGACGGGTGAAATCAGTTTGGGAACTCATATTGACCACCTATCCTTCGGGCTCAATGTTTACGCCAAGATGTGCGGGAGCCTCTCCGCTGCGTCCGCGCATGGCGGAAAAGATCAGTACCAGAATTGTAAGGGCGTAAGGCAGCATCAGCAGCAGAGACGACGGGATGTGTGTTCCCACTGCCTGCAGGCGAAGCTGAAAAGCCATAACACCACCGAAAAGATAGGCTCCGAAAACGGCCCGTCCGGGTTTCCAGAAGGCAAAAATAACAAGTGCCACCGCAATCCATCCGCGTCCGCCGGAAAGACCGTTAGCCCATAAATGGGTGTAGGCAAGGGAGAGGTAAGCACCGCCAAGACCAATGAGGAACCCGCCGCCAAGAAGAGCTATCCAGCGAAGACGTATTGCCTTTAAACCTACAGCTGCAGCTGCAGCAGGTTTTTCGCCGACGGCAGAAATTGCAAGGCCGAGACTGGTGCGGTTCATGAAGAACATAAAAAGGAGCGGAATCAGGAAGGACACATAAACGAGTGCGTCCTGCTTGAAAAAAATATCCCCGATGTAGGGAATTGATGAAAGGACAGGAAAGCTGAACTTGTCAAACCCATGGGTGGCAGTGCCGATATAGGGAGTACCCAGAAAGTTGCACAAACCGACGCCGAGTATGGTCAAGGCCAGGCCGGATACGACCTGGTTTCCAAGGCAGGTGATGCAGACAATTCCGTGCAGGGCTGCCATCATGGTTCCGGCAATCCCTCCGGCAATAAAACCGAGCCAGGGGTTCCCGGTGGTCAGCGTAACAAAAAAAGCCGCAAAGGCCGCCATACTCATCATCCCCTCGACACCGAGGTTGAGCACCCCGCCCTTCTCAGTGAGGATTTCACCAAGAGTTGCATAAAGTATGGGCGTCCCGGACTGAACAGTGGCAGCCAGCAGGGGAACAATAAAACTTTCCAACATCACATCACCCTAAAAAAGCGGATGGATACGAGCCATCCATATTAGTAAGTGCAGACTTATCAAGTCCCTCATCCCCCGGGCGGGAAGACGCAGGAATTATCCCATCTTCCGCCCAAGAGAAATGTGCTTTTCAAAGCACTCCTGCACCTTAATTCTTCTTCACAATCTTATAAGTAACCAGCATCTGACCGGCCAGAACAGACAGTAGAATAAGCCCTTCCATAATTGATCCGAAAGAGGCCGGAGTCTGCAGCTCAAGCTGCATATTCTCTACTCCGACACGCAGTGCAGCCAGCAGATACGCGGAAATACCGATATACAAAGGATGGAGGCGCGCCAGCCAGGCAACAACAATCGCGGTATAACCGTAGCCCACCATGATGCTGGGCTGAAGTCTGTTGATGGTTGCCGAAGCTTCAATGCAACCGGCCCACCCGGCCAGAGCCCCTGAAAGCGCCATAACCAGAATAGTCAGCATTCCGTACGGCAGGCGGGAGTACATGGCAACCTTCACCCCTTCACCGGCAACCCGTATCTCAAAGCCGAGACGGGTGAAACGCATGAAGGCCCACATGGCTACTCCTGCCCCTACACAGACGGCAAATCCCCAATGCAGGCGGGTTTCACCTATATGCCCGATGATTGCGGCGGGAGAAAACTCCGGAGTCACTGGGAAGCCGAAACTGGCCGGATCTTTCCATACCCCAAAAACAAGATACTCAAGCAGAAGTATGGCGATGTAGTTTAACATCAGGGTGGAGATAATCTCGTTCACCTGCAGCTTAAGACGCAGGATGGCCGGGATATAGGCCCAGAATGCTCCGAAAAGTGCGGCGCAGATGAACATGAGCGGCATAAGCACAAATCCGGAAAGATCGGGAAATGAAAGTGCGGCCCAAGTTGCACCGATGGCGCCGAGTGCGAACTGGCCTTCCGCACCGATGTTCCAGACCTGCATCCTGAAAGCGATAGCCACACCCAGTGCGCAGAGAAAAATCGGGATAGATTTTAAAAGGGCATCTTCCAAAGCCCAGGAAGCACCAAAAGACCCCTGCCAGAGCACAAGGAGTCCTTGAACAGCAGATTTACCCTGCAATTCGAGCAGGAGCGCGCTTATCCCGAAAGACAGAACCAAAGCGCCCACGATAATAATCGGGGCGCCCCAGTTCCAGGGTTCGTCGCGCTTTTGTAAGCGATAACCCAACATAAATTATTACTTGGTATTTCCGATTACGCCTTCAACAAACCAGTTCATGCCGAGCAGGTCGGGATCGGACATGGTCTTGCCGGCGGGAACGATTTCCTTTCCGGTCTGGTCGTTGATGGGGCCAACGAAAATAGCATTGTTGCCTTTAATGATCTCTTCCTTGGCTGCAAGAACCTTGTCCTTAACATCCTGAGGAACCATGGGACCGAAGGGAGCAATATCAACTACGCCCTGATCCATGCCCCACCACAGAGCCTCGTTACCCTGCCAGACACCGTCACGAACCTGTTCAACAGTGTTCTTGAAGAGCGGAGCCCAGTTCCAGATGGCAGCGGTCAGGTGAGCCTTTGGAGCCATTTTGGACATGTCGGAGTTGTAAGCGATGGAATACTTGCCGCGTTCCTGAGCTGCTTCCTGGGGACCGGGGGAATCCTGGTGCTGGGTGATGATGTCAGCCTTCATATCCAGCAGGGAGATGGCTGCGTCTTTTTCCAGAGCAGGATCGTACCAGGTCTTGGTCCATACAACGCGAACGGTTGCTTCGGGGTTCACGGAACGTGCTCCGAGAGCAAATGCGTTGATACCGCGGATTACTTCAGGAATGGGGAAGGCGGCAACATAGCCGATCACGTTGGACTTGGTCATCAGACCAGCAACGATACCGGTCAGGTAGCGGGCCTGATACATGCGGCCAAAGTAGTTGCTCATGTTAGGGGTGGTCTTGAAACCAGAGCAGTGCATGAAAGCAACGTTGGGGAACTTCTTGGAAACCTTGACCATGGGGTCCATGTAACCGAAGCTGGTTCCGAAAATTACATCATAGCCTTTGCGGGCGAAGTTGAGAACTACACGCTCGGAGTCGGGACCTTCAGGAACAGACTCAACAAAAGAAGTTTCAACCCAGGGAAGAGCTTCAAGAGCTTTGCGGCCCTGATCCTGAGCATAGGAGTAACCTTCGTCACCCACGGGGGAAATGTAGACAAAACCGACTTTGAGCTTATCTTTCTTAGCTCCGGCAAAAGCCACGGATGCCATCATTACGGACATTGCCGCAACAAGGGCCATAAGCAGAACTTTACGCATCTTCCACTCCTTCGAATTCAATTTTGAAAAGTCAACGAAGTTCCGTACCAACGAATCTTCCCTTAAAAGAAAGGCCGCAGCACAGGACAAATAAAAAACAAATACACAACCAGCCCCCGGACTCCCTTGTCCGGCAGCTGGCAATGCAAAAACTGTCCTGAACCTGATATAGTTAAAGCCTGGAATTCAGGCTCTAATCTTCTGAATTTTCCTGAGATACCTTCACAATGGGCTGGCAGAACTGAGTCGCGCTGTCCCACGGGAAAAGTATCCAGGTATCCTGACTGACCTCGGTTATGTAAGTGTCCACAAGCGGACGCCCTTCCGGCTTGGCATAAATAGTCGCAAAATGAGCTTTTGGCACCATTTCACGCACCAGCCTGGCGGTACCGCCGGTGTCAACAAGATCGTCAACCAGAAGCCAGCCTTCGCCGTCGCCCTCAAAACCCTTGAGCACAGTGGCCTTCTTTTCCTGAACTTTCCAATCATAAGTTGAAATACAGATCGTGTCGATATGTCTGATATCAAGTTCACGGGCCAGAATTGCGGCAGGAACAAGCCCGCCACGGGTTATGGCCAGAATGCCTTTGAAAGGCCCCTTATCTAGCAGCCTCCACGAGAGAGCTCTGCAATCACGCTGGAGCTGGTCCCAGGATATGGGGTACATTTTAGAATATCTGTCAGCCTTGGACAATTTCAATCTCCTTGGATTTCCTTCTGTACACGCGGATTCCCTAGCGTAAGGAGTGCGTAAGGGCAACAGAAAAATAAACGCAAACAGCCATTAATGTAAAAAACATTTTCGCCATTAGCCGCCTTTCCAAGTCAAACAGTCGCGGAAAAGACTGCCCTGTCCACTGCTAAAACTTAATAGCAGTTTATTGCTCTACCCGCTACCCTGTTGAGTTGTCCTGCTGGGGAAAAAGAGAGACCCAGCAGTATTAAATTATAATTTTACAGAACAGTAATGGCGGGTTAAATTAATAAAGAAAATGCCCCAAATGACCGCAAGCTGCAAAGGTAGAACACATGAGACACCGAGACGCCAATAAATTAAGATACCGGATAACCCTGCCTCTGATCATTGTCCTTTCATTGGCAGCTGTATATTTTTTTCACACCATCATAATCGAACATAGAAATTACAATGACCTCCGCAGCAGACTCTCCGAAATTCAGCTTACTGCATATGAAATCCTGAACGACAAAACAGGAACAGGATACGATCTTCACCGCCTCAGAACGCTGGTGGAAGAACTTCAGAATTATCCGGAGTCAGGAAGGTTTTACCGGGCTCTGAACAATGAATCGACAGCGCTGCTGCCCTCAGCGGAAGCTTTCATGGATGCCACTGGGGCAGATAACAATTCCGCCCTTCCCGGTACTTTGGACAACCTCGACAGAGCTCTAAGGTCCGTACTTGATGAAATCCGCAACGACTTCAAACCTGAAGCAGCCAATCAGATCAAAATTGAATACGGACTGCTTTTCATGATCAGTCTCATGGTACTCATCCACTATATTTTCATCAATTACCCCATGCGGCAGGAACTAGCCAGAAATGTCCGTGAAAACGAGACCTGCAACTCCACCATCCGCAAGCTTGCCGAACGTGATACCCTGACCAATTTACCAGGCCGCATGAAATTCTATGAGGATTCTGAACGCGAAATTGCCGCAGCCACGCGGTACGGTTCCGATCTGACCCTTATCAAAATGGACATTCACAATTTCAAGGAAATCAACCGGCAGCACGGACAAAAGGCTGGAGACAAGCTGCTTGCAGGTTTCGCCAGAACCGTGCGTAAGCACCTGCGCAGGCCGGACAGTTTTTTCCGTGTTGGCGGAGACAAATTTATAATTCTGGCTCCACACACAAACATGAAAAATGCTCAGAATCTGGCTGAAAAAATCGGCAAGCTGATTGATTCAGACAAAACCCTGAAGGTGATCCCATTCAACGTAAATACAGGTATTGCAACCTGCTCACCGGACGATACGGCTGAATCCCTGTTGAAAAAGGTTGATCTGGCATTGACCGAATCAAAAAAATATGGAGCCGGAGCAGTGTACACCCACCCGGAGCCACCCAAAGAAGATTAAGCATATCTAAAATCAAATACATCAAAAACCCGAATGTCCTCCGCTACAATAACTATCGGAGGACATTCGGGTTTAAATACCGCAGGGCAACAGGATAGACCTTTGCGACTGGAATAAAAATGTCCAGACTATCTGCGCAGGAGGGATATCCCGGAAATCTTGTTGAAGGTCCGCACGGCAAAGGCATCGGTCATGCCTGACACATAATCGACTATCTTCTGGGTATTTTCGTAAACAGTGAGGTCTTCCGACGGCTTGTAATCATCGGGAAGAAGTTTGATGGATTTTTTACTTTTTGCGCCCAACTTTCCATCCTTGTGCAGCTCACAGACAATCTGACCGTAAAAATCCAGTATTTTCCAGAGCACCTCATACGCAGCTGCTTCCGTATCAATTACTTCCGTAGAATTGTAGACTTTCTCAATTGCAACCTTCTTAAGCAGACTGAACTCAGTCGCCTTCCCGATCTGTTCTGTCAGACTTGAGCTGAAGGTCCCTGCAAGGATTGCCTCCTCGTTTTCCATGAAAACTTCGCAGGAACTGGTTACAAGATTATTGATTGTGGCCGCACGAAGATATTCAATCTTTTCCTTTTCCTCGCTTATTCCCTGCACCCGATCAACAATAGCCGGATTATAATCTAGAATCTCCATAAACATGCCATAGAGGTCATCAAAAGAAACAAGCCCGAGGCGGTGGCCGTCCTCCATATCGACAACATGGTAGCAGATGTCATCGGCAGCCTCGACGAGATAGGCAAACGGATGACGCGCCCACCTGTTGCCTGCGTCCCTGACCAGCCCCAGATGATCCGCAATCTCTGCGTAAGTGTCTACTTCGCTCGAAAAAATGCCGAATTTTTTCTTGTTACCGGCATGCTCCGAGGTAAACGGATATTTTGTGAAAGCCGCAAGCGTGGCACAGGTCAACTGCATCCCTCCGCGGCTGTTGGGTCTCTGCAGCACCAGAACATTGCGGAGTCCCTGCGCATTTCCTTCAAACATCTTGAAGTCGCTGCGTCGCTTTTTATCTATCCAGGTACAGAGGCTCTGACCGGTGGGAGTACTCTCAAACCAGTCTCGGATAGCGTCCTCTCCGGAATGACCGAATGGAGGGTTGCCTATATCGTGCATGAGGCATGCAGTGGCCACCACGGTTGCCGGTTCTGCCGGCATGAGGTCAAGACCGTGCTTATCAATAAGCCTGCTGCCGGCCATATAGCCGAGAGAGCGCCCTACGGAAGAAGTTTCAAGACTGTGGGTCAGCCTGGTCCGCACATAATCACTTCTGGAAAGGGGAAAGACCTGAGTCTTGTCCTGCAACCGCCGGAAGGCCGAAGAAAAAATAATGCGGTCAAAATCCTTCTGAAATTCACTGCGATCCTGACTGATTTCCGAAACTATTTCCTTACCTATTCGCTGCTTGCTGAGCAATTTATTCCACTGCATGACTGATCCTTGGAATGATAAACCATAATAATTTATAGAGAGGGAGCACTATGAAAGGAATACATGACAGGCGGAGGTCGAACAGGACATCTCGGATCAATACTTTTTATTATAATATTCATCCAAGACAAAGGGTTCGCCCGGGAAATCATTCATGAAGCGCTTCCGGTACTTATCTATGATAGAATTCCATGTACCGTCATCCTTCATGGATTTCAACGCCTTGTTGAAGCGGACCAGCAATTTATCCGCCCCGGTCTTCCTGCAGAAGGAAACATGAATCGGATTATAGGCCACGGGAGGTAGAAGCCTGCGAATGTCACCCAAGAGTCCTGCCTCTCGCGCAGTATAGTAAGTGGAAAGATCATCCGCTATGAAGATATCGAATCTTCGCTTGACCAGCTTGCAAAGATTTCCCAGCACAGAATCGGTCACATCAATATTAATATTCCGATGCTCATTTATAAAGGCATCAATAGCCGGACCATAGCTGAAACTGTTTATAACTCCAAAAGTGCGCCCGCGCAGCTCCTTGATGTCTCCAGTAAATTCAATATCCGAATCGCTGCGAACAAAAAGCGTCATGGCCTCAACGCGGACGGGATCGCTGTAGACCATGTATTCACATCGCTCCGGGGTCTTCAGAACCTGAAAGACACCATCCGTTGCATTGTGTAGAGCCATTGCAAGAGCCCGTTTCCACGGAACAAATTCAAACTCTACCTGCTCATCCATCCGCCGAAAGGCTTCCTGAATAATTTCTACATCACAACCGGCAGGAGAACCGTTTTCTGCATATCCATAAGGAGGATATTCCAATGAAGCCAGCTTATACACTCTTGCTGATGCAGATCCGGCAAGCAGAACACAAGCTATCACAACGGATAAAATGATGTACAACAATCTCATAAGCACCCAACCCTGCTTTATTAAGGAAGGGCCAATATAACCTATCCGTGATAAGAAAACAACAAACGCAAAATTTTTCTCACCTTATCGGAAAACAACTTTTCGCCGAGCAATTTTCCGGCGACCTTCTTATTAATTTCACCGAGAGTTGGATACGGATGGATCGCCCCTGCCAGCGTTGCCAGACCAACTCCGCCGTTTACAGCCGCAACCCATTCTGAAAGCAATTCCCCGGCATGAACGGAAGCTATCTGGCAACCTGCCGGTTTTCCCTTTTTATTCAGCAGAATTTTTATACGCCCCGCCCCCTCACCTTCAGCCAGAGCCCGGTCACTGGACGAAAACTCTTCAATGACAGTTGTATATTCAACTCCCTTTTTGCGAGCCCTTTTCTCATTAAGTCCAACGCTTGCCAGCTCCGGATCAGTATAAGTACACCAGGGAAGCCATGTATAGTCAGCCTTGCGCGGCAGAAGAAAAACCGCGTTGGAAATAACAATTCCGCCTTCATATCCGGCAGCGTGAGTGAAGCGGTGCTGACCTGTCACATCACCGGCGGCGTAGATATGAGGAACAGACGTTCTCATGCGCGAGTCCACCCTGACCGATCCTTTATCAAGGGCGACCCCTATCCGCTCAAGGCCAAGACCGTCCGTATTCGACCTGCGCCCCATGGCGACAAGCAGTTGAGCACCCTTCACGACTTTATCCTGCCCGGCAACAGTCAAACGGACCTCGACACCGTCAGGAGAAGGTCGAGCCTCATCCACACCGGCATTGAGAATGAACTCCACGCCGTCTTTCTCCATGGATTTCTGGACATAGGCGGCCATGTCCGCATCTTCCCCGCTCAAAATCTGCGCACTGCGCTGAATTAGCGTTACCGGACACCCCAGTCGCCGGAAAGCCTGCGCCAGCTCCACCGCAATTGGCCCGCCACCCAGAACAACAAGAGACTTCGGAAGATCCTTGAGGCTGAAGATATCCACATTGGTCAGATAAGGAACGCGTTCCAATCCCTGTATGCGAGGAACATCAGGAGACGATCCGGAAGCAATGACCCATTTACCCGCAGAGATGCGACTGCCATCAAGCGAAACAGTATGATCATCCACGAAAGTGCTGTTTCCGAACCTGACATCAACACCAAGAGAAGAAAAACGTTCCACGGAATCATGGACCTGAATAACGGAAATAACCTCGGCGATGCGTTTGGACACCATGGAGTAATCAACCGGCGGCAATGCAACCGGAGGCAAACCGAACTCCTCTGCCCTGCCCATAAGATGTCGCACCCGAGCCGTGCGGATCAGAGTCTTACTGGGCACACATCCGTAATGCAGGCAATCTCCGCCAAGCCGGGGTTCTTTATCCAGAAGCAGCACCTTAACGCCCAGACGGGAGGCACCGGCAGCAACAGTCAGCCCGGCCGCACCGCCGCCGATAATGCCGAGATCATAATCGTAACCTGCCATGCAAAGCTCCTTATCTGTCACAGACAGTCTGCCAGTTAATCAACACACCATGCTTCCAAGCCCCTTTCCTATCAGAAACCGGCAAAACGGCTTTGGTCTGAGGGCTAAAAAAGACCGGACCAACGACAACTATCTGTGCAGGACACCGCGCAGGGCCGCGCCGTATAACCCGCTGTCCTGATTATCGTTAAGAAATACCGGAATACGCTTGAGCAGATCGTTCATGGAGCTGGAACGCAGGAATTCATCCATAAATACCGGATGTTCCACCACGAAGGGATTCTTAGCCACGATGCCGCCGGAAATGTACAATCCGCCTGTGGCACAGACACTCAAGGCATAATTACGGCAACAGCGGGCTGTAAACCTCGCATACCATTCAAGAGTGCGGTTGCCCTCCTTCATTCGTGCTGCAACTTCACTGGCTTCAAGCTCTTCTCCGGCCAGATAGCGGTGCAGTGCAGTCAACCCGCGCCCGGTCAAAACTTCGTCTCCGCAGCAATAGTTTATTCCGCGGCGATCCATCACGTAGTGACAGAAATCCAGCTCTTCGGCAGTTTCAGCAGGAAAGGAGATGTGTCCGGCTTCCGAGGGAACCGGAGCGAAACCCTGGCCCGGCAAAGGAACAAGCGCACAGTGTCCAAGGCCTGTACCCGCCCCGATAACCCCGACGGTTCCGGTCGGTGATACATCCACATCATGCACGACCCTGCACCCTGCAACAGCGCTGGTACGGCAGGCATAGGCCTGAGCAACAAAATCGTTTATGAGTACGGCGTCTCTGAATCCGTACTTTTCGAATCCCCCGGTGAAATCCACATCCCAATCAACGTTGGTTACGTTGCAGTATACCCCGCGAATGACAGGCCCGGCGGGTGCCAGCACCGCAACATCAAAATCCTGCGGAGAATAAGGAAATTCACTTTCCGCCAGCATATCCATCAGAAGCCCGAAACTTTTCGCGGCCTTACTGGAAAGCCAAACCGTTTCCTTCATTACCGGCTGCCCATCAGGCCCGGCTTCAAAAGCTGCAAACCTGCTGTTTGTACCGCCGATATCAACTGCCAGAACACGTCCCATAAAAACCATCCTTGGAAAAATGACCGCCACGCAAATGGCATAAAAGCTTAAACAACCTTCGTGAACGAGGATAATACAATCAACAGTGATACGTAAACGGACAACTGGTTATTTTATGTGATGTTGCCGCAGAGTCAAAAAACGGACACAAAAAAGGACGGCCCTGTCATTACGACAGGACCGCCCGGTGACTCATTCAATACCGTAAGGACTGTTGCCAGATCAGTTTCAGGAGGCCTTGACCAGCGGGACTTCGCGCAGGATTTTATCCTTTGTCTGCCGTTCCTGTCTGCGCATCTTGATATACTTGCGAGTGATGTTCCGCAGTTCTTCGGTCTTGGCTTCGCGGTCTTCAGGACAGAGGAAGGCCACCAGCTTTCTTTCAAGCTTGTAGGGGTTCTGTTCCTTCTTGATAGCGACAACACCATCCATGATCATCTTCTGGTTAATCAGTTCGTTGCGGGTTCTGGTTCTTACGGTCTCGGCCATGGGAGCAAAGACCATATTACTCAGGATTACACCGTAAAGGGTCGAAATAAATGCCACCGGAATATGCTGCAGAATGACCTCGGGATTATCTATACCCATAAGCAGACCAATCAGGCCGATTACCGATCCGGCAACACCGAAAGCCGGAGCGTAACGGGCCATAGCTTGGAAAACCCGTTCTGATTCACTGCGCCGCATATGGAAAAATGACATTTCGGTTCTTAGGCAATCCTTGATTTCATCTTCCTCAAAATTATCCACCAACAGGGTCAGGGAATTTCGCAAAAAAGAAATCGTTGTGTTTTCGCCTGCTTTTTCAAGGGAAAGCATGCCGTCCATTCTGGAACGTACACTGAGATCCAGCAGGGTATCGACAATCTCCTCGTGAGTGGTCAGCCGTCCGGAATATGTTTCACGAACGACCTTAAAGGCATCACGGAGCTGCTCAAATGGATAGCTCAAAAAGACTGCAACTCCCAACCCGGACAGGACAATAGCCAGGGCCGCGGCATTCCAGTAAAGAGCTATCCCGCCGCTGAGCCAGAAACTGCCCAGAAATATTACTGAAGCGACAATTACGCCGACCAGATTCTTCTTATTCATAACAGACCTCCTTACTTGGTATTGATGTCGGTATTGATGACTATGATTTCAACGCGGCGGTTGTTGCCCTTGACCTTGCCCATATCACCGGGCAGCTCAGGAGCTGAATCGCCCCGTCCGCTGACTATTATCCGAACAGGATCAATTGCCTTCTCGTATACAAGGAACCCTGCCACTCGTGCGGCACGTGAAGCTGAAAGCTCAAACGCCCCCTTTTGTCCAACCCTGGCCACATCGCTTTCATCAACATGGCCTATTACATGGATTGCGTGGGTGCTGGTCTTGAGAACTTCTGCAACTTCATCAAGATACTTGCGGGTCTTGGCTTCAAAATTCACATTTCCTGGTGCAAAAAAAGCGTCTCCGCGCATGACGATCTTCAGCTCGCCGTCTTCCTCTTTCATGCTCACGGAGCCGTCATCACTGCGGTAGAGAGTATCCTGAGGAGTCAGCATGACATCTGCACTGCTACTCATGGCATCACGGTGGAATGTAATCATTTCAATGAGATCATCGGCCGGATTGACTGCGACCTGATGCCGGGGGTTGCCGCTGAACAGCACCTTTATGTTTTCCTTGGACTGACTGTAGATAAACAGCACCACGAACAGAACGAACATGACCATCATCAGGTCAGCCCAAGGAACCGACCATCCATTCATGCCTGAAGTGTCCGTGTCCGAAGAATCAAACTCCATCAGGCCTATTTCTTTTTTCAGTTCGTCAAAATTCATACACTGCTCCATTGATTCAGATGCATAGGGTTCAGCCCCGACGTACTCACCTGCATCAGAAGCAAGGGTAATGCCAATCGCAAAATAAGTGTATTTTAAAGGCATTAAGCTATGCTAAAATAAATATTAACGTTGCTTAAAAATACAAAAGTCAAAAAGAGGACATAAACGTTTTGCGCAACCGTCGGTAAACACAAAAAAAGTGAGCAGGTCCAAGATCTGCTCACTTTTTAAAAATCATGCAGGCTAAGACCTGCCGGCTCAAAGGACTAGCTGTTGCTCAACGCACTCACGATGGCTTCCCCGAACTTTGAAGCAGCCTTAGGACCGTTGGCGGTGATGATGTTACCATCTACAACAACGCTGTCACTCTGATAGTCGCAGCCATGACTGCCCATGACCTGACGCGCACCGCTTTTGGGATGGGCTGTGGCCTTTTTACCATCAAGAACACCGGAATAGGCAAGCAATCCCGGAGCCGCACAGATGGCTGCCACGATCTTTCCGTCCGCCGCAGCCTGACGGACTACGTTATGGGCGTCTTCGTTCTCCCATTCCTTTTTAATACCGTTACCACCAATGATGACAATCGCATCATAATCAGCAGGATTTGCATCTTTGATCAGCAGGGTAGACTCAACACGTTTACCCTTGTGCCCCTTGAGTGTGCCGACTTTGGAGCTGGCAACAGTACAGACTGCACCGCTTCCCTCAAGAGCATTAAAAGTATCGGTGTATTCATTCTGCTCAAAATCGGACTTGGCAACAATCATAAGAACCTTTTTCCCCTGCGCACCGGCAAAAGCAGGACATGCCATGCCGAAAACAGCAACAAAGGCAGAAAAAACAACAAAAATACGAAGTAAGCGATTCATAACTACCTCTCCTATATAGAATTAATACGCTTATGTATTTGATCTTATCAAACGGGTCAATCGGGTCCTGCAGAATCGGGGAAAGAAAATATAAGTTTCTACCTTTTGACGCGAACAGTTTTATTTCTTATAAATCTAATCAATTATAGCAAGAGTACAGGGGGAAAATATGAATGAGTTGTGGGCGGTGATTATTGCCGGGCTATTAGGCTTCTGGGCGGCAGTCTGTGTTATGCGGCAAAGGGAACAGGACAAAGCACTTGAGGGTGAACTTCAGCTGAGACGCAGGGAAATAAGAAAGACAGCAGCCCTGATTACGACTCACACTCCGCGGGAATTCGGGGGATGCGGAGGGAACCGCAACAGAGAGCTGGCTGCAGCCAGGCTCAGGCAACTCCACACGACGCTCGCAGTCAGGCTAAGTCCGGAAGGCAAAAGCGACCTGATCCTGCTGCAAGCCTTGGACGATCTTATCGATGACATTAAAAACGGCCGTACCGGAACAAACGGACATGCAGAAGTCATCAGACTGGTTGCAGCAGTCCTTACCGAGCAGGAAAGCCATAAACCTCTGGGTACATGCATTTTCGACACTGCTGTAGGGGCAGTCAAATGGGTCTACACCCTTCCGGAAAAACTTACTGAATATGACCGGGAAAGGAAAACCAACTGACAAACAGCTGATTCTGCGTGACTTCGGAAAAGATAAGAACCGGACACGTTCGGTTGCATGGTATACTTTAAATTTCAGAAGGGAAAAAGGCCGCAATATTGGCTACATACCATCTTCTGAGCAGGATTGCGGCCTTTCCATTATAAATGGCTTTAAGTCATTGTCTGCCCGAAACTATACTGACCGAGTTATGCCACCATCCACCCGCAGATTCTGGCCTGTGATGTATCCTGATTTCTCTGACGCAAGGAAGAACACGGTCTCGGCTATTTCATCAAC
The DNA here is from genome assembly GCF_050916235.1 of Maridesulfovibrio sp. FT414. Lineage (GTDB taxonomy): Bacteria > Desulfobacterota > Desulfovibrionia > Desulfovibrionales > Desulfovibrionaceae > Maridesulfovibrio. The sequence goes on from NZ_CP104854.1 coordinate 223,137, forward strand.
TGTTCCGTAACGCCCCATGGGAATTCTGGAACGCCGTTCATCTTTCTCAGGCAGACTGTCGATGAATCCCGGCAAAACGTTATTCATACGGATTCCTTTTGCTGCGTACTGATCGGAATACAGTTTGGTAAAAGCAGCAAGGCTTGAGCGGAACATTCCGGAAGTTGGGAAAAGAGCTTCCGGCTCAAAGCAGGCATAGGTAGAAATATTCACAATGGAACCGCTTCCCTGTCTGAGCATGACAGGAGTCACCAGCCGGGCTATACGCACCACGTTAAGCAGGTATACCTCCATTCCTCTGAAGTAATCTTCGTCAGTCATTTCAAGAATGTCGCCTTTCGGTCCGTGCCCGGCGCTGTTTACTGCAACGTCAATACGCCCCCACTTTTCCATAACACCATCGATAAACGCCGCAAGATCATCAGGGTTGAGGTTCGAACCTGTAAAACCGTATCCACCAAGTTCCTTGGCAAGAGCCTCGCCTTTGCCCGAAGAAGATAAAATCGCTACATTATAACCTTCCGCCGCCAATTTACGGGCTGCTCCAGCTCCCATTCCACTGCCGCCTGCGGTAATGACAGCCACTTTTTCTTTTAACATTACAATTCCTGCGTATAAATTGTTTCTCGTGTTGATATAAACCAACCAATACGTTAAGTTTAAACTACATATAATATCATGCCAGAACCAACAGCCTCTTCAACAAGCCGTTGCTAAATTCAACTATCCAAAATTATTCATTAACGCAAATAGCGGAGATTTGCAGAAGTTTACTCCAACTACAGGGGATAATTATGGCTACATCAGCAACTGCAGCAACAATCAGAATACCTTATTTTGCCATAACAATTCTGCTTACTCTCTCCATATTTCCCACTTCAACCATGGCAGCGGACATACTTGTCGGCGGAACCGGCTACTGGACGCCGTATTGTTACACAACTCCCGATGCACCGGACACCCTCAAAGGTTTTACAGTTGATATTTTGAAACAGATTTTTCAGGACAGCAATGATCAGGTTAAATTCATGGTCCTACCGTGGAAGAGATGCCTCAAGATGCTCGACCACAGTCAGCTGGACCTGGTCCTTGATGGAAGCCGCGATTCAAAACGTCTGCAGAAATACATGTTTTCTGATGAGGTATATCAACTGGATAATGTGTTCTTCTACCTGACTAAAAACTATCCCAACGGACTGATGCTGCAAGACAGCTCGGAAATAGGGAAGTACACTCTCGGCGGAATTACAAGCCTGAATTACAGTATGTATCCATTTCCTGAATCTAGCGTTCAGCATCGTGCAGCCAATATGAAAGGCATGGTTGCCATGCTTAGATATGACCGCTTCGAACTTGGTATAGCTTTCAAACAGATTCTCTTCTCCAATGCCAGGATGAACAACTACAGCATGAAGGGAATAAGCTTCACAGCTATTCCGGAAATGAATCCCCTGCGTTTTTATATATTCGGAAACAAGAACGAGAAAACAAAACTGATCATCAATAAAATTAATAAGGGGTTGGCCGAGATGCGGGACAGCGGAATCATTTCAAAACTTCAGAGAAAGTACGGACTGCCTGAAAATTAACTCGACAGTCGCAATGAACTATTACAATACAAAATTACTATGCACAGTTCGTGATATTTAATTTTAGGAAGAAAATAGATGGCTAGCATACTATTATGCTATCATGGAAAAAAACAAGTATCAGGAGGGTGAGATCTGGCATCCATTGTTGCCGTTACAGTGGTATATCGCCGGAAGTTTAATCACAACCTTCATCCCCTTACCTGGGCTTGTTTCAATATCAAAAACCCCTTTATGCTTCTGGGTGATTATGAAATAGGAGACAAAGAGACCAAGCCCGGTTCCTTCCCCGGCCGGTTTGGTGGTAAAAAACGGCTCAAGGGCATTTCTTCTGGTTTCAGCGTCCATTCCCGGGCCGTTATCTTCAATTTCCAGCCTTACATAATCTTCTTCTGGTTTCAGCCGGACGGTAATTACACCTCTGCGTCCGTTTCCGTTACCCAAATCATAATAGATAGCCTGAACAGAATTCTTGATCAGATTGATCAACACCTGCTCAATTTCAGAAGGCGAACAAAGGATCTCGGGTATGGAGTTGTCAAAATCACGAATTATCTCAATACCCTTATCTCCTGACTTACGATAAATATCATATCCGCTGAAAGAAAGGTCTATGGCTGTTTCGACAACGTTTACAATATTTGCGCACGTCTTCTCGCCCCCGGACTGACGACTGAACTGCAGCATATTGGAAACAATTCGGGCAGCTCTTTCTCCCATCTGCTTTACGGAATCAAGCTTCTGGTTAATACCCCGTATTTCGCAATACTGGTGAAGCTTCTCAAACTGAATGCCCAATTCTTCCGCAACAGCAATATTCTTACTGAGATCACCGGAAATGCGCCGCTGAATATTCTGTACGCCCTGAAGAATTCCTCCGAGAGGATTGTTGATTTCGTGGGCCATACCTGCTGCAAGACCACCCACAGTCATCATCTTCTCGGTCTGAACCATGACTTCTTCCATGCGCGTACGGGCGGTAATATCATCAATACGGATAACAGCTCCGGATTCCTCATCAGCCTTGAACGGGAATACCACTATTTCAAAAAAGACCGTCCCTCTGCCCCGCTCAACGTGAAAAATCTCGGTTCCGCCATCCAGATCACCCTTTATTGTGTTGGAAATGAGCCGATAAAAACGCCTCAACTCCGGCATCATGTCAAAAACATACTGACCTTCGGCTTCACCTGCAGGAATACCTGTTTCATTGGCGGCATGCGCATTCCATAAAACAACGTTTCCTTTGTCATCCACGCCGACCAGAATCGACTGCATGGAATCAATCACATTCCCAAGATAGTTGCGCGCCCTGCGCAATTCCCGTTGATCTGCAAGCCTGCGGCGGACATCGCGGGCCACCATGACTATATACAGCCGACCGCCAACAAAATGGACCCTCAAGGTCATCTCGACCGGGATGCGAGAGCCTCCCCTGCACAGAAGATCGGTTATCGAAACGTCTTCCTTCTCCCATGACGAGTAAACCTCGTCATCGGTCAGGACTTCATGCAGCAGAAAACATGTTTCTTCCGGAAAGACCAGTTCCGGGGGACTATCTACAAGTTCATCGCGAGAATATCCGGTTTTATTCAAGGCAGTCTTGTTGATGTCGGCAAAACTCCATGAAAAGGCATCAAGAACAAACAAGGCATCGTTGGCGTGCTCAACCAATGCCCTGAATCGCTCAAGCTCATTAATCCTTTCGCGAAGCTCAGGATAATAGCTTTTACGCATGGAATTTTCGCCAAGCCCTATGAGCTTGTTGCGAACATTTTCATTATTGTCCGTCTTAGAACGCCGCTTCATAGATTTTCTCTACATCCTCCTGAGAGAATTCCACAGGGTTTGTCACCATGCATGCATCCTTAAGAGCCAGTTCTGCCAGTTTGGGAATCTCGTCCTTTTCAAGCCCAAAATCCCGTAAAGATTTAACTATCCCAGCCTTGGTCCGCAAGTCGACTATACTTTCAACCAGATCATCACAAATGCGCTCGGCACTTTTTCCTTCAACATAAATACCCATTGCCTCAGCAATATGAGTATACCGTTCGGTGGCATGAGGGAAATTCGCCCTTACGACATAAGGCAGGAGTATGGCGTTGCACTCCCCGTGCGGAAGGTCAAGGTGCCCGCCAAGGCTGTGCGCCATGGCATGAACAGCACCGAGAATGGCGTTCGAAAAGGCTAGCCCAGCCTGCATGCTGCCAAGCATTACATGGCCGCGATACTCAATATTGAGTGGTTCCTTGATAGCCTTGACTAGATATTTCCTTACAAGCTTGATGGCATCAAGGGCGAGAAGGTCGGTGAGGGCTGAGTTGGCATTCGAGGCATACGCTTCCATGGCATGGGTCAAGGCATCCAGCCCGGTCGCAGCGGTAAGCTGAGCAGACATGGTCGTTGTCAGCTTAGGATCAATAAGGGCAGCGTCGGGAACCATGGCCTTGCTTACAATACTGATCTTAACATCACGCTTGGTGTCGGTAATAATCGCAAACTGGGAAACATCCGCAGAACTCCCGGCGGTAGATGGTACACATATTAGTGGTGGACCGGGGACTTCAACCATATCAACACCTTCGAAAGACAATATATGTGCATTATTAGTCGAAACAATGCCAATCCCTTTGGCGCAATCCATCGGGCTGCCGCCACCGACAGCAACTATGCAGTCACACCCGTTCTCATGGTAGATTTCAGTACCCCGCATGACCTCGTCATCTCTAGGATTCTCCGAGACCTCACTGAAAACCACTGTTTCCACGCCGGACTTTTCAAGACTATTCTTAACCGCCGTGACCCAACTGCACTTTACAATTCCGGGGTCTGTTACAATTAGAGCTTTACGGACTCCAAAATTCTCGGCGTATTGGCCAGCCAGCAGGGATGACCCCACCCCGAAAATCAATTCCGGAGCGACAAATTTTCGCATTGCAATAACTTCTTTCACTGCGCCCCCCAACTCAGAAGTAACTATCCAAAACACATTATACCAACACCGGACCAAATTCACATGATCATGTTAAAATTTAACCTGTTTTTGACATATTAATCAACACAAACTATTAATGACAATCAAAAAGCACCACTCACACCGTATGCATAAATCAACATTCAGTAATTCAACCATATCATTTTTATCAGAATAATTATGCCATTCCAACCATACGAAAAGGCCGAAATCCCACATCCCGCATGAGATTCCGGCCGCCCTTGAAGCAAAGCCCTGCAACAGGACAGGACTATTGTTTTCATTTAAAAACTTTTAACCGCGATGATCTTCCTTGAGCAGATCGTTTACTGTCTTTACCGGTGAAAACGTGCTCAGGGGGACTTCCACAAACTTGGTTATCCAGCCGGCCATGGATCCGTTCCATAAGCCAGGCAGTTCCATCGCCTTGAGCTTACGTCCTTCTTTCGACTTGGTGGAAATGAACCCGGTATCAGCATCAACGTAATCATGCAGATTGTAACGTTCCCCGCGGTGATTCCGAACACCGCAAACCAGATCAACAGGATTGAAATGTGTTGCTGAATTGAGAATTCCCGCCTGCTGAGGATCATCCATGTCCACCTGACTCTTTTCAACTATCTGGGCAGTGGCAACGCCGTCTTCATCGCGAACCCAGAAAGGACCGCCGCCGGGTTCGCCCTGATTACGCACCATGCCACATATCCTGACAGGTCTGGACAGCCGGGACAGCAGCATTTCAATCTTTTCTTCAAGCGAAAGAATACCGAAGTCTTCCGGAAGCCGCATATCAAGCCGGGTGACGGCAAACAGGGCAACCGCTGCCACTTCATATTCACCGCAATTGCGCCCTTCCAGCATGTTTATGCATTCAAATATCTCTGATTGTAACTGAACCAGCAAACCTCCGAGCAGCTTCTTGTATTCAATAGTCTCACCCTTTAAGGTGTCAGGAACAACATTGTCGATATTCTTCAAGTAAACAATATCGCCACGCATTTTATACAGGTTGCCCAGCAGGGCACCGTGACCGGCCGGGCGGAACAGGATCTTGTTATCGGAAGTACGGAAAGCCTTATTGTCCATGTCCACGGCAATCGTATCGGTTTTTGGGCACTGCTCTGAAAAGGATATATCAAGCTTATGCCCAGCAAACTTTGCCCTGGCCTGTTCAATATGGGAATGGATGGCTTCGCGGTGTGACGGACTCACTGTGAAATGTACGCGGGCCTTGCCTTTACCGCACCTTATATATTCAACTGCCTCGGCAATATGTTCTTCAAAAGGAGTACGTCCGCCATCTTCATAGCTGTGAAACGGGATCAGTCCCTTGGGAAGGGATGCATAGTTCAGTCCCCGGTCGGTAAGCAGATATTCAAGAATTGTCACATGATCCTCAATGGCGTAACAGTCTTCAAGATCCCTGCCATCTGAAGCCATGACGTCTTTCAAATCATTATAAAAAGGAAAAACAGGGAGGCTGTCCATAAAAGTCTGAACCAACTCAGCATCCTTTTCTCCAAGCTCCACACCGTCCTTTTCAAGATTCATTTTGGCCAGAAGATGCTTGAACATGCGTGTGGCTGCACCTGAGGCAGGCACAAACTTGGAGAAACGTCCTTCTTCGGCAGCATCCTCATAAATTTCGAGCAAGGCTTCGTGGTCTTCTGCGTTGATCTGGTAAATCCCATCTCCGGGAGTGCAGGCCCTTTCAAGACGAGTAGCGGGAAAACCGACTTTGAACCTTTCAATCTGTTCCGCCATTGCTTTGGCAGAAATACCGCCGTCCAGAATATCCTTGAAACTGTTCTCTAATTCGCGGAGTTCGTTTTCAGTAGTCATGTGGACCTTCCCCGTTACGGTTAAAAACAGATGTAAACACAGTCACTTATCCACAAAAGCACCCCCCCGAAAAGGCAAAGATGGCACTTGAATACCTACCCCTTAACACAGTTTTTCATGAGTGTTTAGTCCTGAAATAAATTAAATTGCAACTTTTTTGCTTATTTTCGAGAATACAGCTACTTATCACAAGATGTTGATATAAAAGGAATTTATGCAAAGAATAGATATAAACTGTCAGGATAACGTAAAAAAGAGTCAGTCACGGTTATCAAATGATTGCGGATGTGTGACACCACCTTCCTTGAGGGGAAGAGACAGGCAGGATGTGCTCAATTAGTGCACTACAGGGCATGAAAAATGAGAAAAAAGCGGAATAAGATAATTCACAACAAGCGAGATAAGGACAGTCATGAGCTCCCAATGATTTCTTTCCAGTATAGTCTCATGGGAACCCCAAAATACGGTTTTATAAACTCTACAGCCGTTAATCCTGTATCAAGACTTCTACACACGACGACTGAGTATGAGCCACTCTCATCCAGTTTTTTAAAGCAATATTTCATTCACGGGCATAATCAGCATAAACATCAGTACAATTATGTTTACGGATATCATTGCCCGTTATACAGGTTTTCGCGTCTACCCTGCTGCAGGCAAATAATTCGCAACCGGTATTTCCACAGTAAACAACGCCCCGACACCTTCGCTGCTCTCTATATGGATATTTCCGTCCATTGATTCAATAAGCTGCCTTGATACGGCAAGACCGACTCCAATACCCTCAATGCTGGATTCCTTTCCTGCAAAACGGGTAAACGGATTAAAAATTTCATCATGATTTTTTTCCGGTATACCGATTCCTGTATCTTCAACCATAAGCGCAAGCATACCGTTATCAGTTACCTCTCCACGGACTGAGACTGTGCCGCCTATCCTGTTATACTTTACGGCATTGGACATGATGCTGAGCAGAACCTGCTTGAGGTAAGTAAGGTCTGCCCTGACAGGCGGAAGATTCTTGATTGACGGTTCGATCTTAACCGTAACGCTGCTCAAGGTGGCCTGTTGCTCAAGAAGCTCTCTGCACGCCTCAACCACTCTGTCTACGCTGACTGATTCAATATTAATCCTAAGATTTCCGGACTCAATCCTTGAAAAATCCAGCACCTTGGTAATCATCTGCATCAGATGCATACCGGCAACTTTTATATGCTCCACCTGTTCAATCTGCCTGGTTCCGAGTGATTGTTCCGCTCCATCAAGCAGCAAATCAGAAAATCCGATAACCGCGTTCAGCGGGGCACGCAGCTCATGGCCCATTCGGGTCAGAAATTTAGTTTTTGCCCGGCTGGCCCTGTCTGCATCCTTGAGGGCTTTCTTCAGCTGATCCTCAATCTTTACTCTGTCCGTTATGTCCACAAAGTTTTCAAGAAGATACAGTTCTCCCCCTCGATAAAGAGGCACTACACTTTTCAAAACCGACTTACCGTTTGCAAGCAGTCGTACGGCATGATCGACTTTCTGCTCCAGATCTGTAACGGGGCAACGTCCCACCTCAGCAGGACAGATATATTTGTGGCAGACAGCCCCGATGGCTTCTTCCCTATCCACCCCGATAACAGCTGCAGCAGCTTCATTCATATCAACAATGGTGTGGCTTTCAGCATGAATGACTACAACCCCGGCCTGTACCCCCTGCAGGACGGCATTGGCATACATCTGTTCTTCATGCAGCCTGTCTTCCATCTCCAGTCGGTGAGATATGTCCATGAAGGCTTCCAAAACAAGCCTTTCACCAGCCAAAGAAATATTAGTCGCATTTTTTAGAACAGTAAGTTCCCGGCCCTTACAGGTCTTGATCCGGATCTCGGCGACATGGGTCGGGCTTAATTCGTTTTCAAAAGGACAGGCTTCCTCTGATGACAGGCAAAAAAGATTGCTACACTTACGGTTTAAAATTTCATCGGGTCCAGATGCTTCAAACAGTCTCAAAGCTTCCGTATTTGCGCGGACAATATCCTTTCTATCGTTAACAATAATAATTCCGACAGGTATTGAATCAAGGATGATCTCAATAGCCAGTTTGGCCTCCTCAAGGTTGCTGGCCTTCTGCTCCCGGTCATTGAGAATATTTTTTAGACTCGTAAATATGCGTAAAAAAAGTAGTAAACAAATTACTAAGGTAGAGCCAACCAGAGCTAAGCTGACTATGTAAATCTGCCGAACAGTTTTATCCTGCAGAGAAGAAAGCCGCAGTATTTCCCTCTGTGTTTCATAAAAAACCTTGCTGGCTGATTCTCTGGCCCTCAGTATCAGTGCCTCCACCTTCATGTACCTGACATGGAGGTGATCAGAAGGCTGCCCGTCTTCATTGCTGCCACCAGTCTCAAGCAGCATTTTTTTGCGGCCTGCTATTTCGTCGACAGCTTCCTCAAGCTCAATAATTTTAGGAGTAAGATCAATAACCTCAACTACGTATCCATCATCCTTCCCCCTGGAGAAGGATATGTGTTCTTCAATCTGGTCAAATTCATAAAAATTGGCCGGCAGGGTATTTGTAAACACACCTCCGTGATGCAGTATGCTCAAAATATCTGAGATACTGCTAACGTCATTCTTTATCATGCCTTGCAGAAGGTCGACACTGCGGACATCCTCGGAATCAACTATCTTGCGCAGGTCAAGCTCAATCATGAGCAACCTGTTCAATACAGCTTTGCCCAGAGAAGCCCGGGCCTGCTGGTTCTGTATGCTATGCTGGTATTTTGAAAGCTGGTTGAAACGATAATTCTCTACCACAATGAAAACGACAAAAGAAAAAAGAAAAGTAAGGCTCAAATACAGAACCTTACGGATTACAGTTTTCTCAAACAGGGTCTGAAATCTTCTATTTGACATCATAGAGGCCGTATTTATTAAAAATCTCCCGCCCCTTGTCGAGAGCGGCATAACTCATGAATGCCTTCGCAATTTCCGGGTGTTTTGAAAATTTGAGCAACCCCAGCATCAACTTGTTTCTATGAGCATATTTTTCATCAATAGGCAGGACCGTAACTGCATCCCGGTTTTCAGGCCATGTTGATGTTGCATACCAGTTTATAACCAGATCAGCCTCATTGTCCCTTAACACCCGAACCAGATCCTTCGAATCTGTGGTCAACAGCTTTGCATTCTCAACGGCCTGATCAAATATTCCCCTTTTAACCAGAATCTTTTTGGTTTCCCTCCCTATGCTGCCGCTTTCCGGGTTTCCCATGACAACATAATACCGGGGGTCGAGCATACTCTCAAGAGCTGCCGGAATATTTCGGGGGTTGCCCTTACGGGTCATCATGGCAGCCTTGTTGTAGCCCACATGAACAGCTTCAGTAACTAGACCCTCCTGGACGCATGTCTTGATGTACGAATCAGAGCCGGGAAGATACAGGTCCCCAAGCTGATTAGCCTTCAGTGATTTAAGGAGATTTCCGGACCCACCTTTGGTTATGTAGATTTTGCAGTCGTATTCTTTTTCAATTATCGCAGCGATTTCAGCCATGGGTTTAATCATGGTTATTCCGCAGTAAATCAGCAGCTCCTTTTTAGCTGAGGTCTGCCTGTCACCGCAAGAAACAAGCAACATGGAACAAACCGCAAACAAGCCGACAATAAATGACAAATTGAATTTTCTTCCGGACAGCAAAACAAACCCTCCCGTTGCTGCAACAACCTGATTTCACCAATATTCTCAAAATTGGGCAACATGTCATATTATAGTAGTAGATTTCACTTATAGCAGCAAGATACACTTTGAATCAGTTATAAATTAAAACTTTTTACAGACTGCTGTTTCATAAAAGACACACTGACTTCATCGACAACCACATTTTTCCAACCTGCCTTATTGACAAGATAACCGACTGCGTAGATACTATCGAAAACGTTTGCGGTTTCGTTTGCATAAATTTCAAAACTTCAGTCGGAATCAGATTCATGCAGAACAAGCTTGAGGACTACCCGCATAAAAGGTTCAACCCCCTGATCGGGGAGTGGGTGCTTGTTTCCCCGCACCGAACCAAAAGACCATGGCAGGGAAGGCAGGAAAAAACGACCGGAGCTGAACTGCCGGACTTTGATCCAGAATGTTACCTCTGCCCCGGAAACACGCGCAATACCGGCAGTGTTAATCCTGACTACGAAGACGTCTTTGTCTTCGACAACGACTTTCAAGCCCTGCTCGCTGAATCGGTTGAACCTTCAACGGATGACTGCGGGATCTTCCGGGTTGAGCCTGAAAGCGGAATCTGTCGGGTAGTATGTTTCTCGCCGCGTCATGATCTGACCATATCACGCATGAAACCGCAGAGTGTGCGCAAAGTAGTTGATGCATGGTGCGGGCAGTACCATGAACTTGGAAACCGTGAAGACATCGGCTACGTACAGATATTCGAAAACCGGGGCGACATCATGGGCTGCTCCAACCCGCATCCGCACGGGCAGATCTGGGCGACACGTTCTGTACCGACCATCCCGGCAACCGAAGATTCCCATCAGCTCGAATTTCAGCAGAAAAATGCAAAGTGCCTGCTCTGCACCTATCTTGAAAAGGAAGTCGAATCCGGGGAAAGAATCATTTTTGAGAACGAATCCTTTGTCGCACTGGTCCCCTTCTGGGCTGTGTGGCCCTTTGAGACCATGCTCCTTCCCAAGAAACACCTCGGCTCCATGACTGAGATGACGGACATCCAGAAAGATGATCTTACTGAGGCGCTTGTGCGTATGGGGACACGCTTCGACAACCTTTTCGAGACCTCATTCCCCTACTCCATGGGCATTCATCAGCGTCCGACAGACGGTCGGCATGGCGATCACTGGCACTGGCATATCCATTACTACCCTCCGCTGCTGCGCTCGGCCACGGTCAGAAAATTCATGGTAGGTTTCGAAATGATGGGTATGCCCCAGCGTGACATCACCGCCGAGCAGAGCGCAAAACGCCTGCGCGAACAGCCCGAAATCCATTTTCTAGACCGGGAAGACTAACATGCATCCGATTTACGACCTGCGGTCGCACCTTGATCAAAACGGATTCGACCATGAATTGAGTCTCATCCATTCCAGAGCCCGGCTTGATGAATCCAGAGAACGTTTGCATCGGCTGCTGACACGCATGGAAACGTCCTTCAATCCAGAAAACGCAGGGATAGCCAGTGCGCCGGGACGTACTGAAATGGGCGGCAACCATACGGATCACAACCACGGGCATGTACTTGCCGCTGCGGTGAATCTGGACTGTCTGGCCGTATTCTCCCCAACCGGAGACAACCGGGTGACAATACTTTCCGAAAACTACGACAGGCCCATCATAGTGGACCTTTCTGATACTTCTCCACGTCCGGAAGAAGAAGGCACAAGCGAGGCCATAGTTCGTGGCGTTGCCGACGGATTCCGTAAGGCTGGATTCAAGACCGGCGGGTTCAACTGCTGCGTGTCCAGCACGATCCCGGCCGGGACCGGATTGAGTTCCTCAGCGGCATTCGAGGTTCTTACCGGCAGAATTTTCAGTTTTCTTTTCAATGGGGGACAGGTAGGTGCACTGGACATAGCCCGTATCGCCAAACGATCCGAGAACATCCACTTCGGCAAGCCCTGCGGATTCATGGACCAGATGGCCTGTTCATTTGAAGGCATACTGAGCATAGACTTCAACAACCCTGATAATCCGGGGATAACGCGGGTATCACCGGGGTTTCCCCCGACAGATTGTTCGGATGGATTTTACGGCACCGGCTACCGCCTCTGCGTTGTGGATACCGGGGGAAGCCATGCAGACCTGACCCCGGACTACGCCGCCATTCCGGCTGAAATGACTGCTGCAGCCCGTTGTCTTGGACATAGCGAGGCACGGGGGATTTCCGCCAGCCAAGTGCTCGGTAAAGTAGAGCTTATCCGAAAGCAGGTCGGAGACCGGGCAGTTCTCAGACTGCTCCATTTTATCGGAGAAGATCACCGGGCAGTTCAACAGGCGGCCACACTGCAGAAAGGCGACATGCCGGGATTTTTGAGGCTTGTTTCCGAATCAGGAAATTCATCCAGCCACCTGTTGCAGAACTGTTACAGCACCACCGATCCCTCCGAACAACCTATCCCCCTTGCCCTGCACCTTACAGAACTAATACTTGAATCAAAGGGCATAGCGAGAGTTCACGGGGGAGGATTCGCCGGAACAATTCAGGCCTACGTACATGACTCATGCTTTAATAAATACAAAACAACCATGGAAAAACTTTTCGGCGCAGGTTCTCTCATCGAGCTGGAAATTCGCCAACCGGGGAACGAATTCCTGACTATCGGCAGAAACGGGAAGAAAGGTAGCTGAACGTGGCCCAGATTACCCTCAAAGACCTAGCCCGCAAGCTCGGAATTTCACCTTCCACCGTATCACGAGCTCTGCATGACCACCCGGACATCAGCGACAAAACCAAACGGATTGTCATGGAGGCATCGGAAAAATACGGCTACCAGCCAAACCCGATAGCCCAGAGCCTGAAGAAGCAGCGCAGCAACACCATCGGGGTCATTGTCCCTGAAATTAAGCACAATTTTTTTGCAACGGTAATCAGCGGCATTGAGGAAGTCGCCTACGATGCCGGCTATATCATCATAGTATGCCAGTCCAACGAGACCCTGCGCCGAGAGATGATGACGACCAAAGCTCTGGCAGCCAACCGGGTAGCCGGACTTATCATGGCCATATCACTGGAAACAACAAGCAGCGATCACATGAAAGCTGTCATGCGTCAGGGCATACCGCTCGTCCAGTTCGACCGGATTGTGGAAGAACTGAACACCAGCAAGGTCATCATTGATGATTTCCGTGCTGCCTACCGTGCAACCAGCCACCTTATCGACTGCGGATACAAGCGGATCGGATTTCTTGCCGGAAAGGAGGGGATTGCCCTCAACAAACTGCGCTTCAACGGCTACCTTCAGGCCCTCAAGAACCACGGCATTCCCTTTTATCCCGAACTCCATACCGGTACCGGCGGATGCCGGGAGGAGGATGGACGCATAGGAGCGGAAATTTTCCTTTCCATGCAGAATCCGCCGGACGCAATTCTCGCCATCAACGACCCGGTCGCGATCGGGGCCTTTATTCGTTTTCGCGAGGCAGGCTTACGTGTTCCCGACGATATAGCCCTTGCCGGATTCTCAGGTTCCCCTGAATCAGCCCTCGTTGAACCGGCCCTGACCACTATATCCCAACCTGCGTTCGAAATGGGCAGAACTGCCGCGACACTCCTTTTCAAGCAACTGAACAGCGATGATGAAAATTTCGCCCCGGAAACCGTAACCCTTGAAACCGAACTGCTCATCCGCGGCTCCAGCCGGAAGAAGGAGGATATGTGAGCGTTTCGAAAAAGCAATGGGGCAGGACTGCCGACGGGAGCGAAGTATTCCTCTACACTCTCCGCAACCGGGCAGGTCTTGAAGCAGAAATCTCCACTTTCGGAGCAGCACTGACTGCTCTGAAAATTCCCGTGAAAGATTCAGCCGTTGATGTGGTTCTGGGATATGAACGATTTGAAAATTATGTTACGGACAAAACATATTCGGGTATTACCGTAGGCAGGACAGCCAACAGGATTTCAGGGGCATCCTTTAGACTGGACGGCACTGAATACCATTTGGAAAAGAATGAAGGAGAGAACACCCTTCATGGCGGTCAAAGCGGCCTGGGAACCAGAATCTGGTCGGCTGATGTATCTGAAGATGAAGATCGACCGGCAATCCGCCTGACATATTCCAGCCCGGACGGAGAAGGCGGATATCCGGGAAACCTGCTGGTCGAAGTAATCTATACCATGTTCGAAGACGGGCTGCGAATCGACTATCTGGCCGAAACCGACAGGCCCTGCCCGGTTAGCCTGACCGCGCACCCGTACTTCAACCTTAAGGGCGGTGGAAATAATCTTAGCGGACACGAACTGACCATTCATTCCTGCAATACGCTTGAACTGGATGCAGAACTCATCCCCACGGGGACAATTACGGATGTACACGGAACTCCCGGGGATTTCACAGTTCCGGCACCTATGGATGGGAGTGATCCGGATAATCCGGCACAACATGACAGGTACTATATTCTGGATAAAGTAAGCGGAGAAATGTCGGTGGCTGCATTAATCAGCTGTAAATCAAGCGGGCTTGAGCTTGAAATTTCCACGACCCAGCCTGGACTGCAGTTTTATTCCGGCGACGGAATTGAGCCCGGTACTGTCGGCAAAAAAGGATGCGTTTACGGACCTCGCGCAGGGTTCTGCATCGAACCTCACGGTTATCCGGACGCACCAAACAGAAAGGAATTTCCCTCCGTGATCCTGCATCCCGGAGCGACTTACATGCATTCAACAGAGTACAGGTTCCGACACATTTAGGCCGGAGCCAAAACCGATCAAGGCGAGAGAGACATGGCAAACGTAGAACTTAAGAGTGTGGTCAAGCGTTATGGATCAGTGGAGGTCATTCACGGGGTGGACCTCTCCGTCAAGGATAACGAGTTCATTGTTCTCGTCGGCCCTTCCGGTTGCGGGAAATCCACCCTGCTGCGCATGGTCGCCGGGCTGGAAGATATAAGCGACGGCGACATAAGCATCGGCGACAGGATCGTTACCAACGTATCCCCCAAGGACCGCAATGTGGCCATGGTTTTCCAGAACTACGCCCTCTACCCGCACATGACTGTAAGCGAGAACATGGGGTTCTCCCTGAAAATGCATAAGAAAAGCAAGGAAGAAACCGACAGAAGGGTTCTGGATGTCGCCAAAATCCTGGAGCTGGAACCGTATCTCCAGCGCAAACCGTCGGAACTGTCGGGCGGACAGCGTCAGCGCGTGGCAATGGGCCGGGCCATGGTACGCAACCCGGACGTATTCCTTTTCGACGAACCTCTTTCCAACCTTGACGCACAATTGAGAACGCAAATGCGCATGGAACTGCGCAAGATGCATATGCAGCTCAAGACCACCACCATCTACGTGACCCATGACCAGATAGAGGCCATGACCCTTGCCGACCGCATTGTCATCCTCAAGGACGGATACATCCAGCAGGTCGGAAGTCCGGTGGAAGTTTTTGAAAAACCAAGCAATGTCTTTGTGGCCCGATTCATTGGCAACCCTCCCATGAACATACTCGAAGGCGTCATTGAGGTAATCGACGGCAAAAGGTTCGCGGTCATCGGCAAAACCAGATTTCCTGTGCAGGATCATCAGGGTCCGAACCTTAGGAACGGAGACCAGGTTCTGGCCGGAATACGCCCCGACTCCATCAAGATGGGCCAGAATATAGAACGGCTGCAAAAGGACTGGTGGTGCAGCGGAGAGGTCGTGGTTTCGGAAATACTTGGAGCCCACTCTCTGCTTGAAATCATCATTGACGGTGAAAACGAACTGATCGCCGAGGTTGAAGGACGCATTGTTGCCCACCCCGGAGAAACGGTTCCCATCGGATTCGAATTCGACCGCATGGTGCTCTTCGACCCGGAAACAAAAGAGGCGCTTTACTAGGGTTTCCCGGTAAGGCGACAATTATAAGCGATTACGGTTATAAGTTTGGATGTTGTTTGTTTTCTTAACTTTTTAGGAGGAATCCATGAAAAAAATGGCGAAGTTGTGTCTGGTGGTTGCCGCAGCTTTGATGCTGGCTGTTCCGCAGGTCTCCATGGCCAAAGAACTCAGCGGCGATCTCGAAATCTTTTCCTGGTGGGCCGGTGACGAAGGCCCGGCTCTGCAGGCCCTGATCAAGCAGTACAAAGCCAAAAATCCCAATGTAAAAGTTATCGACGCTACCGTTACCGGCGGTTCCGGCGTTAACGCCAAGGCCGTTCTGAAGACCCGCATGCTCGGTAACGAGCCTCCGGACAGCTTTCAGGTT
Source organism: Maridesulfovibrio sp. FT414 (assembly GCF_050916235.1). Classification (GTDB taxonomy): domain Bacteria; phylum Desulfobacterota; class Desulfovibrionia; order Desulfovibrionales; family Desulfovibrionaceae; genus Maridesulfovibrio. The sequence continues at coordinate 239,460 of NZ_CP104854.1, forward strand.
CACGCAGGTCAGGAACTCATCGGTACCTGGGTAAAGGCTGACCGTATGGAAGACCTTACCTTCCTGTTCAAGGATCAGGGCTGGATGGACGCTTTCCCCGAAGGGCTGGTCAAGCTCATCGGTACCGACAAGGGCATCTGGTCCGTGCCGGTAAACATCCACCGTTCCAACGTAATGTGGTACATCCCTGCCAACCTCAAGAAATGGGGCGTTGAAGCACCCAAGACCTGGGATGATTTCCTGAAAATCGCTCCCAAACTCCAGAAGGAAGGCATCGTGCCCCTGGCACTGGCCCAGAACTGGACCGCCAACCACCTCTGGGAATCCGTTGCACTTGCCTCCATGGGCCCAGACAACTGGGATGCCCTCTGGGCCGGCAAGCTGAGATTCGACAGCCCTGAAGTAGTAAAGGCATGGGAACTCTTCGGCAAGATCCTCCAGTACACCAACACCGACGCTCCTTCCCTGTCCTGGCAGCAGGCCACCGACATGGTTATCGACGGACGCGCCGCCTTCAACATAATGGGCGACTGGGCCGCAGGCTACATGGTCACCACCAAGAAGATGGCTCCCGGCACCGATTTCGGCTGGGCAGCTTCTCCTGACAGTGATGGCGAATTCATGTTCCTCGCCGACTCCTTCGGCCTGCCCAAGGGTGCACCCAACCGGGACAACGCCATTGCGTGGCTCGAGATTCTGGGTTCCAAGGAAGGCAGTGATGCATTCAACCCCCTCAAGGGCTCCATCTCCGCACGCAAGGACTCCGACCTGAGCAAGTACAACGCCTACCTGCAGTCCGCAGCCAAGGACTTCAGCAAGGACCGCGTTGTAGGTTCTCTGGCACACGGTGTTGCCGCCAACGAAACCTTCATGGGCGGATTCTCTCAGGTCATGGAAATGTTCCTGAAGACCAAAAACGCCAACGCCGTAGCCAAGGCTTGCCAGCAGCTTGCAGACAAAGCCCAGATCGGCAAATAGACCGACAGGCGGACTAATGAAAGAGAAGGCTTCAGGGGCTTGATCCCCTTAGGCCAACAGAAAGAAAAAGCCGCGCCGCTTAAGGCGGCGCGGCTCTTAGAAAGGGGCGGTTTATGCGGGAAGCTTCACGGGACAGACTCAAGGCGTTTTTTACGCTTCTGCCATCAATTATACTGATCGCCGTATTCGTCTACGGGTTCATCGGCAACACCATCTGGATTTCTATGACCGACTGGGGCGGAATGGGGTCACTGGCCCTTAATCCTCAAATGAACTTCGTAGGACTCGACAACTATACGGACCTGTTTACCGGATTCCTTTCCGCGGGCTTCAGGCAGGATCTCGTCAACGCGGTGTACTACTCAATAATGCTGCTTGCCGGGGCCATCGGGCTGGGCATGTTCATCGCCATCCTGCTGGACCAGAAGCCCAAAGGTGAAGACCTGCTGCGCACAATCTTCCTTTACCCCATGTCCCTTTCATTCATAGTTTCAGGAACCATCTGGCGCTGGCTTCTTGCCCCGCAGGGCGGCGTCAACGTGCTCCCGACCTATTTCGGATTCAAGGCCCTTAATTTCCAGTGGACGTCATCACCCAAGGCAATTCTTGAATTCAACTGGCAGAACCTGTTCCAGATAATCATCTACATTGCAGCCTTCATCCTTATTCTGGTCGGGCTGTTCCTGCTCAAAAACAATCCCCAACGGGCAATGAAACGCTGGCTAGCCCCGGGGGTAGTAATCGGCGCTTTTGCATGGCTAGGCAGCAGCCTCATCCCGCAGGCACTGTTCATGGAAGAAATGCACGGGTTCAACCTCGCCACCCTGGGTATCATCATCGCAACGGTCTGGCAGTATGCCGGATACACAATGGCCCTGTATCTTGCAGGCTTTAACGGCATATCTCAGGATCTGCGCGATGCCGCAATGCTCGACGGAGCTGACACCGTCGCCTACTACCGCCACGTAGCCATTCCCATGCTCAAACCCATCACCATCAGTGCGGTCATCATCCTCTCGCATATCTCACTCAAGATGTTCGACATAATTTTCGCCATGACCGGCCCGGACAATGCCCAGACAGGGCACCCGGCACTCAACATGTATATGACCACCTTCCGGGCCAACGACTTTGCCCGCGGTGCGGCCATTGCAATCGTGCTCTTCCTTGTGGCAGGGACATTCATCGTCCCCTACGTGATCAGTCAGTACAAGCAAAGGACCAGAGGTTAGCAACATGAGCACAGCTGTAACCAACAAATCCGGCGGAATCACTCCCGGCTCCATCCTGCTTTACGGGACCCTCATACTGCTGGCCCTGTTCTTTCTAATGCCCGCGTATATGGCACTTGTCACAGCCCTCAAGCCACCGGCAGACATAAGCCTGCCCACTGCATGGGAACTGCCTGATAAGTTCCACTGGTCAAGCTTTTCTGATGCACTGAGCCTTCTGAAGCCGAACATCGTGAGCTCGCTGATTCTTACGGTCTGCGCAACTATCCTTTCAACCGTACTCGGATCTCTTAACGGCTATGTCTTTTCAAAATGGAAATTCAAAGGCAGTGAGCTTATCTTCACCCTGTTCCTTTTCGGAATGTTCATTCCCTATCAGGTAATCCTGATCCCGCTGTTCCAGACCCTGCGGGCCATGAACCTGTACGGCGGACTTCCGGGCCTGATACTGGCCCACGTGGTTTACGGGCTGCCCATTACCTCGCTTATTTTCCGCAACTTCTATGCACAAATTCCCACGGCCCTGATTGAATCGGCACGGCTTGACGGAGCCGGGTTCTTCTCCATCTACACCCGCATTGTCTTCCCGCTGTCCATTCCGGGCTTTGTTGTAACCAGCCTGTGGCAGGTAACCCAGATCTGGAACGAGTTCCTCTGGGGTATCTGCCTTACCCGCCACGAAGACAACCCGATCACCGTCGGGCTGGCCCAGTTGGCTGGTGGTCAGGCCGTAAGCTGGAACCTGCCAATGGCGGGCTCCATCATGGCCGCGGTCCCGGTTCTGATGATCTACATTTTCCTCGGACGCTACTTCATCCGCGGCCTTCTTGCCGGGTCGGTCAAAGAGTAAGGATAAATACCATCGCAATATAAAAATAAAGGGCACTCTGAGTGCCCTTTATTTTTAACAGCTGCAGATATTCCTGCATTTAATTTTATAACTTGTCTTTTAACTCAGGATTTCTTTACCCAGTTTTCTTTAACACTGTCCAAATCAACATACCACGCATCAAACAGCGGTGTAATATAATACTCTACCACTTCAGGCTCTTTGATCAGCCACTGCTCAACAGCCGATCTTTGGGCTTCAGAAACCGATCCTCTGTAGGCCATGGCTGTCACAGAACCTTCATACTTATATGCCTGCCCTCCACCGCCGAAAGCGAGTTTATTCTCCTCAATGGCTTCCTCAATAAATCTATCGATAAAGCCTTCCCCGACCTGAGTTTCAAGACTATTTGTGAAATGTAAACCAACGTAACATATCATTTCCCTGAATTCGCCAAGTCTTTTCTTCTTTCTCAACCTTTTCCGCATTATCGCAATCCTTGATTACATATTATAAAATTAAGAATCCCGGAAAGAATACAATTCAGTCAACCAACAGAGTTTTGGCACAACTACGGCCAGTTATAGAACGTTACTCCCTGCTGACCATTCAGGCAAAGACTATTATTCTATGCCGTGGCAATTCTTCTTCGCTCACTAATATTAAGAAACGGGCTTAGACATACTCAGCCAGGAAGAAGGATCTTATCAAATACAACGCGACATTGTCCTTGAACTATCCCTATGCAAGACACCAGTCATCAAACATGGACGACTTTTGCAAACACTCTTCATCATATTTAGATCGCTTTTTAAAACTATGTACAGCCATAGTAATATTTTTTCTTGACTAGTAACACCAACAACTCTATCATCCATTTCAGAAAAACGGAACCTTGACTGGAAAGCGCTCCCTACCTCCCGTGTTTTCCGCTTTCTCAATAAAAAAGAGAACTACCTTCATCCTCAAGGCAAACTGTTTTTTTACTCCCACGGCAGTTCTAGCCTCCCTGTAGAGCCGACGCAGGCCCGATAGCGGCCGATCCCCGCTATCGGGCCTGAGGGAACTCCCTCATAACAGGCTGAATGGTTTCTGGCCTCAAAGACTTATCCTTGCGCTCTAGAAATAATCTTACCATGAACCCTGTTTACGATAGACATCTCTCCTTATTTGAAACACCGGCATTTTCGTTTTCCAACACCCAGATAAACTGAAATATTTCGAACTTTCGTGCCAATATAAAAAAACGGAACCATCCCAAGACAGGATGATTCCGCACGTTTAACAGGCTGTTAATTATGATAAAATACTTCTATAATTTAAACGGACGCACAACCCGATCCAGCACTCCCTGAACCTTGGAAATTGCCACTCCGTAGTTTGTCACAGGAATTCCGTTACGGTGGCATTCCCTGATGCGGCGAAGCATCTCGCTTCTGTTAAGCATGCAGGCCCCGCAATGAATTACCAATTTGAACCGTTCGAGATCCTCCGGAAAATCATGCCCGGAATACATCACAAAATTAATATCCTTGCCGGTGTACTGCCTTATCCAGCGCGGAATCTTGACCTGCCCTATATCATCAGCAACGGGATGATGTGAACAGGCTTCACCTATAAGGACCGTATCACCGTCCTCAAGGCTTTCGATAGCCTCAGCTCCTTTGACAAGGCTGGGCAGATCCCCTTTGTAGCGGGCAAAGAGGGTTGAAAAAGTTGTCAGCGGAATATCATCCGGCACATCCCCGGAAACACTCAGCACCACCTGAGAATCGGTAATGACAAGCGCTGGTTTGCGTTTCAGTGAGGCCAGAGTTTCCTCGATCTCCTTTTCCTTTACTGTGACTCCGACAGCATCACAGTCCAGAATCTCACGCAGAACCTGAACCTGCGGCAGAATCAACCGTCCTTTGGGAGCGGCAAGATCGATTGGAACAACGCAGACAACCCAGTCCCCTTCGCCGAAAAGATCTCCGGCAAGAACCGGGTCACTTTTCATTTCCTCAGGAGCCTGATCTATTATGGCTTCTTTCAGCGCGCTCACCGAACAGGATTCAAGAACGGAAACCCGGTAAAAAGGTATCCCACTGTTGCGACAGTAGCTCATATCTGTTTCGGTGGGTTCACGCAGGTCGTTCTTGTTGAAAACAACCATGAACGGAATATCCATCTGTCTGAGCTTTTCAATGATACCTGTTTCGTGATCGGTAAGTCCTTCTTCATCCACCACAACCAAAGCAAGGTCGGTACGGTTAAGGACCCTGTTGGTAGCCTTCACACGAAGCTCTCCGACCTCCCCGGAATCATCAAGTCCGGCGGTGTCGTAAAAAGTCACCGGGCCGAGCGGAAGCAGTTCGTAAGGCTTGGCAACCGGGTCTGTAGTTGTGCCCGGATGGTCCGAAACAATCGCCACCTCCTGCCCGGCAATGGCGTTTATCAGTGAAGACTTACCGGCATTTCGCTTGCCGACCAGCGTAATCACCATCCGTACGCCGCGGGGAGCCTTGTTAGACATAATGTGTTCTCCTTGAAGACCCTTTGGATGCTGAAGGAACGAAATTAAGAGAGCGTATCAACTCTTCTGCATAAAAAATGGAATCCGTTTCATCGACTGAAACGGAATTCTTGCCTGGATAAATATTATAGTCCCTGCGGTTGGAAGAAGGGGTAACAGACGGCATTATAACGTTGCAGCCTCGCAACAGTCCATTTGCCCGTCCGTCCCCATCAAAGGAATCCAGTGCCGATGTTGCCGGGATATTGGCCTGCGAATTGAGCAGCCTTGCAAGAGCCGTAAACCGGTAGGAAATATCTATGTCTCCTGCCGAAGCATCTGCAAACGGTGTCTGCGGATGGGGAACAAAAGGCCCGGCGGCAATCATGTCCAGCTCTAGTCCGGTCAGGAAAATCAGGTCTTCGGCAAGCTGTTCGATGCTGTAACCCGGAAGACCTATTATGATACCGGACCCGACCTCGTAACCGATTTCCTGCATGGCCCGCAGCAGCTCAAGCCGATCCTGCAATTTTTCACCGTTTCGGATATGCTCATAAATTCCGGAATCCGTAGTTTCAAGCTTCAGGAGGCAACGATCAGCACCGCAATGGAACCAGTGCTCATACTCCGCAACACTGCGATCCCCGAGCGAAAGGGTTACAGCCACATCATGCTCGGCCTTGATCCTTCGGACAATATCGGCAATCTGCAGAGCGGAATATCCAAGATCATCCCCCGACTGCAGAACAATCGTTCTCGCCCCAGCTTCGGCAGCAAAACCGGCCGCTTCGACGATAGTATCCGCATCCAGCCTATAACGGGTCACATTTGTATTCGGAGCACGCAGTCCGCAGTAACGGCAGCGCTTGATACAGACATTTGAAAATTCTACGATAGCCCTGAGATAGACTTCCCTGCCGAAACTACACTCCCTGACTCTGTCGGCTGAAGAGTACAGTTCTTCATCATTTCCGCCGTTCAGGTAAAACATAATTTCATCGCGCCCGATCACCGACATTTTATATATCCTTAGGCGGAATTCCGCTTTTCATGGCCACAACACATTCACTCACCAGCCTATAGGCAGCAGCAGCCTCCGCCTGTGCCTGCGCAGGAATACGCCCTTCTTCAGCCCACCCAAGAAGCCTCTCAACATCAGCAGAAACACGTCCCCAGAAACCTCCGGGAGCCGGGACAGAGGCATGGGAATACTGACCGAAGCAGATCTCATCATCAACAATGACTACAGGGAAACAAGGAAGCACTGAGGTAAAATGGACACGCACCTTTCCGGGATAACGCCTCGACAGATCCATCAGAAATTCAGCCGAACGGACAATTTCAGCCTCAACATCCTGCCGGGGAATACCGGACCGGAGAACTTCAAGAAAAGGAATTCTCCAAGGCTCATTTCCTCCGGGCAGCAAGGCAAGCACATCAAGCCTGCCAAAAGAACTACGTGCCAAAGCCTCCTCCAACCCGCTACGGTGCGGCTCAGACTCGGCAAAAGGACCGTAGACTGCAGCATGGAGAATTATCCTGCGCCTGGCCCCGGCAAACAATGCGGGAAACCCCAGCTCCCCTACTCCGCACACAAACTTCATTACGACTTGAACCTGTCCATTTCATCCGGAGTAAAGCCCTGCTTGCAGAGCCGTTGCGGGGATAGAATTTTATCAACCTCGTCCTGATCGGTAATCCCCCTAAACACAACCTCCTCCCGCAGGGAACGTCCGCTCTTGCGGCAACCTTCGAGGATTGTTTCCACGGTCTCATATCCAAGAAACGGGACAAGAACCGTTGCAAGTGCGGCACTTGATTCCACATGATCCCGGCATCTCTGAGCATCGGCAACTATTCCCTGAACGCAGTTACGGGCAAAACTGCGGGTCGCATTGACCAGCAGGCTCAGGGACCCCAGCAGATTCTGGGCAAGCAGCGGCATGAACTGATTAAGCTCCAACTGCCCCATGGACGCGGCAAGGGTAATTACCTGATCGTTCCCCATAACCTGAAGGGAGACCTGCGCTACCGCCTCCGGCATTACCGGATTAATCTTGCCGGCCATAATGGATGAACCGGCCTGAAGCGCCGGCAGTCCGATCTCGCCAAATGCCGTCTGAGGACCGCTGCCCAGCAGACGCAGATCGTTGGATATTTTCATGAGATTGACGGCGTAGGATTTCAGCATGCCGGAAACTTCCACCAGCGAATCAACATTCTGGGTGGCGTCAATCAGGTTTTCCGCCCTTGAAACAGGCAGCCCGGATATGTTCTTGAGTTCAGCCGCAACCCGCAACACGTAAGCACGCGGTGCTCCAAGCCCTGTTCCAATGGCAGTTCCACCGAGATTGACCTTCTTTATCCGTTCCCGACATTTGAAAATTCTCCAGCGATCCCGCGATACGGCCTCTGCGAATGCCCCGAAAGTCATTCCCAGAGTCATGGGTACGGCATCCATCAGCTGGGTCCGGCCCACCTTTACCACCTCGGAAAATTCGCTTTCCTTCTTCTGCAACTCTCCCTGAAGCAGCGAAACTTCTTTTTCAAGGTCGGTCAGCATTCCAAGCGCTGCCACCTTCAATGCGGTAGGAAACACATCGTTGGTGGACTGATGCATGTTCACGTGATGCACAGGGTGCACCAGAGCGTAATCACCAAGCTGTCCACCGAGAAGTTCAATGGCCCTGTTGGCGATGACTTCATTGATATTCATATTTGCGGAGGTTCCGGCCCCGCCTTGATACGGGTCAACCGTAAGACTATCGTCCAATAAACCGGAGGAAACATCCCTGCACGCGGTAATTACTGCCTTTCCTATCCGCTCCTCCATAAAACTCAGTTCAACATTGACTGCGGCGCAGGCTTCCTTGACCTGCGCAAAAGCGCGGATAAAGCGGGCGTGCATACGCAGGCCCGAAAGAGGAAAGTTGAGCATGGCACGCCTGGTATGGATGCCGTAGTACGCATCCGCCGGAATTTCCATTTCACCCAGACAATCCCTCTCAATACGGAAAGCAGCTTTTCCGGATTCAGACATGTTTCCTCCGGAATTCATTACAGATACAGATCGCGTTCGCCTTTCTCCATACGGGCAAGACGATCGGTCAGAAGTTTGCGACGCTCGGGATCAGAGTAGTTTTCCAGCTCTTTTCTGATCAGTTCTTCGCCTACCAGTTTCGTTTCATCGGAGGCGTAATCCTCAAGATATTCCTTGAAAGTAAGCAGTCCGTTAGGGAGGCAGAATTTCTGGATGAAACCGGTCTTGGCCAACTCCATAAAATGCTCGCCGGTGCGTCCCAGACGGTAACAGGCAGTACACCACGACGGAACATAGCCATGTTCACCAGCAACGGAGCGGATGGTTTCATCAAGGGAACGGCTGTCCCCGATGCAGAACTGCTGAACATCAGGACGATCGTACTCAGGATCGCTGTAGGCTCCGGGATAAGTGCGCGAACCACCGGAAAGCTGGGAGACACCAACCTCAAGAAGTTCCTTGCGGAAAGCGGCATTCTCGCGGGTAGTGAGAATCAGCCCGGTATAAGGAACAGCCAACCGGAGCACGGCAACGATTTTCTTGAAGTCATGGTTGGAAGACAGATAAGGAGGATTAAATGCCAGCTCCGATCCCTGTGCCGGTTCAATTCTCGGGAAAGATATGGTGTGAGGTCCAACACCGCAGTCATTTTCAAGCTGCCTGGCATGATAAAGCAGACCCATGACCTCAAAGATCGGGTCGAACAGGCCGAAGAGAGCGCCCATGCCCACGTCATCAATACCCGCTTCCATTGCCCGGTGCATGGCGTAAAGACGCCAGAGATAATCAGTCTTACGGCCGCCGGTATGATATTTACGGTACGTTTCCTGATGATAGGTCTCGTGGAAACACTGATAGGTTCCTATGCCGACTTCGTGCAGCTTACGGAATCCTTCCACATCAAGGGGAGCACAGTTGATGTTGACCCTGCGGATTTCGCCGCTCTTGCGGGACGTAACCGAATATACTTCACGAACGGTGCCCGCGATCCAAGCGGCATCATACTTGGGATGCTCGCCGTAGACCAGAAGGAGCCGCTTGTGTCCGAGATCTTCAAGGACCTCAACTTCACGGCGAATTTCCTCCGGGCTCAATGTTCTGCGATCCAGTTCCAGATTCCGGGCGTTAAAGCCGCAGTACTCGCACTGGTTTGCGCATTCGTTGGAAATGTAAAGAGGAGCAAAAACGACCAGTCTGTTACCGTATATGCCTTTCTTTACCTCGATTGCAGCCTGAAAAATTTCATTATCCAGATCAAGGTCCCTGTTCTTCAACAGCACTGCAGCTTCGAAGGGAGAGAGTCCTTTGCGTTCTCTGGCCTTTTGAAGCACATCGCGTACGAGGGATGATTCGGGATTACTGGCCTTCTCAATTTCCGACCAGATAAGCTCTTCATCAATAAAAGACTCAAGACCGGTTCCAAGGGAGATATTCTTATTCATGTCTGTATACTTTCCTATACAAGAAGTGATTTGACTTTTACGCCTTGCAGCATGCCCAGTTGCCCGGTCAATGCTCCGACCTCGTCCGTGGTTGCCTCGATAATTATACCGATGACATTCACGCCCTTGTCGCGGAAAGGAAGCCCCATGCGTCCGACAATTATATCTCCATGTTCACTCAGGGTCCGGTTGACCAAGGGTGCAGATTTATATCTATCTTTGATGGTTATTCCAATAATTCCCAAACGTTTATCCATTAATGACGCTCCGCTGCGGTCGAAATAAAGAAGCAACTGAAAGCTTCCGGAGCTTGCCGTAAAACCCCCTGAGGAAGTCAGGACGAACCCTTTTCCCCGGTAATTTACCGGTAAGAAAACACTGGCCTTTACGCACTCTACTGCGCATACGGCCCCCTTAACAGACGTCGGCCCTTGGGTCAGACTTTCATCCTTGCCGCAGGTTGACGCTGATGCATTTTACAGATTCAGTTTGATTCCCTTTTTCTTCAGGGCTTCAAGCTTGCTGCTGCGATCATAATAATGGGTATGAAGAAGCTCATGGGATTCATGTCCGCAGGGGCCTTCATGCAGGAAACCTTTTTTGGGATCGTAGATCTTCACGATCATGGGGTTATCCTGGGATTTTCTTAACTTATAAATGGCTGGGTTAGCATCGGCCGCGTAAACAGAGTTCTGGCGACGGGCTACCATATCCATGACATCCGCAACTGCTTCTTTGGCAATGTTTACACCCAGAACTGCGTATCCGGCCACCGCACCTGCGGCCTTGATGAAACTGCGTCTGCTGATTTTCATATCAGTTTCTCCTTATGCCTTTACTTTGCGTGCTCTGAAACGCTGGTTGATCTGAGCTACGGTGGAGCGGAACAGAGAAGCCCTGATTTCAGGATCAAGGGGCTGTCCGCCGCCGTTAACACAGCCGCCGGGACAGGTCATAATCTCGATAAAATGATAGGGAGATTTGCCTGCACGAACTTCGTCACACAGTTTGGCTGCATTGCCGAGTCCGCTGGCGACAGCGACTTTCACTACACCGAAGTTCGGGACATTGACGTCTGCAGTCTTGATACCTTCATGCGCACGGACAACAGTGATTGAAGGATGCTCCAGGCGGGTGCCGGAGAGCACTTCATAAGCAAGCCTCAGAGCAGCTTCCATAACACCGCCGCTGTTTCCGAAGATTGTCGCTGCACCGGTGGATTCACCGAGAACCGGATCCGCAGCTTCGTCAGGCAGGGAGTTAAAATCAATTCCGGCAGATTTGATCAGGTAAGCAAGTTCACGAGTGTTGATGGTGGCATCAATATCCCTGTTGAATCCGCTGTCGTTCATCTCGTCGCGCACACCTTCATACTTCTTGGCGATACATGGCATGATGGACACGGTGTAAATCTTCTTGCCATCGGTTCCTGTTTCCCTGGCACCATAGGTCTTGGCCAAAGGCCCAAGCATGGCGATGGGGGATTTACAGGTGGAGAGATGGGGAAGAAGATCTGGGTAAAAGGTTTCCGAGAACTTGATCCAGCCGGGACAGCAGGAAGTAAACTGCGGCAGGGGCAGGGTGTCTTTTTTACCCTGATTTTTGACTCTGTTAAGCAGCTCGGTTCCCTCTTCCATGATGGTGAGGTCAGCTGCGAACTCGGTATCCCAGATGTAGTCGAACCCGAGCTTGCGGAGTGCCGCATGCATCTTGCCGCCGACATAAGTACCGGTAGGAGCCCCGAAACATTCACCAAGTCCGTAACGCACAGCGGGAGCTGGCATGGACACCACGATTGTATTCGGGTCCTTGAGCTTGGCTGCCACCTCTTCCACGAAGGAAACTCCCTCGTAGATAGCGCCGTAAGGACAATTGGTCAAACACTGACCGCAGTTCATACAGGCTACGGGATCAACAACCTGATGTGTTCCACTTTCGTTGATGGACTGGATCGCTCCGCTGGCACAACGCTCCTCGCAGGCCCCACATCCTTCACATTTGGATTCATCAACCCTTACAAACCTGACAGAATCCGGGTCAACCCCAACCGGAGGAATGTAAAGACTATACTCAACCCCCTCCATGATTTTGGAATTCTCATTTGCCGCCGGCTGAACAGCAGCGACACCAGCAGGGGGAGACTTAGGCGTACACCCTGACATAAAAGCCCTCCTTTTGTTATTAGACAAAAAAACGTAAAACAAAACAAGCACACAAATACAAAACGTAACACTAGACGTGTACTAATACACATCAAATGCGCATGTCAATTAACCAGCTGCAGTTTACCGCAGAAATAAAAATTAATCCCCAACAGGACAGTATGATGCTGGGAGCGCAACATAGCCTACTAATAATTCAAAGAAAAATTCAAAATGACGATGGAACGCACTAATACTCATCGACCTTACTATGAACAAAAAGCAGGATTGATCGGTAATAAACCAATTACAGCGCAATGAGGAAGACTTCAGCTAGTCTGCTTTGAATAATCAGCCCGCAATACGATTTGCACGCCAGGGTTCAATACACCCTATGCAGATCCCTTATTTGCCCTGACACAGGCAGCAGAAACCATGCCCTACAAAGCCAAGACAGAGGGAAGCAACCGCGCGGAATGGGGAGAACAAGATTTAAGGCTTTCGGAATTCCGTATTCTGACTGATATTTAAGATTTCTGACCCACCGCAGGCTAAATGAGTTCCAGACAAATAGTTTTACTTAATTCTGGCCTATCACTTCCGAATAGAAGTCGTCTTTACGAGCGGTATTTTTTCGACATCTCTCTCTTCACAGAGAAACGGTAAAAACAAAAATAGTGGTAAAATTTGTTTAAGCTCAAATTTCACCACTTCTTAAATTTGATGGGGATCTTAACAGGAAAAGGCATGTTCAGAAAAAGCAAAAGGGGTCTAGACTATTCGTCTAAACCCCTGTATTTGCGGGTGGTAGGCCACAAAGGACTTGAACCTTTAACCAACGGATTAAGAGTCCGCTGCTCTACCAATTGAGCTAGTGACCCGCGTCGTGTGAAAAAGGGTTTAGAGATCTTCGCGTCATAAGTCAACAACAATTTAATTTTTTTTTACCCAAAAGGCACATTAATGCGTTTTAAATTGATTTTATTAGCTTTAATCAGTTTTGTTTTTATCACTGGAGCTATCTGCCCACAACCGGCTAATAGCGCCCAAAACCAGAATCCAAACCTTGAAACAAGTTGGAAATTATACAGTTTAAACCTTGAAGACCAAAAGGAAGCCTCCATTCAGAGCGAAGTAATGGCCGCATTGATCCTTGAAACCAAAAACGGATGGTACACATATTCCCATAATCCGGGCAAAATGGGCCAGCCCACGACCCTCAAGGCAAAGATGATGCCCGGCAACATCTTTCTCAACCCGCTTTACCTGCCGGGTAAACTGAAAGATGACCCTTTCAACAAAGGCAGCAAAATCGGCACATACTATGATCCTACGCCTATCCTCATTCCAATTCCGAGCACGACCAAATCATTCACCCTGAAAACGGAACTGTCTCTGCTGATGTGCTCGGACACAGCATGTCTTCCGGTCAAGAGTGAGCTTAATTTTGCGGGAATGGGATTTACCCCTGCGGAACTGCCACCAGCACGTGAACAGAAATGGTGGCCGCTGTTCGTCAAATCTCGTGCAGAACTCCCTGAAAACAGAATCCTGCTGAAAGATATAGCTGACAAGGTAAATGACAAAAAGTCAGAACCGGCTACGGTGAAGACAGCAGCTTCACCTCAACCGGACTCCGCAACAGACAATAGCACTGAACCAATTCTGGAACAGACGGAACAACTTGTTAACGGAGTATCTTCCGGTTTTGATTTCAAAAAGTTTACCCCCCGGCCGTTCACTCCCGGGCTTGAAGTAACAGATCTTACCACGGCCATCCTGTTCGGAATTCTGGCCGGTTTTCTGCTTAACTTCATGCCCTGCGTTCTTCCTGTAATCAGCCTGAAACTTTCAACCCTGATGGCGGGGGCGAAACACGACAGCACGAGCGAGCAGAAGCGCAGTTTCCGGGAACACAACGTATTTTTCGCCCTAGGCATTATTTTGTACTTTGGAGTTCTCAGCGGAATTCTGGGGGCAACGGGCATGGCCTGGGGGCAGATTTTCCAGAAACCGCCTGTGGTTATCGCTCTTACCGGGATTGTCTTTGCCCTCAGTCTCAGCCTGTTCGGGCTTTTCAACCTTCCGGTGGTTGACCTCAAAATAGATGCGGATCACAGCAGCCCGCGCCGTCAGGCCCTTTTCACCGGCATACTTGCCACTCTGCTGGCAACGCCATGCAGCGGACCCTTCCTTGGTGGAGTTCTGGGCTGGGCCATGGTCCAGAAACACTATGTTATCGGCTCGGTTTTCCTGAGTGTCGGTGCCGGGATGGCCCTGCCATACATTTTAATGGCCATTTTCCCGGCACTCGGTACACGGTTCCCGCGTCCCGGAGCATGGACAATATGGATTGAACGGGCGGCAGGTTTCTTCCTAGCCGGGACCTGTATCTATCTGCTCAGCATCCTGCCTGAAAACATGTTCATACCGGTCATGATTTTCATGTGGTTCACCGCTGTAGCTGCATGGATGTGGGGACTTGCTGGATCTTCAGACAGCAAAGGAGGTATGTACCTGCTGCGCGCCACTGCCCTTGCGATATGTATTTCTGCAGGCATCTGGTCCGCCAGCCCGCCTGAACGCACGGCCCACTGGATTGGCTTCGAGCGGGCCGACTTTGCCGGCCGAATTGGACAAGAACCGATGCTTGTCGAATTTACAGCCGACTGGTGCCCGTCATGCAAAGTTCTGGAGCAGACAACTCTGACCCCATCGAACCTGAACCGTTGGCAGGAAAAGTACGGCCTTACCTTCATCAGGGTGGACCTGACTTCTCCAGACAAAAATGCAGATGATTTCCTGAGGGCACTGGGCAGCCGTTCAATTCCCCTTGCGGCAATCTTCAGCACCGGAGAAAACGCTAATTCACCGACAGTTATCAGAGACCTGTACACAACAGGCCAAATGGACGAGGCATTGAGTCAGACAATTAAATAGGAATTACTGCTTGGATTCAGCAATTTTATATATTTTCTCCGGCTTACCAGGATCGGGAAAAAGCACTCTTGCTCAAGGCTTAAGCTCTAAATTACACTGTACATATCTTAGGATAGATACAATTGAACAAGCAATGCGCGACCTTTTAGACGTAAGCGTAAAGGGCGAGGGATATAGGCTGGCTTACAGGATTGCTGCTGATAATCTTAAATGCGGTATCAGTGTAGTTTCAGACTCTTGCAATCCGATTGAATTAACCCGCACAGAATGGCAGGACGTTGCCGTAAATGCAGGCACACGCTTTATTAATATCGAGGTAATCTGTTCTGACAAGGCAGAACACAAAAACAGGGTTGAACAACGGACTTCAAGTGTAGCCGGCTTAAAACTGCCTACCTGGGAACAGGTGGAAAGCAGAGAATACAACACTTGGAAGACGGATAGGATTGTGCTGGACACTGCAGGAAGAACCATTAATGAAAGCCTTCAGGAGCTGATTTTGGAGATTAAGGAGTGGTACGGCAGGATTTAGATGTATACCACCCTTTACGGCAGTCGCACAGTCAGTTATCAGGTGGCTCAACGACAACACTAAAATACGAAGGAAGAGCATGCTCAATTTTCAGATATTTATTCCCACCCGCATTGTTTTTGGTCCAGGCAAGCTTGCAGAACTTGGAGTCATGTCCCTGCCCAAAGGCAAAAAGGCCATGGTTGTAATCGGCCAATCCGGTGCAATGATCAAAAACGGATACCTTGATAAGGTTCAGGCTGCACTTGCCAGGCAGGATGTTTCCACAGTCGTATTTGACAATATTTCCCCGAATCCGAAATCCGATCAGGTAGACGAAGCTGCAAAGACAGCCAGAGAGAAAGGCGTGGACTTCATAGTCGCCCTCGGCGGCGGTTCTACAATCGACGCATCAAAAGCCATAGCCCTTCTGACCTCCAACCCGGGCCGTTGCTGGGACTACATACAGTCCGGTTCCGGCGGAGGCGTTAGAGCCGAAAATCCGGCCATACCGCTCATCGCCATCCCGACCACTGCGGGCACTGGAACTGAAGCCGATCAGTGGGCAGTAATAAACAAATCCGACGGCAAAGAAAAAATCAGCCTCGGGAACGACTCGACCTTCCCGGCCATTTCCATCGTCGACCCGGAGCTGATGGTAAGCGTGCCTCCGCGCATGACCGCCTATACTGGCATTGACGCATTCTTCCATGCAGTGGAAACCTTTGTCTCCACCGAGCACCAGCCCATAAGCGACATGCTTGCGCTTGAAGCGGTTCACCTGATCAGCAACTACCTGCCCATGGCAATTGTTGAAGGTGAGAACATTGAAGCACGCACTGTCATGGCCTGGGCCAGCACTGCGGCCGGTATGTGCGAAACCCTTTCCCGCTGCATTTCCCAGCATTCCCTTGAACATGCCCTCAGTGCGAAATATCCTGATCTGCCGCACGGTCTTGGCCTTGCTAAGCTTTCCGTGCCCTACTTCAAAAGGCTGATTCCCGCTGCCCCGGAACGTTTTGAAGATCTGGCAATGGCCATGGGCTATGACACTCAGGCATTTGATGAAAACATGCGCGCGACAGTATTCCTTGAAGGTCTCCGCTCCCTGCTGGAACGGGCCGGATTTAATGACGAATCCCTGAAGACATACGGCGCAAAGGAAGACGACGTGCCCGAGCTGGTCAAAATAGCACAGGAAACCATGGGCAAACTTTTTGCCTGTACCCCTGCTGAAATGACCCAGGAAGAACTTGAATGTATTCTTTCCGAAGCGATTGCCGGATAGGATTATAATTAGAAGCTTGGCAAACTTATTAATTTTGCTTAAGATTCAAGCCGTTGGACAGGTGGAGTAAATGGCTGAAAAGAGCAGACATATAATTCAATGCCCTTTTTGTGACAGCAACCGTTTGTATTTCAGACGGGGGCTGGTCTCTGACGTGCTTTTTTCACTGCTTACCCCTGTACGATCATACACCTGTGGCTCCTGCAGCCGCACCTTCAGAAAATACGGGAACTACTTTACCAGCAAGCAGGCCATGATCCATATCTTCGGCCTGCTTGCGGTTCTTGCTTTCATAAATCCTGACCTGCTGCTACCGGAAAACTGGCTGCTGAACGAGGACAAGCCTCAGCAGGAAGCCCGGATTGAGCAGGAACAACCTGCCACCGAAGAGATTCCCCTGTTAAGCATGGCTATAGCCAATGCTACCAACAGCTCTTTTGTTGTAGAAAATGGCACAATTTCACTGGTTGAGGTAAATATTTCCAATACGACTGTTCCAGTTACAGACGACGAACCGGAAGATGCTGGCAACACCGAACCTGTCACTGCCTCTTCGCGGACCATACTGTCATTCAACAGCACAGAAATTGCCGGTTCGCCGTCAAATGCCTCCAGCGTAAAACCTGCGGCAACACCGCAGGAAATCACCAGACAGGCTCTGCAGGAAGGCAAGCTCAAGTCCATATATTTCAAAGACCTGGAAGGTAAAACCAGAATAGAGCTTGATCTTGGAGGCTCTCCACTTTCCTATACATCCTTTTTCCTGCGTGACCCGGACAGGCTGGTAGTAGACATCAATGGTAACTGGGAATATTACGGCCCCACCACTCTGCGCCCGGAAAACCCTGTTTTCTCAAGATTCAGAATCGGCATCTACGCTGACAAAATCCGCATGGTCATGGACCTCAAGGGCCAGACTCCTGCCCCGGTCATAATGAAGACTGACCACGGGCTGAACATCGACGTTAAATAATCACGAAATCCTCACGTTAACTTTCTGCCGCAAATTATGGCGCAATTTATCATATCACATAATAAATTGCGCTCTGTTTCTCCAGACTCCATCCAAATACTGCTTAGTCATCCACCCAGTTTTCCTTAAACATCCGGTTAAACCGGCCTTATCGACGCAGTAAACACAAATTTATCTATAGGAAGCAGTTCAATATCGGCTTCATGGGAAGCTCATCGCAATATGATTGCCGGTAGCGCATCAAACACTGCTTTGATTTCAACTACAATAAGTATCATTTCATACTGATATCCATATTCTCTTCATATTATAATTATCTGGCAGATCTTCATAACTGTATGCTAGAAGTAGGTATTAAGTTCGCAGGCACAAAATATATTAAGAATAAAACAACGGATGTTTTTCATTAACGGAGACACTGTGCTACGCCAGTTTTTCATTATTTTACTGACCATTGTGGTCTTTTTATGGATCTCAATGATTTACGGGTGCGATAGTTTGATTCATGAGCCACAGCATATTCATGCAGTAAATAGCGATTTAATCAAAAGCAGAATACAGCTTTCTCCAGCAGAGTCTGAATGGTTGGCTTCCCACCGTGAAGTAAGGGTACGCCTTGGGCAATGGCCTCCTTTCATGATAACAGGATCTGGAGCCTCAGGAATTTCAATTGATTATCTGGATCTGGTCTCACGCATTCACGGTTTGAAATTTACTTATCTCACAGAAAAAGACATTTCATGGTCTGATGCCCTTGAAGGCATCAGGAACAGGCAAATTGTGGACATGGTCCCGGCTATTCAGCCGACCAAAGACCGTGACGAATTCATGATTTTCAGCTCGATATATCAGATTCTTCCCTGGGTTATTGTCACTAGGTCAGACGCGGACTTTATTTCTGATCTGGATGACCTCACCGGAAAGACGGTGAGCATCCAAAAGTACTTTATTCTCCATAAATCTCTTGAGGCCAAGTATCCGGAACTTAAGCTTGAAGTAATCGACACCCCAACGCCTACACTCGATTCCCTGAAGGCTGTTGCCGCCGGACGCTCTCAGGCAACGGTCAATGCCCTCCCTGTTATCACCTACTTCATCAGGAAATACGGTCTTTCCAATCTTAAAATTGCTGCCCCTGCAAAATTCAAAGACCTTCAACTGGCAATGGGAATACGAAAGGACTGGCCGGAACTGGCCGGAATTCTGTCCAAGACATTTGCTGCCATGTCGCGGCAGGATGTGGCGGCTATCAACTACTCATGGCTTTCAGTAGGCAACTTCTACGGAATTGCGCCGCACACAGTTCTCATCTGGACTGTTGTTGCTGCGGTTATTGTAGGACTGATTTTTCTGACTTTCATCACTATCAACTGTACCCTCAAAAAAAAGGTTGAGGAAAAAACCAGAGACCTCAACCAGGAACTTCAAGAAAGGATACGGGCCGAAGCAGGACGTGAGGAAAGTGAAGAGAAGTTCCGCTTTCTTGTAGAAAACTGCCCCGTCCCGATGGCTTTGGAGGATAGGCAGGGAAATCTTAAATATTTCAACCCCTGCTTCATAAAAACCTTCGGCTATACCTTAAAGGACTTCCCGACTCTTGAAGTAGGATTCCTGCACTCATATCCTGACCCGGAATACAGGGCCGAAGTAGTGGATCAGTGGACAAAAGCGGTGATAGACGCAGAAAACAAAGGAGATATAATTCGCAGGGAAGATATTGCATTTACCTGTCGAGACGGGCGAATTCTTAATATCGATATCATCGGGATGCAGGTCGGTGAGGACATAATGACTGTATTCATTGATCAGACTGGACGCAAACAGGCTGACCAACTGATGGTGCAAACGGAAAAAATGCTGTCTGTTGGAGGTCTTGCCGCAGGCATGGCCCACGAGATCAACAACCCGCTGGGAATAATACTTTCGTCGGTACAGAACTTTAAACGCCGTACCGACCCGGAAAAGGATAAAAATGCTATTGCCGCCGAAGCAAGTGGAACAAGCATCCGGGACGTCAGTAGGTATCTGGAGCAAAGCGGAGCCAACAACTACCTGAATTACATACAGGAAGCAGCCCAACGTTCCGGGGAAATAATCAGAAACATGCTGGATTTCGCACGGCAGAATGATGACGTCCGTACCGACTGTACTATTAGTAACATTCTGGACAAAGCAATCGGGCTGGCTTCCAGTGACTATGACCTGAAGAAGCACTATGACTTCAAAACAATAGAAATTATACGCGATTACCAACCGGAAATATCAAAAGTCTCAGTCGTGCGAAACGAGATAGAACAGGTTTTCCTGAATATCCTTAAAAACTCTGCTCAAGCTATTTCCAAAGCCGGAAGAGGAAAGGAAACTCCCAGAATAATCTTGCGAACATTTGAGGACAAACAGTGGGTAACCACTGAAATCTCCGACAATGGCCCGGGAATGACCATTACGGAACAGAAAAGAGCGTTCGAACCCTTTTTCACAACCAAATCTCCCGGAGAAGGAACCGGACTCGGACTGTCCGTTTCATACTTCATCATAACCCGCAACCATAAGGGCGAAATAGAATTGAACAGCAGCACTGAACACGGAACAACATTCGCAATCAAACTACCAAAAAAGAAGGTGGACAACTGATTGGAGCCAGATTTTAACTATCTGCAATATAGACCTAAACTCAGCACAACTAGCTTTAAAACAAAATATGGTTATTGCCTTAGCTCCGCAAGAAATGATTCTCATGAAACATTTTCTGCAAACAATAGCCTAAAACTAATAGGGATTCCAAAGGGGCTCGCTCCTTTGGCCGCCGGCGGCGAAATTAGATTGTCTAAAAGCGCGTTGCGAAACAAATTAAGCCCCGCAGGGTCGCCGAAGGCATATTTTTGCGGAGCTAAAAAAATAGGCACGAAACAAAAAAGGCGGAAACCCTAAACCGGGATTCCGCCTTTGCTTCTCTGCAATAAGGCAATTTGCTGCCGCTTATGCCTACTCTACGCGCAGAAGGCCGCGTTCAATAAGGGTTTCTGCAATCTGAACTGCGTTGAGTGCTGCACCCTTGCGGATGTTGTCGGCAACTATCCACATGTTCAGACCGTTGTCGATGGTTTCGTCTTCACGGATACGCCCAACAAAAACATCATCTTCACCAGCACAGTCGATTGCCATGGGGTACATATTCTTCTCAGGATAATCCACTACGGTGATACCGGGGAAATTGGTCAGCAGGTTGCGGCATTCCTCAACAGTGACTTTTTCCTCGGTCTCAATGTTAACAGACTCGGAATGACCATAGAAAACAGGTACGCGAACAGTGGTAGCAGTAAGCTTGATACTGTCGTCACCCATAATCTTTTTGGTCTCGTTGACCATCTTCATTTCTTCCTTGGTGTAACCGTTGTCCAGGAAGACGTCGATGTGAGGCAGGCAGTTGAAAGCGATCTGATGCGGATAAACATCGGAAACAACGTCCTTGCCGTTGAAAAGTCTGCTGACCTGAGTTTCAAGCTCATTAATGGCCTTTTGTCCGGTACCGGAAACAGCCTGATAGGTGGAAACAACGATACGTTTGATCTTCGCCTCGTCGTGAATGGGCTTGAGTGCAACCACCATCTGGATAGTGGAACAGTTGGGGTTGGCAATGATGCCGGGATGCCATTCAAGATCGTGGGGGTTAACTTCGGGCACAACGAGGGGGACCTTGGGGTCCATTCTCCATGCGCTGGAGTTGTCGACAACCACGCATCCTGCTTTGGCGGCGAGCGGTGCGAATTTTTCGGAGGTTCCGCCGCCTGCGGAAAAGAGAGCAAGGTCGAAACCTTCAAAGGAGTCTTCCTTCAGTTCAATAACGGTCAGCTCTTCGCCTTTATAGGGAACCTTTGTTCCAGCGGAACGGGAAGACGAAAAAGGAACTACTTCAGATGCGGGAAAATCCCTCTGCTCCAGAACTTTGAGCATTTCACGGCCCACAGCTCCGGTTGCGCCTACGACAGCAACTCTGGGATTCTTAGAACTCATGGCTAAACCTCCGTATTTCTAATCCGGACTGTTTACGGCAGTCCGTTTTTATCTGTTAATCATTACAGGTAACCCCAATTACCTTGCATCAGCCGGTTTAAAATTTCAGAGCCTGTCCGATTTCAAGACAAGCCTTGGCCCTGTTGAGGGTGTAGAGATGCACACCGGGAGCACCGCCATCAAGAAGTTCCTGCGCTTGTCTGGTAGCGAAATCAATGCCCAGCTTGTAGACTGCGTCATCTCCGCCCTCTTCATGGGCTTTCTCCAAGGCACTAAGAAACTTTCCGGGAATCGCTGCGCCGCAGAGAGAAAGGATAAATTTTGCGGACTTCAGGCTCATGATAGGCAGTACTCCGGGCACAACCGGAACATCAATCCCCATGCCCTTGAGCCTGTCACAGAAATCAAAATATACCCGGTTATCAAAGAAGAGCTGGGTAATAATGAGTTCACCGCCCTCGTCGACCTTGAACTTCATCCATTTAAAATCATCCCTGATGGAAGGAGACTCAAGATGCGCTTCGGGATAACCGGCCACCGCGATCCCGGTACCGGGATGCTTTTCCTTGACGTAGGTGACCAGGTCGGAGCCGTGCTTGAAGGTCTGGGTGCTGAAATCGAAATTCTCGTCACCTGCGGGCGGATCACCACGCAGGGCCAGAATGTTCTCAACACCGGCTTCTTTCAAGGCATTTACAAATTTGCTGATATTCTCAGGGCTGGCACCGACACAGGTCAGGTGTGCGAGAGGCTCGATTCCGGCATCCTGCTTCATTCTTTTGACAATTTCAAGTGAATTATCCTGTGTTCCGCCACCTGCACCATAAGTTACTGAAGCGAATAATGGATTCAGAACCTTAAGTTTTTCCACTACTTCAAAAAATTTCGGCCAGGACTCCCGATCCTTGGGCGGAAAAAATTCCAGTGAAATGAATTTTCCCCTGCCCTTGATAAGATCAACTATTTTCATTTTGAACTCCGATTCGTGCTAGTGTGAATTAGGCCCGGACCTTGATTGCGGCAAGCTTACCGGGAACAATTAACAATTACGTCAACGTTGTCCCGAGTACAGCTTCAAAAGGCAGCCTGAAGGAAAGAACAAATCCGCTATTCGGCAGATTTGAAGAAATATATTTCAATATACTGGAACCTTACGAAGTATCACCATCTGCGTGAGGAAGAATATTCAGGCTCAGCCTTTACCGGGCATGTCCTTGATGCCGAGTTCCCTCTGCTTCAACAACTCCAGAATTTCATAATTCACAGGAAGGAATTTGACGTCACGCATCTCTGCAAGGTCAAACCAGTCAAAATGCTGTTCTTCCATGGAGCGAACCTCTCCCGTATAATCCCATACATCGAAGAAATTGAGATGAACTGTATACTCAGGATATTCTACGACCTTGTCCATCCAGAATTCAAATCCGGTCGGAACAATACCAAGCTCCTCTCCAAGTTCGCGCACCAGTGCTTCCGGCAGGGACTCGCCTTCCTCGACCTTACCGCCGGGAAACTCCCACCAGCCTGCATAATCCTTTCCTTCGGGCCGTTCAGCTGACAGGAACAATCCATCCCTCCAGATGACAGCAGCGACTACGGGAATAGGCTTGCGGCGTCCCATGACTAGGAATCTTCCAGAAGCTGTTTCTTGCGCTCTTCAAGCTCCGCTATCTCTTCCTCCAGAACAGCCATCTTCTCCATGAGCTGATCAGCGTATGCGCAGGTTTCGGTATAGCGGGAGTTGAGCTCCACGGCAGCAGCACCATCGTTGTACAGGGCTGGGTCGTTTAGCTTTTCTTCCATCTCTGCCTGCTCTTCAAGGATCTTTTCAAGCTCCTTCTCAAGCTTCTCGTACTCGGCGGTCTTGGGTTTGAGGTCCTTGTACAAGGCGTTGCGGATTTCAGCCTGACGCCGTTTTTCCTCTTTACTGAGCTTACCCTTTGCAGGTTTATAGCTTTCAGAAGAGACTTCTGCGGAGGACTCGCTTGTGGCGGCTAGTTTTTCTTTACGATAATTATCGTATTCTTCAAACGAAAAAAACGTTTCGATTCCTGAATCAGTCAGGGCCCAGATCTCTTCAGCAACCTCACCCAGCAGATACCTGTCGTGGGCGACGAAAAAGAGTGTCCCGTCATAATCCTTAAGGGCCTGAATTAACCCTTCACGACTTTCAAGATCCAGATGGTTGGTAGGCTCATCAAGAATAAGCAGGTTGGCCCTTGAAAGAAAAAGCGTGGCAAGAATCAACCGGTTTTTCTCACCACCGGAAAGAGCGGTAATTTTGCGCTCAAAATATCCCTCGCCAAGCAGGAACAGACCCAGCACACTCTTGAGCTGTTCCTCGGTAGTGTCCGGGTCGCTAAGCCTGCGGATTTCAGAGAGCGCGGTAGAGTCATCGTACAGAATCTCGCTCTGATGCTGGCTGAAGTAGGCCAAGGAAGTAGCCTGCCCGACCTTGGCAAAACCGGAATTAGGCTTAAGCATCCCCATAATCACTTTGAGCAGAGTTGATTTACCGGCCCCGTTGGGAGCTGCCAAGGCAACCTTCTTGCCCCTGAAAAGCTGGAAATTGAGCAGCGGCCATATGGACGGAGGCTTACCGTCATAGGAAAATTCAAGGTCCACCACGCTTATTGCGGCCTTATCACCACGCTTGGTGGGAGGCAGTCTGAAACTCAGGCTCTTCCCGGAACGGTTGAGATCAGCCTCTTCCTGAAGTTTGGAAAGTTCCTGCTCCAGTTTTTCGACCTTCTTGATCTTGGACTGGGCCTGTGCAGCCTTGCGGGCTTTTACCCGAAAACGGCGAATATAGGAGTTTTCGTTCTCAATACGGGCTGAAAGCTTGGCGACCTCACGGCTGCGCTGCATGGCATTCTCAGCCTGCCATTCCAGAAACTGGGTGAACGAACCGCGGCGCATTGTTGGTCTGCCCGCTCCAAGAAACAGGACGTGTGTTCCAACCCGGTCCAGAAATATGCGGTCGTGCGCTACATAAATTACCGCGCCACGGAAGGACAGCAGATAGCTCTCAAGCCATTCCACAGCCTCAAGATCCAGATGGTTGGTAGGTTCGTCGAGAAGCAGCAGATCTGCGCCCTGCAGCAGAACCCTTCCCAGCTTGGCTCGTTCGCGCCATCCGCCGGAGAGTTCCTTGATCTTGCTGAGCATGTCATGGTCGGAAAAGCCGAGACCGGTGAGGATTGTGCGGGCCTTGTGTTCCGGATTGTATCCGAACTGATGTTCAAGCTCGGCCTGCTGTTCCGAAAGTCTGGTCATCAATGCCTGATCGTTGTGGCGCCCAGCCTCCTCCCACTGTTCCCAGAGACCGTTCCATGACGGCAGGGCCGAAAGTACCCAGCTCAAAAGCGAATGTTCAAGGATTTCACCGGTCAGTTCCTGTGCAACATACCCTATGCGTGCCCCCTTTGATATGGACATAACTCCAGCGTCCGGTTCGATAAGTCCGGCAACAAGCTTGAGCAGGGTGGATTTACCGCACCCGTTGGGTCCGGTAACGGCGAGGCGCATACCTGCGGAAACTTCAAATGAAAGGTCAGAGAAAAGGTCTTCCCCGTTATAGGACTTTTCAAGTCCGGTGATGGTAACTCTGGGCATTGATACTCCAAGGACGGAAGCTAAAGGCGCGGCTCCCGGAAAGGCATAATTCTGAAAATTTATATATGGGATCATCAGTCCCGCCATATGCGGCGAATCTGGTCGACTGCGAAGCAAGCTGAATAAAATATAGATAAGAACCGCAGAATGCAAGGAGAATAGGTTATTCAAATATTTCAAGCTAAAATCCACACTAGACGAGATAAGTTGGGGTAACCCGGAAATTTAATTAAGAGATGTCTTCAGCAGCTCTGCAAGGCTGATTCAGGTACACTTTGTGCTTTTGACAATCTAATTTCGCCGCTGACGACCAATGGAGATAAGTTATCTCTGCTATCCATATCCGTGAGACTTGAAGCGAAGCTTCTCGCCTAACGGCTAATGGGCCTTTGGAATCTCTAATTAAGGATTCGTACTGTTATACGCCAAATTGTCATTGATCAAAAAAAAGACTCCCGTTTTGCATGGGGAGTCCTGTATGAAACCTTGTGTTCAAAGCAAAAAACTAATCGATGTACGAACAGCAGTAGTCGACAATGGAATCGACTACGAGCTTGAATTTTGAGTTGGCAGGAACATCAAAACTGTCACCGCCCTTTACTTCAATCCATTCGGTTGAACCGGGAAGAAGGACCTTGAGAGTTCCCTGCATAATCTCCATCACTTCACTCTTCTCTGTGCCGAACTCGTATTCACCGGGAAGCATAATCCCAAGGGTCTTAAAAGAACCGTCCGCAAATACAACCTTGCGGCTGGTCACTTTTCCCTCGAAATAAACATTGGCCTTTTTAATAACGGTCACATTTGCAAATTCAGTCATATTTCCTCTTCCATTTGAATTGGTATAGTTTTGTGAAGAACGAATACATAAATTATGCGCCTCTTCCGGGTCAACGGATGTTTACGATTCAACCGGAACCGGAACGGAAAAACAGGCTTGCGGCACAGGGTAATTCTCTCAAAACCATAACTGCACGCTGATTCATTACGCCGCAGCCATATATCGCGAACAATATTTTCACCCTCTCGTATACATGGCCGGACTATCCACTCTGAGCAGCCCCCAGACTCCCCTCCATTTTGACGAACTTTGAAGTATGGCTTACTGGATAAACATGAAAACATGGTACGTGTATCTGCTTCGGTGCAGCGACAACTCACTATACTGTGGGGTTACCACCGACCCGGAACGCAGGCTTGGAGAACACAACTCCGGGAGCGGCGCAAAATACACCCGTGCCAGACTTCCGGTCAGCCTTGAGGCATACGAAAAATTTCCAGACAAACGCTCCGCATATCGTGCTGAATACGCGGTGAAACAAAAAAAAGCTTCTTTAAAAACTGCATTTCTAAAACAGATTTCGCAGGAGGAAATAGGCAATGTACAAGAGAATTAAGTGCGTCCTGCTGCTGACACTTCTGGTTGCTCTGACAGCTTGCGAAACGGCTTCCAACACAGGACATCTCGATAAATTGTACACGGCAGCAATCGAAGACGCACGCATAGCTGCCCCGCATGAAATTTCCCGATCACTGACAGCAATATCCTCTCCTGCCAATAAAAACACTCCTCCTCACCTGATCTGGAAGAAAATTGACGGAGAACAGCATGTACTGGTCTGCACATGGGCGGGGAAGTTCATCGCCGGACAAAACTGGAGAAAAGGCGAAAAACACAAACTATCGCCAACGACAAATATCTGGATAACTGCCAGTCCGGAACTTAAATATTTCTTCCGTGACAATGGTTTCTGGCCCGGAACCCATGCTGGCCGGGTTCTGCGCATCGAACAGTTGCTGGGACTGCCCCGTGATGATGGGAATGTCCGGTTCATAGAATTCTGGGTAAAACCAAATGACCTGTTCAGACCGTCTGCAGACCCCGATCCCAGCGACCACGAGGCCCAGCTTGAATACCCGTGGAAGACAAACCGGTTCCAGAGCATGGCCCCAAAACAGATGATTCACGAGTACGTAAGCCCGGAAGTTCCTGATCGAGCCTATACCTATGCTCAGTGGTTCGAAAACCTGAACGCTACAAGCTACACCGCATCACCGCCCTACCCGTGGACAAGGCTCGGGTATACTTATGACTGGTCCGACGACAGACACAACAACGGACATGTAGGCCTGTCGGAATTCATTGTCGTCGGAGGAGCATCAATTGTGATCGAACAGACCGTAGAGACTGAACAAATGGAAGAATATTTCGTAAGGCCCTAAAAACGTTCACAGTCTATTCCACTCATTACTACACTTATGGCGAACCCGCGAAAAAGCAGGTTCGCCCTTCTTTTTTCTTGCCAGCGCATCCAGCACAATGATATTGGTCTGACCAATACAGCAACACATAAAATTGGCAGGGCCAATCATGAGAAAGAACAACAACCCGGTATACCAGAAAGTAGCCCTTCAGATAGCCGAACTGGTCGAATCAGGAGAGCTGAAACCGGGCGATAAACTCCCTCCCGAGCGCACGCTTGCCGAGAAGTTCAAGGTGTCGCGCAGTTCGGTGCGGGAGGCCATCAAGTCGCTTGCCCAGCACAATCTGGTGGAAAGCCGCCGTGGTGACGGCACATACATCAGCGCAGCGGAAAACAGCGATATTGCCGAGGCCTTTACTGCCGCTTTTGCGGATCAGAAGAAACGTATCAACGACATCTTCCAATTCCGCAGGGTTATTGAGCCGGAGATGGCCGCACTTGCCGCGTTATCTGTGGATACAGAAACTCTCAACCGGATGAAGGTCATTGTCTGCAACCAGCAGCTACAGGCTCAAAAAGGCGAAAATGCCCGTGAGCTTGATTCCGAATTCCATATGGAGATTGCCCGTGCAACCGGCAATTCCATTTTCCCGGAAATGATGTCCGCACTGGGCCAGATCATGATGGAAAGCCGCTCCGAGATCCTCCAGAACCCGGGACGGCAGGAAATATCCATTACCATGCATTTCAAGCTGCTTGAAGCTTTTGAAAACCGCGACCAGGACTTGGCGCGGGAAGTGATGAAACAGCACATATCGGAAATCGAAGCCGCTGCCGATGGCGCGGAAGCGAAATAACAAAAATTTTATCAGGAGATCAAAAATGGTTTCAACTTTACTCATCTTCATCGTCCTCGGTATCTTTGCCGGGATTCTGGCCGGACTGCTCGGGATCGGCGGGGGTCTGGTAATTGTGCCTATCCTCGTGTTCACCCTGCCTCCGCTGGGAATTCCTCAAGAGCATCTGATGCACATCGCGCTCGGCACTTCGCTGGCAAGCATCATCTTCACATCCATTTCCAGCATGCGCTCTCACAGTAAGCGTGGAGCGGTTCGCTGGGATATTTTCAAGACAATTACACCGGGTATTCTTGTAGGAACATTTATCGGGTCCATTTCGACAGCCTTCATGAACACCAATTTCCTCAAGAGCATCTTCGTGATATTCCTGTACTATGTTGCTTCCCAGATGCTTTTCGGCCTCAAGCCCAAGGCATCTCGTCAGGTACCGGGAACCAAGGGGCTGTTTGCCGCAGGCAGTATCATCGGTATTTTTTCCAGCCTTGTCGGCATCGGCGGCGGCACACTGTCAGTTCCGTTCCTGACCATGTGTAACATAGCCATCCACACTGCCATCGGCACGGCTGCGGCAATCGGCCTGCCCATCGCCATGGCTGGAACCGTCGGATTCGTCTGGACCGGAATCGGAGCACAGGGCCTTCCCCCCTACTGCATAGGTTATGTGTACCTGCCCGCATTGATCGGAATCGTATCTGCAAGTATGCTGACTGCCCCCATCGGTGTCCGAATGGCCCACAGCCTGCCAGTAGACAAGCTCAAGAAGATTTTCGCCATCCTGCTTATAGTGGTGGCTACCAGAATGCTGATCAGTATTTTCGTTTAAATACAAGGAGAATATACAATGAAAGAAGTACGCAACAACGCCCGGGAACTGATGAAAGGCTACTGCAAAGTATGCCCGGTATGTAACGGAAATGCCTGTGTCGGCGAAGTGCCAGGTATGGGAGGTCTCGGAACCGGCGCCAGCTTCAAAAACAACGTCAAGGCACTGGAAGCCCTGAAGCTGAACATGCGCACCATTCATGAATTCAGCGAACCGGACACCTCCGTCAATGTCATGGGGATTAAGCTAGACATTCCGGTACTCGCCGCACCTATCGGCGGTGTTGAATTCAACATGGGTGGCAAAATCAGCGAACTGGACTACATTACCTCCAAGCTCAAAGGCTGCAAGGCAAAAGGCATCATCGGCTGTACCGGTGACGGTGTACCTCCTTTCATCCACGAAAGCGGTTTTTCCGCGATAAAGGACGTAGAGGGACACGGAATTCCCTTCATCAAGCCCTGGGAAGACAAGGAACTGTACGAAAAACTGCATAAAGCAGAGGAAACCGGCTGCAAAATCATAGGCATGGATATTGATGCCGCCGGACTGATCACCCTCAAGAAAATGGGCAGGCCGGTAACACCCAAGTGCATGCGCAAGCTTCGCGAGATCATCGGTTCCGTCAAGGCCGACTTCATCATCAAAGGCATCATGACTCCGGATGAAGCACGCATGGCAATTGATGCCGGAGCAAAGGGCATCGTGGTTTCCAACCATGGTGGACGCGTACTTGATTCCTGCCCCGGCACAGCGGAAGTACTCTTTGAAATATCCCGCGCTGTTGCAGGCCAGTGCAGTGTGATGGTCGATGGCGGAATCCGCACCGGCATCGACGTTCTCAAAATGCTCGCACTGGGCGCGGATGCTGTGATGATAGGTCGCCCCTTCTCCATAGCCTCCGTCGGTGGACTGCAGGACGGAGTGGAAAAATACATCGATCAGCTCAAGGCTGAACTGACTCAGGCCATGGTGCTGACCGGAACAGAAAAAGCCAGCTTTGTTGATATCCGGGTGCTTTATCGTTAGGAGCTGCCATCCACTTCAAAACCTTTCAATAGGCTTTGCCACTTTGATATGGGTGAACCGTAAGTAAAATACACGAATCCCCCGGCATCGCATGAGATACCGGGGGATTTTTTAAATCCAGTTCAAGCAAGGTCGCTGAAGGCACTCTATTTATCGATAAAGATTATATCAAAGTTGTTTCCGGTTATACACTTGCCGCCGTCTTTGGTTACTTCGAAAGTATTTTCCACCCCGACCATACCGACTCCCGGAATTCCATGCTTGGGTTCAAGGGCGAAAACCATGCCTTCTTCTATTGGCAGGTCAAATCCTTTGGCAATGGGCGGAAACCCGTCAACAGTCAGTCCTATACCATGTCCGAGGAAAGGAACCTTGTTATCCCCAAGCCCCATGAATCCTTCAGAGAACCCGCGTTTTTCAGCCTCGGCAAGAACCATACTGTAGATGTCACTGACAATAGTGCCGGGCTTGAGATTTTCAGCAGCAAGAGCCTGTATATCCTGACAGAAAAGCTGTGCATCGAGCACTGATGACGGAATGGAGTTCTTCGGTCCAGCCCAGTAAACCTGAGTCTTGTCGGTATGATATCCTTCCATCACAAAGCCTGCGTCAACGGACAGAAGTGAATGTTTATCCCATATTTTGGCCCCGCTGCCCATGAACGGAGAGACAGGATGCACTCCGCGCAATCCAAGCGGCCCATCAAACGAGCTGGGGTAGATACCGGAATCTCCGGCTGATACATGGCCGAGGAAGATCTCCGCACCAAAGCTCTGCATACGCATATGACCTTCATGGCCGTACTCAAAAAAAACGTTCCAGATATACTTGGAAATTTCCAGCTCGGTCATACCCGGCTCAATGATTTCGGGCAGAACATCCACCAGTGCAGAGTTGTGGCGTTCCCCGGTTTCACGCATAATTTCAAGTTCCCACTCGGACTTGAGTGCGCGGGCAAGGGCCAGCACCTTGTCACCGGGAACGAATTTGAACTCGGACATCCGGGAAGTAAGCATTTCGCCAAGTTGCCATGTCAATCCTGCTGTCTCTGCTCCCATGACTTCCGTGAGGGGTACTCCTGCTTCTTTGGCAAGGGGAGCAAGGTCCTTGAAAGATTTGAAAGGAACAATGTTCTTTATGCTGCTTTCTATTCTTGCCCGATCAAAAGATTTACGGACGAAAAGCACTGGCTCCCCATCAAGGGGCAGCCAGACAGCACCGTTGACAAATGAACCGGAGAGATAATAAATCTGCAGACGCGAAAAGCAGAGCATTCCTCCGGCTTGCGGAGCAATTTCAGGTAGGAAACGGCGGCATTTTGCCCAGCGGGCCTCAAGCTCCGAACGCGGAACCACAATATTTGAATTCAGATCAGACATTTTGATATACTCCCTGAAAATTGGTTTCAAAGGACATTTTGTGGATATAAATATGATGGAAATGAGCCCCGGTAAAAGACAGGACTGAAAGAGAACTTTTGCAAGTGAACGGGCTTTACTGTAGCATGCACAAACTTTAACCGCCCGAGGAGAAATAACGATGCTGCTTCTGGACGAAAAAAAGCTAGCCGCACTTCTTGACGAGGTCAAGGTTATAGCCGTAATCGGCGCGGTTGATAAACCCGGACGCCCTGTGGACAGGGTCGGTCGTTATCTTATTGATGCAGGATTCAAGGTCATACCCGTTCATCCCAAAAGGGAAAACGTCTGGGGCCTTAAAACATATAAAACCATTCTGGACATCCCCGAGCCGGTGGATCTCATAGATTTATTCCGGGCCTCGGAGTTCTGTGCCGACCATGCCCGGGAATGCCTGCAGCTGGCAACCCCGCCCAAGGCATTCTGGATGCAGTCCGGAATATTCAGCCCGGAAGCGCGGGAAATGCTTTCTGCAGAAGGGATCACCGTCATTGAAGACAGGTGCCTGATGGTAGACCACAAAAATTTAGCAGGCAGATAGAATAAATGGATCAGGCTTTCGAGTGCCGTATGTGCGGCCATTGCTGTCAGGGAGAGGGCGGTATCATCATGACCGCCAAGGACAGAAAACGTCTAGCGGAATTCCTCGGCATTGCCGAGGCTGAAATGGTCGAAAAATACAGCGAAACCGTCAACGGCAAAATCCGCCTCCAGTCCCGGGAGGACGGCTACTGTGTGTTTTTCAACGAAGGGTGCGGTATCCATCCGGGCCGTCCGGACATCTGCAGGGCCTGGCCTTTCTTCCGCGGCAACCTGATAGACGAAACCAGTTGGGAAATGATTCAGGAATACTGCCCCGGCGTGAACCCAGAAGCCGGGCACGCCAGATTTGTGGAACAGGGAAAAGAATACATCAAAGCCGAAGGCCTGCGTCAGCATGACCCGGATGTGGCCCCGAACGCCCTTATCACAGACGAATAGACGAATATGAATACCAGACAGGCACAGAGCATACTGAAGGTTGGCCCGGGAGCGACCGAAGAGGACATCAAACGTTCCTTCCGCAAGCTTGCATTCAGCATGCACCCGGACCTCAACCCCAGCCCTGATGCCGCCAAGAAATTCCGCGAACTGAACGAAGCCTACGTTTTCCTTAAAAACGTGGCTTCAAACAGCGGACAGAAAGCTTCCGGCGAAAAGACTGCCTACACCAGACAAAAACAGGACTTCAAGCCTCAATCCGACCGCAAAACGGCTTCGCAGGGTGCAAAAGCATACCAGAAACAGCAGACCGACAGCCGCAGCGAAGCATACCGCAACAATAATAACAATGACCGGGCACAGCAGAGCCGCTATTTTTTCCAGAAGGAAGAAGACGTGCTCAAGGACATTCTTAACGATCCTTTTGCCCGTCAGGTCTTTGAGGATATATACAGCCAGATCAGCCGGGACAAACCCTTCACCAAGCCTTCCGCTCCTGTTCAGGACAGGAAACTCAACGTAAGCTGGGGTGAAAAGACTGCTTCGGTCGATGTTTCTTCCGGATTCATGGACGGCATCAGCTCGTGGATGAAGGGGCAGATGGACGATGAACAGACCGTATATTTTCCGGCATCAGCCCTTCATCCGGGCAGAACGGTCCGCATCACCATCCAGCAGGGAATCCGCAAGAAGAGCAAGACTCTTGAAATCACCCTGCCCCGCGATTTCGTCATCGGACGCCCCATCAGGCTTAAGGGACAGGGACGCAAACTCGGCCCGTTCAAAGGCGATCTGTACCTGCGCATAATGGCCAAGTAGTCCCCACTGTCCGATTAGTGTAAAAATATCTCTACGCATCATATTTTCGCTTGTTTTCCTTCCGTTTTTTTACTAGCCCCTATCTATAGGACAGAACCGTATCACCCTGCCCTTCAGGCAGCCGTTCTTCAGGAAGCGTTCTCGGGCTTCCGGAAAATATATCCCTCATAACAATGACTTTATTCAGCGGTTCGAGATAAGCATTAAACAACTTTAAGGGGGCCCCTCTCATGCTGGTTATTCTTGATTACAAGGCCGGAAACCAGACAAGCGTTCAGCGGGCGTTGAACAAGCTTGGAATTCCCAACGAAATCACTGCGGACAAGGAAAAACTCGCAAATGCCACCGGGATCATCTTCCCCGGAGTAGGCGCAGCCGGTCAGGCCATGGATGAACTTACTTCCGGCGGTCTCGACGCGCTGCTCAAAGATCTCGTGCAGCAGAAAAAGCCTTTGCTGGGCATCTGTGTCGGCTGCCAGATCCTTCTCGATTACAGTGAAGAGAATGACACCAAGGCCCTTTCCGTAATTCCCGGCGAGTGCCGCCTTTTCAACCCCTCATGGGTTGATTACGAAGGCGTACCCATCCGTGTTCCTCACATGGGCTGGAACCAGATCGACCTCAAGCAGGACTGCGTGCTTTTCAACGGCATTGATCCTGAGGCCCACTTCTATTTCGTACACAGCTATTATCCGGCCCCGGAAGAAAAATTCATCATCGGTGAAACCATCTACGGACGTCCCTTCTGTTCCATTCACGGGCGCGAAGGCCTCTGGGCGGTTCAGTTCCATCCGGAAAAAAGCGGCAACCCCGGCCTGATACTGCTTTCCAATTTCTACGAATACTGCAAGGAGGTCGCCGATGCTCAGTAAAAGAATCATCCCCTGCCTCGATGTGAGGAACGGAATCCTCACCAAGGGAATCAAGTTCAAAGGTAACGTGGATATCGGCGATCCCGTCGAAACCGCCAAGCTCTACTACGAGCAGGGCGCAGATGAAATCGTGTTCTACGACATCACCGCCTCAGCGGAAGGTCGCGGCATTTTCCTCGACGTTGTGGAACGTGTTGCTTCCGAGATTTTCATTCCCTTCTCTGTCGGCGGCGGAATCAATTCCGTGCAGGATATGCGTGACGTACTCCTTGCCGGAGCCGAAAAGGTTTCCGTGAACTCCGGTGCGGTAAAGAATCCCGACATCATCAGCGAAGGAGCTGCTGCCTTCGGTTCGCAGTGCATCGTACTGGGCATGGACGTCAAACGGGTTGAAAAATCCGAGCAGATTCCGTCCGGATTCGAAATCGTCATCAACGGCGGACGCAAGTACATGGGAATTGATGCGCTTGAATGGGCCAAAACCGGTGAAGCTCTCGGAGCAGGCGAAATCTGCCTCAACTCCATTGACGCGGACGGAACCAAAGACGGATATGACCTTGAGCTGACCCGCCTTATCGCTGAAAGCGTAACAGTGCCCGTCATCGCTTCCGGCGGTGCAGGACACCCCCAGCACATGGTTGACGCAGTGACCGAAGGCCGCGCTACCGCAGCCCTAATCGCTTCCATCGTGCACTACGGAGAATACACCATCCCTCAGCTCAAGGAATACATGTCTTCCAAGGGAGTGCGGGTCCGCAACAGCTGGTAATCCTTCGGAACACGCAATCCAGCTGAGTCCGCTTACCATCTGCTGAAAGAGTAAAAACAAAGCCCATAATATCGACACGGTATTATGGGCTTTAAAAATGGGAAATTTTTCTTACTCCCCTCTTCATCATAGATTGCTCTGGACAGGGTCAATTTTGTAGTCCAACTGAAATATTTGAGTGACCACAAAAAACCACACTCGGAGAGTCCAGAGGGCCCTCGGCCTTCTGGTCGCCGGAGGCATGCCCTAGGAAGCTGACTTATTCAGGCACTCTTCCACCAGCTTCAGATAAGGTTCAACCCCGCATGGCACGCCTTCAGGCCAGATAAACTCGCTCCCGCAACCACTTTCAGCGACAGAGCGGATCATCTGCGCCAACCTGGTATAATCGGAAGGATCATCAATGATTCGCCCATCAGGCAGGAAATAACTGCTCCCATTATCGCGTGAACTTATAACCGAAACACCGCAGGCCAAAGCCTCAAGCACGGAGTTGGAACAGGCGTCATAATAGGACGGGAGAACAAATACATCCGACCTTCCGTAGAAAGTGGACATATCATCAACCTTACCAAGAAAACGGACCCGGTCCTTGACACCCAGTTCTTCCGCGAGACGAATGTAGCTGGAAGGATTGCGCCCGCCGGCAACCTGCAGTTGATAATTTTCCGGCAACCCTGCGAGAGCCTTAATTAAAGAGGATACCCCTTTCAAAGCAAAATTGGTGGTAGCGGTTGTAATCAGAATATCGCTATCGGAAAGGGAGAACTCAGCTCTGGACTGTTGACGAACGTCCTGTGTAAGCGGGTGGAACAAAGTAAGATCAGGCTTGTTGTAAACCACATCTATGTCACGCCCGGCAAGCACGGGATGCGACTCGACCATCCAGTCCCGCACTCTGTGAGAGACACAGACCATACGACAGTTTGAGCTAGCCTGACGACTCTCAATATATTTAATGAGCAGATTGACCAGAGCAGTCCGACGGCGAAACATCTTGAAAGAACGGGCAAAACCCTTATCCCAGGCACGTTGTGACAGCCGCCAGAAGGATTCCAAAGGCCCGCCGCCAATGCGCAAGATATCCTGATTCAAAGACTTGCCTAGACTTATGCACAGATCGTAGCCTCCCTTTCTACGCTGCCGTTCCGCAGCGAGGACAAACCACAGCAACTTACCGGCACGGCATAGCCCGAAACGCCCTACCGTTACAACATTCACCCCTTCAGGCGGATCAACTTCCGACCTGGAACAGATAAAATCCACCCTGTACCCGGCCCCGGCGAGGGCTGCACTCAAGTTGTAACCGAACCGCTCCACCCCGCCGTAGCGACTGAATCTAGGCAGCATTATGGCAATCTTTTTCATATGCATTCCTAATTTGGGACTGTAAACTGGGCATAGCGGCAACGGGTTTACCGATTATTCTTGCCCGCCATTATTTATGCTGATAGTCGCATATCTGGTGCCCGTTGGACGACAAAACACGCGTTTCCGATAGATATATCGTTCAAACCGACCTGACTGCCCGGAAAAGCAACGGGCGGGATGTTAGTCCGAAACAGTCAGCTTGCCAAGAAGAACAACCCCCAAGGAGTGAGAATGCCCTTCCTTACCCAACCGCTGGATATGAAAATATTTGTCCTCGCCAACCAGATTTTCCGCAAGCACTGGATGGATATTGTCATGCCCCAGCTTTCTTCGGCGGCACTGCTCTGGACCATTATTTCGGTTGTTACAGCCTTCGGAATATACAAGATGGGGAAAAATTTTTTGATCATAATGCTTCTGGCTACACTCTCCATGGGGCTTGCAGATTTTTCCACCAACATCATTAAAAAGACCATAGGACGAGTCCGACCCTTAAACTCAGTTGCACTGACTTACCACTACGAAGACGGGAAATGGCAACGCCGTGCACTCGACTTCGTTCAGACCAAGGAACGTGGCAACTCATACCCTTCCGCCCATGCTGCCAACACCATGGCCTTTGCCGTCATGCTGATGATCTTCTTTAAAAACCTGCGCCCGTGGATGCTTTTTCTACCGATTTCGGTCGGATATTCGCGTCTTTATCTTGGAAAACATTTCCCTACAGATGTAATGGCCGGATGGGCGGTAGGACTCTGTACAGCACTTACTGTATGGCTTCTCTGGGAATACATACTCAGGAATAGATTTGCGAAACACATAGATATTTAGCAAATAAAAACAACAAGATAAGACATGATGATTAAAAAAATAACATAGCAGATTTTCAGTAGATCTCGCGTATATAAAGTTGAATTAAGCCAGCCTCTGGCTGGTGAGAAGCGAGGATCTGAATGAAGGATTTTCTGAAATACGTTGTAGACCCTGAGCATAGAAAAAAGCGGTTATACGAACGTAGCGGCAATTACCTTGAATACCTGAAAAACCCTTTAAAAATTTACTTCAAGCACAAAGCAGAAGGCAAGGCCCGGGAAATATGTGCCACCCCGGAGGTTCGAGGAATTGCGAAAAGGATTTCCAGCTATGAAGGGGAATACAAGAAATACCGAGACCTCAAGCGGTATATAAAAATGAACCTGCGCAGAATCTACGAGCTTGGCCTTGATAAAAAGACAGGACTCCAGATTCTGGACATAGGTTCAGGTGCCGGCTTTTTTTCTTTTCTGGCGAGAAAGTTCGGACACACCTCTCAGGGACTTGACCTCCCTTTTGTTGAGATTTTCAACATTCTAATCAAAGAGTTCAATGTTCCACGCTGGGAATGCAGCATTGACCCGCAAACCCCCATAACCATCAATAACGGTCGAAAGTTCGATCTTATTGTAGCTTACGCAATATGCTTCCACATGGTAGGTGACAGAGTCTGGACCAGGGAGGACTGGCACTTCTTCCTCAATGACGTCAAAAACAACCTCATCAAGCCCAGAGGAAAAATGCGCCTCTGGTTCAACAACTATCCTCACGGAGACTACGAGGACGTAAAAAACAAGGTGCTTGATTCAGGACTGAAAATAAAACTTGGACACAAAACGATAGACATATACTTCTGACCTGCCGCAAGACGCCCCATCAATTAGGCACAATCAGGCAAGATGTTCGCACACATCTGCAAGGTGTAAAGTAATATTGCAACGATCACAAAAAATCCCTCATCCAAACCGGATGAGGGATTTTTACTTTCATCTGTCCGGAACTCCCGGGGTGCACAGAGTTCCGGACAGCATGGGAAGGAGTGATGTTTTTCAGATTCCCGGAACCGGAAACCTTGAGCAGAAAGATTCGATCTCTGTTCTGGTGGTGGCAGCCAGAGCCTTATCTTCGGGATTGCTGAGTATCCGTATTATCCAGCCAGCCAGCTTGACCATGTCGGCTTCTTTCATGCCGCGGGTGGTTGCGGCGGGAGTACCGATCCGGATACCGCTTGGTTTAAGAGGAGGATTGGGGTCATCAGGGATGATCTGCTTGTTGGTGGTGATGGATACAGCATCAAGAATCTCTTCGGCAATTTTGCCGTTAATGCCGAAGCTCTTTTCAGTATCGAGCACCATCATGTGGTTGTCGGTGCCGCCGGTGACAAGGGACGCACCGGCTTTGGTCAGTTCGTCCGCCAGGGTTGCGGCGTTTACAAGCACCTGCCTGCCGTATTCCTTGAATTCAGGCTCAAGGGCCTTCTTCAGGGTGACTGCAATACCGGCAATGGTATTCATGTGCGGTCCGCCCTGCAGTCCGGGGAAAACTGCCTTATCGATCATCGAGGCAAAGTCCTTTTTACAAAGGATCATGCCCCCGCGCGGGCCGCGGAGGGATTTGTGAGATGTGGTTGTCACAACGTCAAAACCGAAATCAAATGGGTTGCGGATGACGTCTGCAGCAATAAGTCCGCCATAGTGAGAGGCATCGGTCATGGTTATAGCGCCGACCTCCTCTGCGATTTCTTTGAACCGGGCATAATCCAGATCGCGGGGATAAGAAGTATACCCGCACAGAATCATTTTGGGCTTGTTCACAAGAGCTGTCCTGCGCAATTCATCGAAATCGATCGAACCGTCAACCGGATCAGTTTTATAGCGGATAAAGTTGAAAAGCTTGCCCATGAAGGATACAGGAGCGCCATGAGTAAGGTGACCTCCGTGAGAAAGGTCCATGGCAAGAATGGTATCGCCGGGCTCAAGCAGTCCAAGATAGACAGCCTGATTCATTGGAGAACCGGAAAGAGGCTGAACGTTGGCGTGCTCGCAGCGAAAGACCTGTTTTGCACGTTCACGGGCTATATCTTCGATGGTGTCGGTAAATTCCTGACCGCCGTAGTAGCGTCTGCCGGGATAACCTTCGGAGTATTTGTTTGTGAAAACACTGCCGAGGGTACACAGAACTTCGGGGTAGGTGTAATTTTCAGAAGGGATGAGTTCAATCCCGGCTTTCTGGCGCGCTTCTTCGCCGGAAAGGGCATTGAAAATGTCTGAATCGTTTTTCTGGAGAAGGTCTCGATATTGCTGCATGGGCACTCCTTTAGGTTGAACCTCTTGCAAGAAGAGGAAAGGATACACGTCCTGTATGAAGGACGAGGCCCAGGCGAGCGGCTGGATAACTGATTCCGTGTTTCCCTGTGGTTGATTCCACATTACATCGCCAGTTGCACGGAATATGTATTCAAAAAACTGACTACTTATTAGCAGCCCAACTGATCACTGTAAACAGTTTTTTCCACAATACCCCTATTATGGCTGGGACAATTTATAGCGAATGCGCAGCACTCCATCTTCAAAGTCATGGGAAACCATCTGAAATACTCCGATTTCATTAGAGTTTTCCACATGATCGCCAATACAAGGACAGGCATCAAAATCGCCTATATTAATAACCCGAACACTTGTCACCCCTTCGGGCAGACGGGTAAGATTAAATCTGGCACCAGCCTCTTCAAGACTGATCATCTGCTCAGTTACTTCAAGATTCGAAGCAATGGCCTCGTTCACGGAACTTTCAATCTCGCTGACTTCCTGTTCGCTGATGGCCCGATCAAACCTGTAATCGCATTTGGATTTTTTCTTGTTGATATGGGCGCTGAAACAACGGTCACAACCGAACTTGCGAACCATGACCTGATTAAGAATATGTTCTGCCGAATGCATGCGCGGCTGATACTCTTTTGCCATAATAAACTCCTTTGTTTAAAAAATTACGGCCTGCATTTCCCCCAAGCCCATCAAAGTGATAGTCATATTACCTTTTCAAACCAAACACAACTTTGCCTGAAACCAGGAGCACAATAAAAAGATCGCGGAAATTTAATAACTTCCGCGATCTTGGCAATCATATTCTGCCCCCCTAAAAGGGCGGCGTGTCTATCGGGCAAACTTGCGTCTCAGGAAGCCGAGTACACCAAGCCCGCCAAGCATAATTACAGCTGCACCGGGAATCGGGGTGGGTGCAACGTTGGAGACAGCGGTTACGGTTACATCCTTAAGCGTAAGCTGGGTGTATCCCCAGTTATTGCTGAAGGCGGATTCATACAGCTGATCAATAGTTGAGCCGACCTTAAGGCTGGCCAGATCTCCAGTCCAATTGTTTATTGCCAGATATGACTGGCTGTTTCCAGCCTGAGAATAAAACCCGTTGTAGTACGGATCGAGATAACTGTACTGAGAGGTGGTCATACCATCAAGAGCCCCTGCATAAAGAGATGCATAATATGAACCTCTTTGTTCCTTGGGCTTTCCGCTATTTCCAATCGTAAACCCTGTACGGTCGGTATCGATCTCAATCACATACTGAATCTTTGCACCGACACCAATATTAGCAGACCCAGCTAGATTTCCAGAGTCAGAAATAGAACTGACGGTAGCATCTAGAGTCAAGTAATAAGGTGCTGCATAAGCAAGTCCCGGTACTGCCAACAGCAGTACAAGACAAATCACCATATATATCTTCTTCATAACATTCTCCCGACCTAATAATTGTTATCTTTTCTATAAAATAGCCTCGCCCAGCCCGCTAGTCAAGTAATACAGGCTTCAGAAAGCATAATTTCCGGGACAGAACAATCCGAACTTTAACTACACGGATCTAAAGTTCAATGCGGCAAATAATGCCAGAACAACCATATTTTTGACCATAAGCGACTCAGAAGCAATTATAATGCCTAAACTTCGTCAAGTTCATTGCAAATCTTAAACAAATTATTCCTGAGATAAATGATCCGCAAGCTTATCCAGCTCAAACTCAGAATAAGTATATCGGATTAAAACTTTTCAATATTTTTGGCCTTATTGGGTTGTAAAAGGCATCACATTTAGATAACAAATCACTGCTATATTGTTTCAGGGAGGTTCTTTGTTGAGATGTATCGTTTCTTTTCACTTCTATTAGTTGCTATAGTCTACCTTAATATCCTTACACCCGCTCTGGCTGCCGACCTGCCACGAATCCTTATTTTAGGGGACGATCGCAGTCCGGAAACCATTGCTCGTGACTCACGGCCTTTCACACAGGTGCAAAATGAAATTGCCAATGCCCTGTTGAATGATGGGTTCGACGTCAAGGACGAGGTGGCTCTGTCGATGGATTCCCATGTTCAGGGACAAAAGCGTCGCAGTGAAGCAGAACTGCTGCGAGTTGCCAAAGATCTGGGAATCGATATTGCTGTAATCTTTTCAGTATACCCCAACATGAAAAGGACAGAAAATTCCATGCGTATCCATCCAAGAGTGGAAGGACGCCTTGTCTCCGTCTTTGACGGGTCAAGACTTGGAAATTTTGACCTCAAATCACAATTGTCCAGACCGGTTGAAAAACCGTATGCACGCAATGAGCAGCAGGAGGCCCTCGCGGAAGTGTCAGGTCTGCTGGGCAAGGAAGTCGGGGAAGTGCTGACCGAACGGCTTGCACAATACGTTGACGCTGAAGGCGGCATGCTCAAGGAATGGGTTCTCATAATTGACGGGTTCAACAATTATGAGGTGATGGACATGGAAGACATTTTCAGGACCTTCGGCGGATACGACTCGCACCGCATCAAATCCAACGCCCAGAACCGCAACGGGCACAATGAATTCTTTTACAAGACCAGTGCCGAATCAGCAGTACTCAAACGAGACTTGGTTCGGATGCTGGGCCAGATCGGGGCCAAAGGATCCATAAACGTATCCGGCCTTTCCATACTCATTGCCAAAGGTCGGGGACTTAAAAGCAGAATGAACCAGCAGAACAGCTGGTAAACCCATCTGAAGAACAAGTTACCAGAAGGACCACACTCTTCGGCCGGTCAATCTCCTGATCAGGTCGATGAATTCATATTGTATACATTCATATCTGGAGGAAAATATGAAGTTAAGCAGACTCATTGTTGTGGGAAGTGCGATATTCTGTATTGCGCTGTCGGGTTGCGCATACAAGCGTCCCGTGCCAAATGCCAAGGTCAATTTCGAAGTCCCTTCGAAGCTGTCAATCATCAAAAAGGATTCACTGCTGCGGATCATCCCTACAAAGAGCGGCAGGAAAGAGACTCCTGGATTTGCGGAAGACCTAGAAGCAAGACTTAACAAGGCCGGATATTTCAAGGTCGGAAATAACGATAATCCGCGTTATGTCCTTAACCTTGACACTTTCTGGGCTGACCGCTGCGATAATGCAAAGGATGCCGATTACAACATTAGATTCTCCAAGGAATCAATTACTTATAAAGACGGCAGCGGATATGAATACATGACCAGCAGCTATGGCACTTCCTATACTGCTTCGCTTGTCGGGGCGGTCAGCATCTACGAAGTAAAGAACATGAATCCCCTTGCCTACTTCAACGTGGCTGCAGAAGACACGCAATGGGTCTGGGCGCCAAATGCGCGGGCAGCAAAAGTAAATTGCAACACCAAAGGCGCACAGGCCAAGTTGATGACCGAGATAATCGACAGCATCAACGGCCTCCTGTCTAAAGAACGTCGCGATGTGCCTGTCATCATTCCTTCCGGAGGTGATGCAGAAGCCAAGAACCTGCTGATGAACAAAAACGTCAAGCAGGCCCATGCAAGACTTGAAACTCTCCTGCCTCCTGCAGAGCTGACCGAACTTTGCCCTGCACTTTACGATAAATGGGACAAAGAGGCTGAAGAAGCCCAGACCCCCAAACGGGATATGGCTGAGGATTTGTGCAACTACTATCTGCTTTTCATGGCCAAAGAGGCCCGCGGTATTTCCGAGCAGAGTGCTGTTGCCATCCACGATGGGTACACCCGCATCCTGTTGCTTGCCAACGACAAGTCACTGATTGAAGCGGCCGCCGATTCCATGGCCAGACTGGAAGAAACTTCGAAACGCCTGGGCATCAAGCTGTAAAAGGAAGGCATATCCATGATGAAAAACAAGTACACCATCGGACTGAATATCTTTCTCGTTTTGATAATTCTTACCGCAACAGGGTGCAAATCAAGCAAGAGAATGGTTTATGCTGACTACATCATGCCGCCAAAGGCTGTATCAGATGTAACCCAAATTCAAAAACTGATCATAGACACTCCTTCCATCACTATCGAGCGTAACGGAATTGACCGGAAGACATCTGCAACCATCTCAGATGTGTTTTCAAACACCCTGGTCAACAATTTGAGCTCAAAGCTCTACTATAACGGGTACATCAAGGCTGCCGATGAAGTTTACGGCGACTGTGACGGCCTGACTCAGGTACGTAAGTGCATGGCAAGATCACGGCACGGATATGATGTCAAAATTGTCCCTGCGCGCCGTACGGCAAAGCTCAAAGTTGATGTAAATATCAACTACACCAGAAGTCAGGGAACCGATACAATCAACACTACGTTGGTCACCCAGAACTACTCTGTGGCTTTCAATGAAGACGGTGTTCCATACGCCGAAGCGGATACGCCTACCTACCGGTATGTAAGCAGTAATGTTCCCTACATTAACATTAAGGCAAAAGGCAGTCTGACCTGCAGTGTCTACGACTACACAGGCAAAAAAATCTACTCCAGAGTGTTCGATGACCTGGAATTCGAGAAGAAGGCCGGCGGTGATTCCGGCAGCAATGCCGAAGCCCCCTATCCCGAAATAGCCCAGTCGCTCTTCAACGATGCCATCGGCAAAGTTGTAACCGACATATCCCCCCACCGGGAGTCCCGCGCCCTTGTGGTCAATGAAAAGGGAGACTCCTCAGTTGTGGCATTGATCAAAGGCACCGCATTCTATGACGCCAAAAACATGCTGGGAGCCATTCTCGATTCAGCTAACGAGAAAATCGAGAAGGAATCCGCCGAAGCCAACCTGAAATACGACCAACTGGTTGCCGAGGCTGTCGAACCTGAGAAGAAAACAGCCCTTGAGCAGGAAAGGGCTGAGGCGATTGTCGATATCACAAAAAGCTTCTCACCGGATTTCGAAAACATGGGCATCATCCTCGAAATTGTCGGAGACAGAAACGATGCCCTTGAATACTACCAGTTGGCCGCCAACGCTGACCCCCAGAATGAATCTGCCAAGGAGTCTCTTTCCAGAATCAAGGAAATGATGGCCGCTTCAAGCCTGGTTAAGGATCCCACTAAAACAGACAACTACAAGCAAGCTAAATTCCAGGAGAACTAAATGCGTAAATATCTTTGCATAACCATACTGCTTGCCATTGCCTGCCTGAGCTCCGGCTGTACGCAGAAAGTAAAGATCAACCTGATCAAACCGGGCGAGATCAAAATAAGCGGCCTGAGCAAAATTGCAGT
Organism: Maridesulfovibrio sp. FT414; assembly: GCF_050916235.1. Classification (GTDB taxonomy): domain Bacteria; phylum Desulfobacterota; class Desulfovibrionia; order Desulfovibrionales; family Desulfovibrionaceae; genus Maridesulfovibrio. The sequence goes on from NZ_CP104854.1 coordinate 284,445, forward strand.
GCTGCCGTTCAACTCCGTAAAGCCCAACATCGCTGCCGGAAAATACTGCGCAACCCAGAGGGTCTGTGACCTTACCCGGCGCTGTGTAACGGACACCCTCTACACGGAACCGTACTTCCAGCTTGTGGACCTCGACATTGAAGAAACTCTCACCCAGATTAACAAAGGAGCCAGACCGGAAAACCGTCTGGATGGAATACTTTACGGCCAGGTCTGGTGGCAGGTTTCCGATGAATACAAGAACTTCTCTCCCTGCAAAATGAACCTGCGCAAGTGGAGAACCGTAAAATATGTCTGCGGAACCAACGATGATGGGTCCGTCAGATACTGCACTACAACCATCACCACCCAGGACAAAGACGAATTCTACAAAGCCCACTACAGAGCGGTAACCGCCACCCTGATGATGAGCCTCAACCTCTACAGACTGACTCCCAACGGTCAGGTTGAAAAGGTCGCCCAGATTTTCGAGGTAGGACGTAAACCGGCTGTAATCTATAACGGTGCGTATTCCACCGAGCTCAAGCTTATAGGATTTGAGGAAGCCAAAGACCGTACCGCAACCCTGAAGACTTCTGACGGCTTCACTTTCGCTGCCCTCTCTGAAATGCTGGGTGTAAGTGCCAAATCTGACGAAAAGTCTACTCTCGACACCGAGGTAAGCCAGAACAACGATAGCATCCCTGCCGCTCTGAACCTGAAGAACTCCCTTGCACAGGCAGTTGCCAACCGTCTGAAAATGGTCATCCAGCCTCATTCCGAACCATTTGACATCGTAATGCACGGCAAGGACAAAAAGTCCCAGACTATGTTCATGACTCAGGCCTACCGCGGACTTACCAAATATCTGGCCCTCAAAATTGCTGATAACAACGGCGATCTTGCAGACACCCTCCTTGAAGACCTTGTCTTTGAGGATGTCGCAAAAGAAGCTCTCCTCAGGAAACTCAAAGCAGAGCATGAAGCCAAACAGGCAGAACTGCCTGCAGAGCAAAGGCAGCCCTTTGTAGCCCCAGAGGAAGCAGAATTGACCAAGGATGCCAAATCCTATCTCGACGGCATGACCAGTGACATCTACAACATGGCCCTCGCCCTTGAAGGTCTCGGCGATTTCGATCGATCCCTTGAGATTTACCGTTATGCCTTCAATGAATACGAGAACACCGATCAGGATATTGCCGACGGAATCGGGCGCTGCTCACTGGCCCTCGACATGGCCGTGAGGGTGGACGAAGCTGTTGGAGCCAAGGAAGACGCCAAGAACAACACAAGACTCAAAAAATAGGAGCTCAATGTGATTTGCCGAGTCTTCCGGACAACAGTGCTGTTAATGGTAGCCTTTATTCTTCTTGCAGGTGCGTCTACAGGACAAGCCTTCGAGGATGTAGGCGTGTCGGTCAGCATTAAGGGAAAAAGTAGTTTTGCGGTCAAGAAACAGGCCAAACTTCTGGCTGAAAAACAAGCCATCACAAACTACCTTAAACGCGTCAGTCCTGCCGCAGGATCTCAATGTGAACAGCAACTCATTGATGACCGTGCGGCACTGATCCAGCGGATAAGTCCTCAGGGAATAAGCCAGGTCGGCGATTCCGTGGAGGCATCCTATCTGGTGCGCATTGATGATGAAAAGTTCAACTACAGGCTGGAGGAACTGGGTTGCGGGTCGCAATCCGGCGCAGCCGAGGTTGTAATTCTGATCATGGAAGAACCGCCGACCGCCGGGGACATTGCCATGATCCTTAATGATGCCGATGCCAGCGGAACCCGTGAGCTCCGCGGACTTGGGCCGTTTGTACTCTACTACACCTCCTACCAGCGGGCCATTCGGGATGCCATCATCTCCAAGGCCAACATGGAAGGACTCAAGCTCACAAGACTGGACACGGTTGACGACTTCCAGAAGATGAAGATGTCGCATGACGACCCCATGGTAGGTGTATACTTCGACACTGAAAATGAGGACTTCGCACTCAACCAAAGACTGATCAAAGAGGTTAAGAGAAAATTTGCAGGCAAGAGCACTATCATTCTCTACTACAGAATTGCCTCACTCTACTTTGATCAGGTGCAGCGCGAACTCAAGGCCGCCATTGCCATATCCATGCACGATCTGGATACCGGAGAAACCAAATCCGTCGGTGAACAGGACTTCATGGTCATGATCCCTGAAGGACAGCCCGGACCGGCAATTCGCGACGGTCTGTCCGAAGTGGCGTCCAACGCGGCTTCACTGCTCATGAACCGGGCCAAGAAGGAAGCCAGAAGGATGTCCTCCATCGCCCAGAAGCGGGCACAGACACAAAACAAGAGTGCAGACCTGACCACAGTGAACCTGAAGTTGAGCTCAAAACGGAACATGTACAAGGTTATGAAAGCCCTGTCCCCTGCCTCGGTAAAAGACTCCGGCATGCAGGGAGAGGAGCTGGTAATCCACCTTACCTCCGGCACATCTGCTGAAGACTTTGTCTTCGTGGAACTTCTTGGACTCATTGAAGGAATGGGAATAAGCATCCCGGACCAGAACATCCAGTTCAACGATAAGCAGGTTACTATCAGACAATAATAACCTGCAGACAACACGATATAAGAAAAGGGACGCCACGATTTTCGAGGCGCCCCTTTTTATTTTAGGACGGGTCACGGGCCAGATTTTAAAACTATCAAAATCACTCTAGCAGCAAGATGCTGGATCAAGACTTCCAGGACAAGGCCTCTTCTTCAGCGATACGGATGAATTCGAACATGGCCGGGGAAATCCATTTATCCTTATGACGCACAAGCTGAATCTTGACAGGGTTAGGATCATTCCACGGGACAGACTTCAGCAGCCCCGAATCAAGCTCCTTGCGGACAACAACCAAGGGCAAAAATGAAACGCCGATATTACATAGTATGTACTGCTTGATTACTTCCACACTTGCCGTTTCGATTATGCTTTCGGCCCTGAAACCACGCTCCCGAAGCAGATTCTCAAATATGATTCGATAACTGCAGCCCTGTTCAGTGTACAGTACGGCATGAGAGCCCGACTCAATCAGGTCATCAGCCGGATAATCCCGAGGCATGACCAGTGCCATGGGCTCAACACTAAGTACACGGCAGACAAGGTCTTCCTCACTTCGCTCCCGATCCAGAATTATAGCCATATCAAGTCTGCTCTCACGAAGTTCCTGACGCATCTGTGGACAGGTCAAGCTCTGCATCACCACTTCTACTTTGGGATACACTGTCTTGTACCGCTGCAAGACCGGAGAAAGACGATAAAGCATGGTCGACTCCGGCACTCCGATGCGCAACGTTCCCGAAGGTTCTGCAGATTTATGTTTTAAACGCAGCATATCCTCGTAACTGGAAAGCAGGACCAGTGCATGCTGATAGACCAGTTTTCCGAAGGAGTTCAGCTGCACCTTTTTTCCAAGACGATCGAAAACCGGCTGTCCGTAATATTCCTCTAGGGCTTGCACGTGAGAAGTAATCGATGACTGAGCATAATTCAGACTCTGTGCTGCTTTGATAAAGCTTCCCTGCTCTACAACAGTTTTGAAACTCAAAAAATTTCTTATCTCCATTGCTCCCCCTGGATATGTCGAAAGTCTACCTGACCCTTATCTGCTTTACCGAACATTACAATCTAATAATTCCGTTTTGTCGATAAGCAGTCCTATGCTAACTATGCCTGAAATCAAACTGAGGTATAAATCATGGAAAATAAAAAGATGGGACCGCTTCAATTAAGCGGATTGCTGGCCGGCGCAGTGCTGGGATCTGGAATAATACTTCTTCCGCCGCTGATCCATTCCCGGATTGGAGACTGGTCGGTATGTGCCTGGGTAGCCATCATGGCACTTGGAGCCGTCTTCGCGGGACTTTTTGCAAAACTGGCACTGAAATATCCGGGCAGTGAAGGCGTTCCCATAGCCGTACGCGATGCTTTCGGAACAAAGGCCGGACAACTTGCCTCCAACTGTCTAATCTGTGCGGTCTGCGCCGGACCTGTGGCTGTTCAGATAACTGCCGCAGATTCAATTGTCCATGCACTGAGACTTTCCCCGGACACAGCCCCGGCTATCTCTGCTGTAATTGTTGTTTTCTGCGGTCTCCTGCTTCTGCGAAAAATAACTGCCGTAGGAAGCATAGCTTTGGCATCAAGCATCGCAATCGGTACGGTACTTCTGGCAGGCAGCGTAACTTCACTTATCAAAGTTCCTGTTTCCCCCCTACCGAACTCTCAATTCTTACTCCCGGATATGGGCCGGACACTCCTGTTGATGTTCTGGGCCATCATAGGCTGGGAAGTCATCGGCAATTATTCTATGGAGGTACGTAGTCCCAAACGCACCATTCCACAGGCTACTGTCATTGGCGTAGTAACGGTCAGCGTAGTTTATATACTAACCGGCTGGGCCCTGCATTCCTCCACCTCCCAAGCAGGAAAGTCCGCTCCTTTGAGTGTTGCGCAGGTTGTTGAACCGTTACTTGGGTCATGCTCAGCTCTCGTAATCATGATTATCACCTGCGCACTATGCATCTGCACTTACTTAATGGTCGTGGGAGGAGTTTCACGCCTTGTTGCAACACTTGCACACGAAGGCAAGCTTCTTCGGCCCCTGGCTGTAAAGAACAAAAATGAGGCACCGCTTGGAGGATTGCTTGCTTTTCTGGGAATTCACATAACCGACCTGCTCCTTGTACATTTCAAAGTCATCTCACTGGAGCAGTTGATAGCTGTGGCCAATGTTTTTTTCCTGGCTAATTCGCTGATAGCTATCATGGCTGCAATGAAAATATTCAAAGGAGCAGGCATCCGAATTCCTTGCATGATATTGTGCATGGGATTCTGTACCTTGCTGGCATTTTCATCAGCAGTCCCCCTTTGCCTGCTCGCAATGGTTTCAGCCGCAACCATTATGAGAAACAACCGCAACCAAGCTGAAGCACAACAGAAAGTTTAGCTGAAGCAGACGTTTACTGTGTTTTTGTCGATCCGGTTTAACTATTGCGCAGTTAAAAAACACGAAACTTCAGTTCGTTACAATCGTTTTACCACCAGCAAAAAACCAGAGCATCATCGAAGATTTATTCAGTATTTTATAGCTTTTGAACTGACCATTACTTGCGCGTCACTGTAAGATACGGCTGGAACTCGACAACTGCTCAGGGCATACATCCAAAAACAGCTTCATTTAATTTTTTATTCTCCGGCAAAAAAGTGATATGCTTTAAATAAGCTTAAACTTTCCGGCAGTTCAAAGAGACTGAACAAGGTTGGAAAATTATCGGGACCGAGACATAGAGGTGATGCTGTGAAAAAATATCCACTTGTCATTATGATTGCCTTTCTGCTTTTTCTCCTTGCTCCGACCAAGGTGCATCCTCAAAAGAAAAAGATATTGATCATCGACAGCTACCACAGCAGCTACCCGTGGACCAGCGCCTGTATCAAAGGTCTTAACGAATATATCGCACCTGAATATGATAAAATTTATTTTGATATGGACACCAAGAGGATTCCGCAGGATCAGTTCAAGACCAAGGCAAAACAATGCATGGACATTTTCCATAAGGAAAAACCTGACCTTGTCATTACCATGGATGACAATGCCCTTAAATATTCAGGGCAAAGAATAAGCGCGACCGGAACCCCTGTCGTGTTCATGGGTATCAATCAGAATCCGCGTATATATTTCGCTAAGAACAAGCTGCCCCATAATGTTACAGGGATACTGGAACGGCCACTTTTAAAAAGATCTCTTTTAGTACTTAGTAAAATATACGGGTCGGCAAATTTCCTCTTGATGATGGACAATGGAATGACCTCACAGGCAATAATTGAAACATCATTACAAGGAACTGATCGAATAAACTACAATTCATGTGAGATGGATTTATTCACAACCGACAATTTCAACGATTGGAAAAAGAAAGTCCTCAACCTGAACACAAACAAATATAAGGGGATAATTATCTGCAATTATGCGGCAATGCGAGATGAGTCCGGTCAGCATGCAGCTATGAATACAGTTTCTACCTGGACCAGCGCTCACAGCAAAGTTCCTGTTTATGCACTTTGGGAATATTCCCTCGGTAAGGGCAAGGCTGTTGGCGGGCTGGTAATGAGCGGATACTACCAAGGTAAGGCAGCAGCTGAAATGGCAAACACCATTTTAGCAACCGGCAGGATTCCCCCGGTCCAGATTCCATCGCAAGGAGTTCTGACCTTCAGCAAACATGAACTTTCACGCTGGGGAATCCTTTTACCCCATGAACTCAGCTCACGGGCAAAATTTGTGGAATAATGAATGAACAACAAAAAAGGCCCAGCCATTTGGCTGAGCCTTTCTGATGAAGCATGGTGGTTGCGGGGGCAGGATTTGAACCTACGACCTTCGGGTTATGAGCCCGACGAGCTACCAAGCTGCTCCACCCCGCGTCAACTGAAAGCATGTCTACATGTTCAGCCTTCGCCTGTCAACAGCAATCTTAAAAATATTTAACTTATTTTAAAAACTATAATTTTTAAGATCGCAATGATCCATTGAAATACTGAACGAGAGTACGGCGCAACCCTTCAAGCAAAAGGGTTTCCACGTTCCATGAATGCCAGAAAAGGCTTACCGGCACCCGCCCGTCAGGAACAAATTCGACCAGCCTGCCGGAAGCAAGTTCCTCCCCTGCCTGAAATTCAGGAACCATGCCGTAGGCAAGTCCGCGCAGGATGACATCCACAAACGACTCCGAAGACGGCACATAAAAAATGGGATGAGAAATAGCCTGTCCCGGGAAAACCTTTTCAAGCATCATGGCTTGGGTCTCATCCTTGCGGTTGAAGACAGCCGCCGGGGTTCTGCGCACATTATCCGCAGTAAATCCGGTACCGAACCACTCATCACGAAATGAAGGAGTGCACAGACACAGGTAATTGAAAGTAGTCAGGAACTCACTGCGGCAACTCCTGACCGTTTCCCTTCCGGTTCCGATGCAACCGACAACCTCACCGTTCTTGAGCATTTCATAGGTCCGGTTCTCATCGTCCACGTATAGATCGAGCAACACCTTGTTCGCCTTCAGAAAATCTTCCACAGCCTCAAGGAACCACGTGGCAAGGCTGTCTGCATTCACACCTACCGGCAGGGTCAGAAAATCGTTCGAACCATTCAGCCCCAAAGTTTCACCCAGCTCATACTCCATCAGACGAACCTGTCGCAAATGCCTGATCAACCGTCGCCCTGCATCCGTGGCCTGCGGCGGAGAGGACCTCACCACCAACACCTGCCCGAACTGTTCCTCCAGGGTACGTATTCGTTGCGAAATAGCTGATTGCGTTAAATTGAGCTTGCGGGCGGCCTTGTCAAATCCGCCCTCCTCAACCACAGCCGCCAATGCTTCAAGAAATTTATTGTCCAACATGTATATACATTAGTAAAACTTATCATAAATGAAAATGTTTAATTTTACTAATTTAAAAGCTGTGTCTACCTTGGTGGAAACATCAAGAGGAGCTTACACAATGTCCATAATTATACCATATATGCAGGGATTGGGAACCGGGGCAGGACTGATTATCGCCATCGGGGCTCAGAACGCCTTTGTACTGTCGCAGAGCATAAGGAAGAACCATCATCTGACCATCTGCCTCGTCTGTGCACTTTGCGATGCGGTACTCATAACACTTGGAGTTCTAGGGACAGGAGAACTTATCGCCTCCAATCCCATGCTGCTGAAGCCTGCGGCATGGGGCGGCGCGGCTTTCCTGCTCTGGTACGGACTCGGCGCGTTTCGTTCCGCAATAAAAGGCGGCAGGCTTGATGACGAGGACGTTGCTGAAACAAACATCCGGTCTCTCATCCTGCTGACACTGGCCATAACCCTGCTCAACCCGCATGTGTATCTTGATACCGTTATCATGGTGGGATCAATGAGCGGACAATTTGCCGGGGATGGTCGTTACGCGTTCGGCTTCGGGGCCATAACCGCATCCTTCATATGGTTTTTCACTCTCGGGCTTGGCGGACAGGCCCTAGCCCCATTGTTTAGAAAACCACGGACATGGCAGGTTCTGGACACCTTCATCGGAATAACCATGTGGACCATAGCCATCAGTCTGGCCCAGAAAGGCCTCAACGCCTAATCGTCAATCTACCCAGCAAAAAAATAACCTCCCTGAGAATCGAAGCAGATCTCCAATTCTCAGGGAGGTTGAATTCAGATTTTTTCCGAAGACATTGCCAAATAAAATATTCGGACTAAAATCCGGCCTGCCGACCTAACGCAACCACAAGCATTCCCATAAACATCGCCAGGAAAACGTTTTTGGTTTTGAATGCGACTGCGACAGTCACAATTCCACCGGCAAAGCCTATAACCCCTTCATTGAAAAAGCCGGGAGCTGCAAGGGAAATAAGGATTGTTCCCGGTAGAGCATTTAGCACCCGCCCTATCCGTCCTCCGGAAGGAAGACAACCGGCCAGCATAAGTCCTCCGACACGCATTAAATACGTCGCCATTGAGGCAAGAACTATGACAATCATTGCGCTATCGTGGCTGTACAACTCCATTATTCATTCTCCCGCACTTCACAAGGCTCAACAACGCTTGAACTTTCATCTTTCTCAACTTCCGGAAGAAAAACCGACGAAACAGCGCCGAGAATTCCGCCGACAAGAATGTACCACTTGCCGGGAACAACGTGTTCCGTGACAACCGATGCTGCAATCGCCACCACCCACGGGATTGCATCCTGCCTGCCCTGCCAGAGGGAAACAGCCAACGCCGAAAAAACTGCCGTAAAAGCAAAATCGAGTGCAAGCACCCTTGGGTCTGGGATAATTCCTCCCAGATACATACCGGCCATTGTCCCACAACTCCAAACGAACATGAGCAGCATCCCGCCGCCAAGCAGGTGAAAAACATCTCCTTCACCCTTGCGTGCTGCAACCATGGTCATGGCCCAGTTTTCATCGGCCACGAAATGCATAATCCCCAGCCGCTTCAAAATCCCCTGCCCGGCGAACAGGTCCTTTAAAGAAGCCCCGATCAGGATATAGCGAAGATTAACTACAGCAGCCGCAACCGCCATTTCCAGAACCGGCAGCGGCGCAGACCACATATCCACAAGTACAAACTGGGCTGACCCTGCAAACATGAAAAGGTTGAGGGCCATCATATGGGTCCAGGCTACGGACTTCTGGGAAGCCAGCACACCAAGAACACTGCTGTATGCAATCACACTGGGCAGCAACGGAACATTTGCCCGTACGCCACGATAAAAACCGTTCATAAATTACCCCTGAAATAATGAAGATAGGCGATATAAACTTGAGGAACTAGATAATATTTGTGAACATGAAACCATGAAGAAATGAACAGATCAGGCAAATGTAATCGGTACAGAAAAAAGACTTCGGTAATTCAGACAGTTAATTATTACATTAAACACCAGTCATACATTCAAGAACAATACATTCAAGAAAGCAACATCTGAACAAAATCACACCACTCTCATTTTATTTGAACGCAGCATTCAGAAAATCACGGATGTAGTTGAATAATTCATCGTGTATCTCTCGACGTGTTTTTGATCCGCCGTCAATACAAACAAACTCTTCCCCATCCTCTGCAAGGATTTCAATCCCCTTCGGCTTGCATACCTGCATGAAACTGAAGTGCGCTGCCCCCTCTATTTCTTTGTAACTTACTTGAGCTGCCAAATCGTTCTTCCGTGGCAGGATATGTGTAGACGGCGAAACATTCCGATCCAGGGTAGCACCGATAATCAAAGTCGGGACTTTGATACGGTGCAAAGAATCGCCGGTAAAGGATTCCATAAAACCAGGAGCAATTGCTATAATTCCCGTAAACCGTTTATCATTTAAATCCACTGATGATTGCCCAAAATACTTACCGTCCAAGCAGGTGAAGGCTGGTCTGAAATATCTGCAGGAATTATCGTCATGGGCACTGCAAAAATCCAAATACTGATGCATATCAAGCCGTGCCCCGGCCAGAGCAAGAGAACTGTACCCACCGAGCGAGTATCCGACAGCCAGAACTCTCTTGCGGTCTATATAATCTTTAAATCTGGACGTAAAAAGTTTATCAAGAATAAAGCTCACATCCTTGGGCTGATCCCATGCCCTGATCACTGAATACGGTGTTGCATCTCCCGTGGTATAGTCTGGGTGATCTGCTGCGATGACAATTGATCCGCTGTCGGCAAGACGTTCAGCCAGCCATGACAAGTTCCTCCAGTTGCCTGAGGTTCCATGAATCAAAACGAACACCGGAAATTGGCCCTGACTTATTTCGCCGTCCTTTACAGCTTCAAACCCTTCAAAGACTACATTTTCAGCATAACGCGAGGATTTACCTCCGACACATGGATACCATATATATGTTTTGAGAGTTCGACCACGCGCTGAATCTGTAAATTGTGTTTGGGTAATCCCTACAGCGCCCTGCGCAGGAATAGCTGAAAATATAAATAAAATTGCACAAAATAATATGTATGATTTCATTGTAATACCTTTTCAAATTATTGATAATGATAACTGTATTTCATTCACTTATATAAAACAATATCAATCTAACCATACAATTTATTTCTCCCCATTGTCATACGCGATAGCACGGCCTAAAATTTCTATAATACGGTAGTTCGTAAAAAAAAAGACCTGCCCAAATGGACAGGTCTTTTTTTTAAATATTATCAACTGCTACTGTTCATGCCAAATCCGGCAAAAACAATCGTCTTCCTGAAATCAACCTAGAAGCGCTCGAACCTCATCCGCAGATTTGGCAGCCAGGGCTTTGCCGGCCAAGACACGGCATTCACCCATGGTAACGGAACGGATTGCTTCCTTTACGTCCGGAATAGCCGGTCCGTTCATGCTCAACTCATCAAGTCCAAGCCCAAGCAGCAATGCTGAAGCCTTGGCATTTCCTGCCAGCTCTCCGCACATACCCACTTCAATCCCGGCCTTTGCAGCTGCTTCGCAGGTCATGGCAACCATGCGCAGAACAGCCGGATTAAGATTATCGCAAAGCTTGGACACAGAGGCATTACCCCGATCCGCCGCCATGACGTACTGAGTCAGATCGTTTGTGCCTATGCTGAAGAAATCACTCATAACGGCAAGCTTGTCCGCAACTGCCACGGCGGACGGAACTTCAATCATGATTCCTGTCTTGACCTTTTCTGCGATCTCAACGCCTTCGGCAATCAATTTTCCACGGACAGTATCCTTGAATTTCAGAACACCTTCAAGTTCCTCAACATCGGAAATCATTGGGAACATGATCCAGATATTCTCCTGAGTTGCGGCCCGGAGCAGTGCACGGAGCTGAGTCCTGAAAAGCTCGGGACGGGCCATGCAGAAACGCACGCCGCGTTCTCCGAGAAAAGGGTTCTCCTCCTTAGGCGTATCCAGATACTTCACCGGCTTGTCTCCGCCAATATCAAGAGTGCGGATTATGACCGGATTACCGCGCATGGCCTGTGCGGCCTCCACGTAAGCGTCAAACTGTTCGCCCTCATCTGGGGCCTGTTCGCGATCCTGAAAAAGAAATTCCGTACGGAACAGCCCTACTCCCTCGGCACCATACTCCAACACGCGGGAAGCATCAGCCGGAATCCCGATGTTACCCATGACCATGATCGAACGACCGTCAACGGTTACCGCAGGCTCAGCTCCCTTGAGTTTGGCAGCATCACGCTCGGCAAGCCATGCAGCTCGTTTTGCGGAGACTTCGTCCTGCACTTCCTCATCCGGAGCGATCCAGACCTTTCCTGCAAAACCGTCAAGGGCTATGGTGCTGCCGTCTTTAAAACGGTGCACAACATCACCAACTCCGATAACGGCAGGAATGCCCATGGAACGGGACAAAATTGCGGCATGAGAGGTTACTCCTCCAACTTCAGTAACCACCGCCAGGACCTTATCAAGATCAAGACCGGCCACATCGGAAGGAGAAAGATCGTGAGCCACAATTATTGCCGCACGATCGAGCACAATGCCCCTGTCCTCTTCACCGCAGAGGATACGCAGCACCCGGCCGCCGCAGTCCATAACATCTGCAGCTCTGGCTTTCATGTAGACATCGTCAAGATTGCGGTAGCCATCAGCCATGGAGGTCATCACCTCCAGCCAGACTGATGCGGCGTTGACTTTACGAGATTCAATCTCCGCTACAGCCTTGTCACGCATGTCCTGATCACTGAGGATGAGGCCGTGAACTTCGAAAATAGCAGCGTTAGCCTTGCCGGCAGTCTTCTCGGTGTCCTTCTGCAGGGCCTTGATTTCAGTCAGGGCATCGGCAATGGCCTGATCAAGCAGGGCTATCTCTGCTGCAGTATCAACAACTTCAACCTGTTCCACATCAGGAAGACTGGCCTGATGGACGTAAGCCGCGCCCACAGCATAACCGACGGAACCGGGAGCGCCGCAGACAACACCGTCCACAACTGACACATGCACGGATTCCTCTGCGGAAACCAGCATGATGTCCTCATCCCGTTCACCGAAATTATCTTCATGCAGCACCTTGAGCGCGCCTATAGCTTCATGGGCATCAGCCCCGCAGGCAGTTACGGTGATGGTATCACCGTTCTTTACAGCAAGCAGAGCGACCTGATTGATGCTCTTGGCAGAGGCGGACTGGTCTCCCTTGCGTACGGTAACGCTGCACTTGAATTTACCGGCAGTGGCAACAAGGTTTGCAGCCGGACGGGCATGCAGGCCCATCCTGTTCAAGATGAGCATATCCATACTGACTTCTTCACCCTCGGCAGCATCAGCCTGAACCGAGACCGGAGCAGCTACGCTTTCACCGGTAATGGGCGCAAGCTGCTGAATCTTCACGTTCAGGGCGGCACCGGCCTCCCTTCTTACCTCCTGAAGAGAAGCACCTACGCTGGCCTGTACGGCCGCCGCCATAGTTCCTTCCACAATGGGAGCGGAACAGAGCAGAACCTTTTCCTTAACCTCATCAGGCAGAAAATCCAGAGCGGTCTCGGCACTCATCAGGGCACTGCCGAGGTCCATAATAACCAACACGCCGTCTTCAGACTGTGCAGCCACAGACTCGATAGCCATCATGACTTTCATAGGATCAGTTCCGATGGGATTGTCCGGGTCATCAATTCCGCCGGCAGCCTCCATTACAACGGAACCGCGGGTCATCTGCTCTGCCAGCTCAAGAACACCCTGTGCCAGAGTCTGACTATGCGAAACAATAACTAATCCAACCATTTTAATTATCTCCGGAAATTGCGCCCTGCCGTTCATGTGGTCAGGACCAGATATTTGAAGTGCAAGGTATTGTGTATAAAATGAATATGCCTCCGGCTGATCTGCCGGAGGCGTACTTTATGAAAGACCGGCCTAAAAAGAATAAACCTAGCCGAGAACTTCTTTCAAAGTCTCAAGCATGTAGTAGGAAGAAGTCGCGCCGGGGTCCTGATGACCGATTGACCTTTCGCCGAGATAGCTGGCGCGTCCTTTTCTGGCCTGCAGGGGAATGGTGGCAGCAAGAGCCTTCTCACCGACCGGAAGTGCGGCATCAACTATTGCCACAATGTCGGAACCGTTGCCGACTTCAGCATTTATGGTTTCAAGTACGGGTGCCCAGAGGTCGTACATGGTCTTGTCGCCAAGAACAGGTCTTCCGCGCTGGAGAATCCCTTCAACACCGGCCTGAATGAACTTCTGAAAATCTTCAGGGGTAAGTTCTTCCTTACCGCCGAGCAGCATTCCGCCCTTCATCCAGAAAGTACCGTACAGAGGGCCGCTTGCTCCGCCTACACTGGACATGAGGGTCATACCCACAGTCTTGAGGATAGTGCCGATATCCTTGTCTTCCACAGTGGGAAGCTTTTCCATTACCTTGCCGAAACCGCGGTTCATGTTGATTCCGTGGTCGGCATCGCCGATGGCTGCATCAAGTCCGGTAAGATAATCCTTTTTATCAGCATATACGTCATTAAGTCTGCCGAGCCAGGCGATAAGCTGGGCCTTGTTCATATCTGATCCTCCAGATGGTGACGCCACTGGCAAAGAGGGCATCGTGATTGTTAAACAGTTGTACCGCGAATGAAGCGCGTGCATTAGCTGGCGTCAACCCTTGAAAACCTTAACGCAGGCGCAGAAGGGTTCCTCCCGCGCCTGCGCTGTATTCATTATATTTTTGTTAAATCCTACCAGACCATGCCGGGAGTCTTGACCGGCGCATCCCAGAACTTCAGCATTTCATCATCAACCTTCAGCAGGGTGATGGAGAAGCCCTGCATTTCCAGGGAAGTGATGTAGGGTCCGATGAGGTTGCGTACGATTTTGAGGCCCTTTGCCTTGCAGACTTCGTCAAGCTTTCTGTAAATGGCATACAGTTCGGAAACCGGAGTTCCGCCCATGCTGTTGACGAATGCGATCACATTGTCGCCTGCTGCGAAAGGTTCGTCGGTAAGGACTTTTTCTGCCCACTGCTCACCGTCCCACTCACGCACGGTGCGAGTGTAGGCAGGATCGTCAATGATCTGCTCGGCAGCATACTGGGTCATTTCGTCGATGGACTTGATGGGCATGCGATGGGTTCCGGGCTCACCGTGGATACCGATACCCATTTCCACTTCGCCTTCACCAAGTTCAAAAGTGGGCTTGCCTGCAGCAGGAACAGTGCAGGAAGTAAGAGCGACACCGAAAGAACGACCGAACTGGTTCACCTTGCGGCAAAGATCGGAGCATTTTTCGAGATCATAACCGGCCTCAGCAGCGGCACCCACAATCTTTTCAGCCAGAACAGTGGTTCCGACACCGCGCCTGCCGGCAGTGTAAAGGCTGTCCTTAACTGCAACGTCGTCGTCGATGAGGATATTCTGGACCTTGATGCCTTCGGAGGCAACCAGTTCGGCAGCAGCTTCGAAGTTCATAACGTCGCCGGTATAGTTTTTGACCATGAAAAGAACACCTTCGCCGCTGTCTACGGCCTTGGCGCATTCGTACATCTGGTCAGGAGTGGGGGAAGTGAAAACTTCACCGGGGCAGGCACCGTCAAGCATACCCTTACCGACAAAACCGCCGTGCATAGGCTCATGACCGGAACCGCCGCCGGAAACAATGGCGACCTTACCCTTTACCGGGGCATCGGCTCTGTAAACATAGTAGGGATCAAATTTCACTGTCAGTTCAGGGTGGGCCAGAGCCATACCCTCAAGCTGTTCCCGAACAACATTTTCAACATCATTAATCAGTTTTTTCATTGTAAAATCACCTCTAGGTTCTGGGTTTCCTTCCGTGTCGACAAACTAAATCAAAATTCAGTCGATGTCGATAAATGAACGTTTATTTTTTCAATTTCATTAACTTTATTTGCATTTTGTTTAATTTTGTTCACTTGCGAAAAATAAAAATTCCATATTTCTCGCCACGAAAGAAGCCACAACACAAATCAAAATGAATTTGCGACAAAAATTAGACACCATAAAAAACTGCTAACCCTCAACTCAAGGCAGGATAATCATTATATACAAGCAGACACAGAGCCTCATACTTCCGGTAAGCGGAAGATTAATAATTTTATTCAATTCCGAACGGCCAAAGACTAACTGAAATTAGTAATTTTTATCACTCCTACTTACACCTGTGAATTAGTGATTATATTAAGATTATGACGAGTGAATTTTCATCCCATATCCGGGAGGAAACCATGAAAACAACAATCATTATATCAATACTTTTGATATTGCTTACTACGGCTACTGCCGCACAGGCAATAACGATCAGTGGCTGGAGCCACCCTGACTATATTCAGGCTGACATATCAGCAACATATTCAGCAGGTGATTCAACTCTTCTTCTGACAGTCACCAACACTTCTCCTGCCACATCCGCGTTCCTGCGTGGACTTCTCTTCTCCGCTCCTGATGTCACCCTCAACCTCAGAAACGTTTCATATTACGCACAGTCAGTTCTGACAAATCCGACAGACGTGACAGACAACTGGTCAGTCGGCACGCCTGAAAGCTCAATCCTGAATGCTGAACCGATAAAGTATCATGAGGGAATAACTACAGCACTGTTCACCGGCAGAAACTTTGATGGAGGCAACCCGAACCTTGGATTGGAAACAGGCTGGACAGCCACCTTCCTGTTCAACGTGGAAGGCCAGATAAACCAGCCCCTCGGTGAATTTATTGCACGCTTTCAGAGCATAAACTATCTTGGTATAACTGGATCAGACAGTGATTTCGCTCACGCTGCTCCTACTCCTGTCCCGGGGGCAGTCTGGCTGCTTGGAGCAGGACTTATCGGACTTACAGGCTTAAGGCGCAGAATAAGAACCTGATACAAACAATGAAAACAAAAAGAGCCTCCGACCGGAATACAGGGCGGAGGCTTTCAACAGGTGCATCGCGTGAACTTCTGCAAATAAAAGAAAGGCTCAGCTATTTAGCTGAGCCTTTCTGATGAAGCTTTGTGGTTGCGGGGGCAGGATTTGAACCTACGACCTTCGGGTTATGAGCCCGACGAGCTACCAAGCTGCTCCACCCCGCGTCACTGTGAAGAGGGTTCTACATACCGAGCCGCTCAGTGTCAACAGCTATTTACAAATTTCTTAAATTTTCTTATCCCATCTCTCGATATGACAAACCACTATGAACTTTCACTCGTAATTCCTGTCTTCAATGAACAGGACAACTTACGAAAACTGATGCAGGAGATCGATTCGGCCCTTGAGCCGCTGGCGATATCCTATGAAGTTATCTTTGTCGACGACGGCAGCACAGATGCCAGCCTCGCCGTTCTGAAGGAACTGTCAGCCACATACACCAAAGCCAGATACATATCATTCGAGCAGAACCGGGGCCAGTCCGCCGCATTCTGTGCCGGGTTCGACGAAGCCCGTGCACCGCGCGTTGCAACCATGGACGCGGATCTGCAGAATGACCCCGCAGACCTCCCGGCTATGCTGAGACTTTACAACGAAGGACATCAGATGATTATCGGCTGGCGCATGAAACGGAGAGATGTCTGGATAAAAAGGATTGCATCCAAGATTGCCAACGCCATACGCAACCGCCTGACCCGCGAATCAGTCAAGGACACCGGTTGCTCTCTCAAGATCATGGATACCGAAATGGTACGGGCCATTCCGCGCTTCAACGGCATGCACCGTTTCCTGCCTACACTGATGAAAATGCAGGGAGCATCCGTTGCCGAAGTAAAGGTCAACCACCGAGCCCGCCATCAGGGTGAATCCAAGTACGGGACCATCGACCGGGCCATTGCAGGCAGCTACGACCTTTTTGGAGTGCGCTGGATCCAGAGCCGCCACTTCAGCTATAAAGTCAAAGAACGCAGCGAAGACAATTCATGAGTGCCCTGCAGAACGAGTCCAGGGTAAGCATCAAGGCCATGCTGAAAGGATTTACCATGCTCGCGGTTCTCGGGGCCGTGGTATACCTCCTGCGCTATGCAGGCCTTGCAGAGGCTCTTGATACCCACTGGATAGATGCACACGTACGCTCGCGGGGTCTTGTGGGAGTACTGATATACGTCGGCCTGGCAACTTTCTTTTCAGCAGTAGGATTCCCGCGTCAGGTAATCTGCTTCCTCGGCGGATACGCATACGGTTTTGCACTCGGTTCCCTGCTCGGGACAGTCGGAACAGGACTTGGCTGTGCGTGCGCCTTTATCTACGCACGTCTAGTCGGGCGTTCTTTCATCACACGCAAGTTCGGCAGACGCATCCAGAAAGTGGACGAATTCCTGAGCCGCAGCCCATTCAACATGGCCCTGACCATCCGCTTCTTCCCCCTCGGAAGCAACGTGGCGACCAATGTACTGGCCGGAGTGACAAGTATCCCGGCTCTGCCCTTCATTCTGGGATCATCGGTCGGGTATGTGCCTCAGAATGTTGTCTTCGCGCTGTTCGGATCAGGGGTTAACGTATCATCAACTGCGCAGATGATACTCGCTGTGGTCCTTTTTGTTCTCTCTTCCCTTCTGGGATTCAGAATTTACCGTAAATACCGCAATCAGGCTGACGCTGTGGTTGAATAGCAAGGATAGTTGCAAATGCCGTTTTATGAAATAATCATCCTGTCAATCGCTCTGGCCATGGACGCCTTCACTATTGCCGTAGCCTGCGGACTATGCATGCCCAGCGTAAACAAGCGGCAGAATTTCAGGCTTGCCTTTCATTTCGGCCTGTTTCAGGCCCTCATGCCTCTCATAGGCTGGGCTGCAGGCCTGACTGTCAAATCCATGGTGGAAACCTACGCACCATGGATATCATTTTTCCTGCTGGCCTTTGTCGGCGGGAAAATGATTAAGGAATCGTTCGAAACAGACGACTCATGCAAGACATACAAGGATCCAACCAAAGGTTTGTCGCTGGTATTCCTTTCCGTTGCCACCAGCCTTGATGCTCTGGCTGTGGGTCTTTCTTTTTCGATCATGGACTACCCGATCGCCATGCCGTGCTTTTTCATCGGAATTACTGCATTCGCCCTTACTTCATTCGGTATCTGGTTGGGAAAATCCTTTGCCAGGGCTTCTCAATACAGCCATATTGCTGAAAGAATCGGCGGAACGGTTCTCATCCTGATAGGGTTCAAACTGCTTCTGATGTAAGCGGGCTAGGGAGCAAAACACGCAAACAACCTTTTGACAGCCCGCACTCATACGTATATTCATTGAAGTGATAATTTAAATCCATCAACCTCTGACCGGCTTCACAGCTAAAGCCAAAGGACGGGTATTTTTACCAAATGCCTTTATTGCAACCCCCTCCCTACCAACCCAAACTCCCCCTTCAATCCGGACATCTGCAGACTATTTTTCCCCGCCTGTTCAGAAAAGTAAGCCTCCCGCCTGTGGTGAAAAGAAGAATCGACACCCCGGACGGAGATTTTCTGGACATAGACTGGCACCTTGCAAGCAGCTCACGCCTTGCAGTGATTGCCCACGGACTTGAAGGCAACTCAAGACGCCCATACGTGCTGGGCATGGCCAGAGCACTTGTTCTGGCCGGCTGGGACTGCATCACCTACAATTTCAGAGGATGCAGCCACGAGATGAACAGAACTCCCAGCATGTACCATAGCGGACTGACCGACGACCTGCACACGGTCCTTCAATACGGCCTGGACCACGGGATATACGATGATGCCGCGCTCATCGGGTTCAGCATGGGTGGAAATCAGGTCATGAAATATCTGGGTGAGAATCCAGCCAGAGTTCCTGCAAAAGTAAAAAGAGCCATCGGCATATCAGTTCCCTGCGACCTTGCGTCGTCCGCAGAAAAGCTCTGCCGTAAATCAAACTTCATTTACAATCATTACTTTCTGCGATCTATGAAAAATAAGATCAGGCTCAAAAACAAGCAGTACCCCGAACTCTATCCCATCGAAAAGCTCCCCTCAGTCCGCAATTTAATCGACTTCGACAATGCATACACAGCTCCCGTAAACGGGTTCGCGGACGCTCAGGATTACTACCGAAAATCATCCTGCAAACAGTTCCTTAAAAACATCACAGTACCATCCCTTATCCTTAACGCCCAGGATGACCCTTTCCTTTCTGAAGCATGCTATCCTGTTGACGAAGCCACGGCCAGTCAGGCTCTTTCCCTGCAGATTCCTGCATACGGTGGGCATGTCGGCTTTGCTGATATTCCCCTTGAAAAACAGCTCTGGTCCGAAGACAGGACCATACGATTCCTGAACACCTGATCGATAGAAACAAAAAAGCCCGGACTGAATCCGGGCTTTTTACATCTGTCAAACGGAAGACTACTGTTCAAGAAACGCCTTAAGTCCCATTCTCAACCGCATGAAATAACATCCCAGATAGGCAGGGGTATTGCCTGCTGCTGTAATCTCAATATTCCCTGCGATCTCGCTGAATTCTTCCAGTCCCAGATTAGACAGCCCGCCTTTCAACTTATGGGCGGAAGAAATAATCACCTCAAAATCACCCTCATCAATGGCTTCATCAAGAACTGACATGGCCGACCGCAAGTGAGCGGCCGATTCACGGATGAACTTATTCAGCTGCTCAGCAGGCAGTCCAACATTCATCAGCAGGTGATTTTCAACTTTCCGCTGCAAATCCGAATACATCACTAACTCCTAAAGCCTACCTGTTTCCACGGAAGCAGAGTTATACGCCCTGCTTCCGTTACTGCTCAAAACCAGCCATCTAATCTTCACTGCGCAATTCATCAACTAAATTGAGCAGTTCCTGAACCTCAGCTGAAAGCGACTGCGTGCCTTCCGCCGCCAGCTGACTGTTCCTGGCATTTTCTTCAGTCATGGAATCAATCTCACCGACACTGCGGTTGATTTCATCAGAAGTTGCAGACTGCTCTTCCGCAGCCGTGGCAATGGACCTGACCTGATCCGCAGAATTGCGTGCAAGCTCTACAATCTCATCCAGCATAGTGCCGGAAGAACGGGAAAGCTCCGTAGCACTCTGTACTGCGTCCACGGTTGCGTCCATTCCCTTTACGTTATCACGAGCCAGCCTCTGGATACCGTTGATGCTGGCTTCAACCTCATCGGTAGCACCGATGGTCTTTTCTGCAAGCTTGCGGACTTCATCAGCGACAACCGCGAAACCGCGCCCGGCCTCACCGGCCCTTGCGGCCTCAATTGCTGCGTTAAGGGCCAGAAGGTTCGTCTGGTCGGCAATATCGTTAATCACGCTGAGCACGTTTCCAATATCCACAGCCTGTTGGTCAAGCTGTTCCATGGACTTCTTTAAATGGTCGGTACGATCCTGAATATTGGTCATCGCGGTGATTACATCCTGCACAACCCCGGCTCCTTCCCGGGCCTTCTGCATGGACCTTTCGGAACTGCGATTGGTCTCGGTAGCGTTCCTTGCCACTTCAAGCACGGTCACGTTCATTTCTTCCATGGCTGTGGCGGTCTCAGCCACTCTCTGCTTCTGAAACTCACTTCCGCGCATTATTTCATCCGCACTGCTGGTTACTTCAGCAGTAATGGAAGAAATGCGTTCTATAACACTCTGCAGCTTATCTGCCGCGGCAAGCATTCCTTCCTTCTTTGCTCCTTCGGCCCTTCTCTGAGCTTCCCGAGCCTGAGATGCTGCTTCTTCAGCAATACGGGCCTGTTCCTGAGCTTCGGCCTCCTTGGACCTGATGCTCTCCAGGTTTGCGGACAAAGTTGAAACCATGGTATTTAGCGCGGTCTGCAACGTGGATATTTCATTACGGCCGTCAGGATTAAGGGAGACATCCAGATTGCCCTCTGCAACGGCAGTTGCCGCCTCGGTGGATTCGTTAAGAGGCTTTACGATACTCCGGATCAGGTAAAGGGAGAGAGGCAGTACCAGCAGAAGCAGTACTGCACCGGCCCCGAATAAGATCTTCATGGTCACGGCGTTGGCGCTGTCGTTCATGTCAACGCGCATCTTTCCGGTTTCACGTTCAATATTATCCAGATAAACCCCGGTTCCGATCCACATATCAGTTCCTGGAATCATCATGGAATAACTTATCTTGGGCTGAACACCTGCACCGGGCTTTTCAAAATAATACTTAACAAATCCGCCCCCACTCTCGGCAACCTTCTCCAGTTCGCGGATCAAAAACAAACCGTTCTTATCCTTCAATCCACCGAGATCCGTTCCCTGCAAAGACTTTTTGGGCGGCATAACCATATTGACAGTTCCCTTATACACAAAGAAGTAACCGGAATTATCCTCCTCAAACCGAACAGGGTCCAAGGCTTCACGGATAAACTGAAGCCGTTCTCCCTTGTCAGGGAATCGCTTTATCTCTTCACCGAGGGAAAGAGCCATGCCTCTTGTGGCTACCATGACCTTGTCCTTCTGATCCTGAAGCATAATATCGGCAGTTGTGCTGACGCCATAAGATGTAATGTCCCTTATAGCCCCAAGGAAAAAGACACCTGTAACAATAAGGAACGCAACCATCATTGCCAGCAGAAGGAAAAATCTTGCGCCGATTGACAGATTCTTAAACATAAGCCCTCCCCCAGTTTAATGTTTTCAGCAGTTTGGGAGTATTTGTTCAACAGATCTGAATGAGACCATACAGATCTTACTGTTAATATACATTTTTCGGGCTTTTTTACAAAACTTTTCGCTCAGTCACGTCAACGAATACATCAATGAATCTTTAATGTTTCGCAAAGCGCTACAGAATTTAACGCACGCACACCTCATTAATACAATAATCACCCATTCATAAAATGCCATACTATCCTTCAGGCTGAACAACCAAAAACATAACATAAAAGGGTATTAAATCGTCTTACTTTTTATAATAGTTATGTTACAAAACAAAAAAGGCCGGAAGCTTATACTTCCGGCCTTTGAATCTCCAATATGATCAGGACTAGATAACGTAATCCACTACACTGCGGCTTGAAACAATTTTCTTGATAAACGTTACGCACTCCTGATGCAGCGGATGAACTGCATAAATATGCAGGTCTTCCTTGCTTTCGAATTCCGAATAAAGAATTACATTGCAGTCAGGAACGGATTCAAAAATTTCAGCACTGACTTCAAGGTGTTTCAGTACTTCAATCTTGCCGTTAAGTCCTTCGAGCATTTCTTTCATTTTAGCTGCATTTTCCGCTGCTGCAGCACCCTCCGCTTCCTCTTTGAGAGTCCACATTACGATATGTTTAATCATGATTCCTCCGTTTCCTAGTGCATATTTAAATTCGGACAATGGTTCCCCGGTTTAACGGGAAAAGATTAAATTGCTTTGTACCTATCCTGCAAGCTGTTATTCGCC
This sequence comes from Maridesulfovibrio sp. FT414, assembly GCF_050916235.1. Classification (GTDB taxonomy): domain Bacteria; phylum Desulfobacterota; class Desulfovibrionia; order Desulfovibrionales; family Desulfovibrionaceae; genus Maridesulfovibrio. The sequence goes on from NZ_CP104854.1 coordinate 307,233, forward strand.
GCTGCGTAATTCATCAACAAGAGCAACAAGCGCATCAACTTCGTGCGAAAGTTCCTTTGCACTTTGAGCTGCAAGCATACTGTTACGGGCATTGTCTTCGGTCATGGAATCTATCTCCGATATGCTACGATTGATTTCATCGGAAGTGGCCGACTGCTCTTCCGCTGCAGTGGCTATCGACTGCACCTGACCGGCGGCATTTGAGGCAAGCTTAACAATTTCCGCCAGCACATCACCAGAAGAGCGTGAATGCTCGGTAGCATCGGAAATAGCCTCAACAGCGGCCCTCATTCCAGCTATATTCTGTTTTGCAAGAGTCTGGATGGACGAAATACTCTTGTCCACCTCATCGGTTGCTCCGATAGTCTTCTCTGCAAGTTTACGTACCTCGTCAGCAACAACAGCAAAACCACGTCCGGCCTCACCTGCGCGTGCGGCCTCAATTGCAGCGTTAAGCGCCAGCAGGTTGGTCTGGTCCGCAATATCGTTGATGACGCTCATAACGTTTCCAATTTCCGAAGACTGAGTATTGAGCTTATCCATCAGCATTTCAAGGTCATTGGTCTGCCGCTGAATGTCAAGCATTGACTCGATAGTACCCTGAACAACTCGCTGCCCTTCAGAAGCCTTGTTACGGGTATCTTCCGTATCTTTATTGGTTATGGTTGCATTCTGGGCAACTTCAAGAACAGTGGCATTCATTTCTTCCATGGCAGTTGCAGTTTCGGTAATACGCTGCTTCTGGAAATCGCTGCCGTTCATAATTTCACCGGTGGACCGCTCCACGTTTCGGGAAATCTGGACAATATTATTCAGTACGCTTTCAAGCTTTTCGGCTGCGGCCAGCATACCTTCACGCTTGGCACCTTCAGCCTTGTGGCGGGCTTCTTCGGCCTCGGCAGCGGCAAGCTTTGCAACACGGGCCTGCTCGGCGGATTCGGCTTCCTTGCTCTTTATATCCTTGAGGTTCGCATCAAGGGTTTCCACCATAGTGTTGATGGATCTCTGCAAAGTTGAAATTTCACTTCTACCGGTTGGATTGAGAACAATAGTCAGGTCACCGGCTGCAACGCGACTGGCTGCATCTGTAGCTGCCTGAACCGGGCGGACAATTGAACGAACGATGACAATACACAACGGAGTGAGAAGGAACAGCAGCAGCCCAAGCATGATGAGTACGATTCGAGTTGTCTCACTCTTGACCTCGTCGTTGAGCTCCTGATTGATCCTGACTTTTTCCGCGTCAATGTTATCAACATAGACTCCTGTGCCAATCCACATGTCGGTCCCGGGAATCATTGTTGAATACCCAAGCTTAGGCTGAACACCCTTGCCCGGTTTATCAAAAACGTATTCTACGAAGCCCCCGCCGTTACTTGCAGCCTTGTACAGTTCCTTAACGAAGAAAACACCATTTTTATCCTTTGCGGTCGATAAATCCTTGCCCTGCAGGGACTTTTTTGTAGGCACGGTAATAACTTCCGTCCCTTTATAAATAAAGAAATACCCGGACCCATCGTCCTCAAATCTGAACTTGTCCACCGCCTTTCTGACAAAATCAACCTTTGCTTCTTCAGAACTTATCCCTTTGAGCTGTTCTCCAAGGATATTAGCAGCAGCTCTTGTCGCAACTTCAATTTTGTCCTTATGCCCCTGCATCATGCCTGTTTCAACTTCATGAATCCCTGTAGTAACAACATCCTTGATTTCGACAAGGAACATGCTGCCACAGATCAAAAGAAAAACAAGCATTGACAGCAGCAGCAATACAAAACGGCCCCCGATAGACAAATTCTTCAGCATAACTTCTCCCTGAGCTAAACAACCTTTTTTAAACCACACGATTTACTGTCCCTCAATAACCGGGAACCCCTGATTCTCCCTGGTCTGTCCAATGAGAGCATTAAACCGGACACTACACTCTAACCAGCCTAATAACAATATTTTTTACTACAGCACCCGACACTTGCAGTGAATTACTGTAGCTGGACCATACATATGTAATGAAAAAGGCTTTTCCATCGGGCGAGCGAATGGAAAAGCCTTATATGGGGCGCGGCAGGTAACCGGTATTCAGTTGCGAGGTGAAGGTACCGGGATTGGAGGCATAATTACATGCCGCTGCTTAAACAGTGTCCGCGGTCGGCAAACAAAACCGCGGACACCAAGCCTGACTTTATTATTTTCTGCGCTGAGCCATGAATTCGGCAATGTGGCGAACTTCAAGGTCATGACCTTTTTTCTTCGCTCCACCGCGAATCTGCATTACGCAGCCGGGACAGTCGGTAAGAAGAACCTTTGCACCGGTTTCGCTTGCATTCTTAAGTTTCTTTTCAAGAAGCTGTTCGGAAATCTTGGGGAACTTCACGGAGTAAGTTCCACCGAAACCGCAGCAGACTTCTTCTTCGGCACTTTCCCTGTAGTCCAGACCGGCCTTGACCATGAGCTCACGAGGAGCGTGTTTGACGTCCAGACCACGGCAGAGGTGGCAGGGAGCGTGGTAGGTCACGGATTCACCGGCGGAATCAAGGAAGTCTTCCTTTTCAACACCAAGTACATCGTTCATGAAGGAGCTGTAGTCGATGACCTTGTCGGCAAATTCCTGAACCCTGATGGCGTACTTGGAATCGTGGCCGAGCATCTTCACGTAGTTGTGCTTCAGGTGGGAGGCACAGGAGGCACACATGGTCAGAATGTAATCACAGTCGGTTTCTTCGAATGCTTTCATGTTCTGAAGTGCAACTTCCTTGCAGGCTTCCTTTTCACCCATCATCTGCAGCGGCAGACCGCAGCAGGACTGGTCCATGGGGAATTCAAGGTCAACGCCTTTATTTCTCATGCTCTCAACAGTAGCAACGGACTGTTCGGGATATACGAAGTCCTGAACGCAACCGGAGAACAGTGCCACCTTGAACTTGGTCTCAGCGGGCTTGGCGGGTTTGACCTTGGACCACATGTCCCTGAAGGGAACTTCGGCGACTGTGGGCAGTGCACGAAAGTCGTGATCAGGGGCAAAGATCATGGGCAGGTGACGCATGAAGCCTTCCTTGCCTTTAACAGGCTTCTGAGCATGCTTTGCAATGCGCAGGAACTTGTGAAAGAGCTTGCGGTTCTTCATCATCTTGGCCAGGAAAGTGGAGTACAGGGGATGCCCTTCTTCCTCAAGGATTCTGGCCTGAATGTCTTTGATAAGTCCGGGCAGGTCTATGCCGCCTGCACAGATTTCCTTACATGCTCCACAGTTGATGCAGTTCTGGACAAGGTTCTTGGCCTTGTCGGTACCGTGGAAGAAGTAGGTAAGGATGAGGCCGATAGCCCCGATATAGATATGGCCCATCTTGTGGCCGCCGACCATGCGGTAGACAGGACAGACGTTTGCACAGGCGCCGCAACGTACGCAGCGAAGCACCTGAGAGAACACCGGGTCCTTTGCGAGAGCGCGTCTTCCATTGTCCAAAAACACGAAGTGCACTTTCTTCCTGTCATCCTCAGCCGCGGCGCACTCGTTGGACCCGGTGATCCAGGTCACATAGGAGGTGATTGCCTGCCCGGTTGCGTTACGGGGCAGAGCCTTGAGTACGCGCAGAGCGTCATGCAGTTTCGGGGTCAGTTTATCAAGACCCATGAGAGCAACATGAACTCTGGGGAGAGTGGTTACCAGACGGGCGTTACCTTCGTTGGTAACAAGACCGATGGAACCGGTTTCGGCGATAGCGAAGTTACCGCCGGAGATGCCCATATCGGCATCAACAAATTTCTGGCGAAGCTCACGGCGGGCAACCTTTACGAGCTTCTGAATATCATCGCCCTGCTTCTGGCCGGTAACCTGAGAGAACAGGTCGCTTACCTGATGGCGGGAAAGGTGAATCGCGGGCATAACCATGTGGGAAGGACCTTCATGACGCATCTGGATGATCCATTCACCGAGGTCAGTCTCAATAACATTGAGGTTGAGGTCTTCAAGGTGATGGTTGAGCAGGGTTTCCTCAGCAGTCATGGACTTGGACTTGACGATTGTCTTGCAGTTCTCATCAAGAGCTATGCGGCCGATGATTTCATTGGCTTCCTTGGCATCCTTGGCGAGATGAACTACTGCACCACGCTTTTCAGCCTCTTCCTTGAACTTTGCAAAAAGTTCATCAAGGTTGGCAGCTGCACAGTCTTTGGCCTTGGCGATATCGCTGATCAGACCTTTTTCGTCCATGCCCTTGAATGCGTTGGCGCGGCTGCCGCGGTAGGCCACAGCAAAGTTGTCCATTGCAGTTCTGAGGAAGTCGTTACCCAGAGTTTCCCTGATTTCTTTTCTGTATTCTTTAAGATTTTTAGCGTCCTGCATTATTAGTCCTCCAGAAGAAGAATATGAAGTTCGAGCGGTCCGTGTACGCCAATGGCCAGAACACGCTCAATGTCGGCGGTACGGCTGGCACCGGTGATGAAAGCGGTGTAGTCGCCTTTCATCATGTTTCCTTCCATCCACTCTTCGAGATCGTAGGAGTTATCCACGAGCTTGGACTTGGGCAGAACTGCGACATGAACTTCACTGATCATGGTAGCAAGACGAAGCTGTTCGCTGGGACAGTTAATAACAATGGTACCGGTTTCGGCAATGCCGTGGTCGGCATAGGTGAAAGCGATATCGATTCCGCCGAGGTGGTTGCGGACGCTGTCCTTGATCAGGGTGAATCCGTTTTCGCCGCAGGCCTTGTCGAGGGCTGCGAAATCAGCTTCGTTAAGAGCAGGAGCAGAAATAGTTTTACCGAATTTTGTGGCGCAAAGCTGTTCAGCCTTGCTGGAGAGGTTCTCCTCACAACCGGATACGAGCAGTTTACAGGCCTCTTTCTTTCCGCAAAGATCCATGGTATAATTGATAGCCTCGTCAAGAGAAGAAATCTCTGATACGACGGCGGATACAATTGTAGCCTTGTCAGTGAAAAGCTTAAGACTTTCAGCTTTGACAGTCATTTTTCCCCCAATTAATTGAGTAATCACATACTCATGATTAATCCCGTTGAAGTCCGGCGGGTTCCCTTCCACAAGATCCGCAGGTACAGCCACATCATTCAAGGCTGCAACGGGCCGTTTCCAATAGGGTCGTTCCGAAACGGAACGACCTTAAACCATCCTTCCAGACCGGGATGGAGTCTTCCACTCTCCACCCCGGTTTCATATACTTAATACTCTCTACAGTCCGAGAACTTTGACAGTATCGTTTGCGATTTCAAGCTCTTCATTGGTGGCAATGATGGCAACCTTCACGGCGCCGTCATCATCACTGATAAAGGAGGGAGTTCTATCCCAGTTCAAGTTCTTGTCCTTATTGATGGTGATACCGAAGTTTTCAAGACCGGAAAGGGATCTCGCACGATATTCGGGATCGTTTTCGCCGATACCGGCGGTGAATACGATTGCATCCACGCTGCCGAGTTCAAAAGCATAGGCTCCGATGAACTGGCGAACACGGTGGCATGCCATATCAAGAGCAAGGGCTGCACGCTCGTCGCCTTCAGCAATGCGTGCATGAATGTCGCGCAGGTCGTTGGAACCGCAGATGCCCTTGAGACCGCTTTCGTTGGTCAGGGTTGCGACAACTTCCTTGGCGCTCTGGTTCTTGCGTTCTGCAATGAAGCCTACAATCGCGGGATCGATGTCACCGCAGCGGGTTCCCATGATAATACCGCCGAGAGGGGTAAGACCCATGGAGGTGTCGTAGCACTTGCCCTTTTTAACAGCGGAGATGGAAGCACCGTTGCCGAGGTGAACAGTGATAATGTTGCACTCTTCAAGGGGCTTGCCGAGCAGCTTTGCAGTTTCACGGGCAACATACTTGTGAGAAGTACCGTGCATACCGTACTTTCTGATGCCGTATTCTTTGTAGTATTCGTAAGGAATACCGTACATGTAGACCTTGGGTTCCATGGTCTGATGGAAAGAGGTGTCGAACACCGCTGCCTGCCTTACGCCAGGGAAGAGTTCCATTGCGGTTTCAATACCGATAACGTGGCCGGGGTTGTGCAGCGGAGCGAGAGGAATACAATCGCGAATGCCCTGCAGAACTTCTGCGTTTACTTCAACAGGTTCGAAGAACAGCTCACCACCGTGAACAATACGGTGACCAATAGCAGCGATCTCAGCTTTGTCTTTTACTACGCCTTTGTCAGCATCGGTAAGCATGTTGATGACTTCAACCATACCTTCCCTGTGAGTCGGGAAAGGCTGCTCATTAACGATTTTAGAATCAGTCTTGTAAGTGATGCTGCCCATTTCCTCGCCGATACGTTCTACGATTCCCGATGCGAGGTCTTTGCCGGTGCTCATGTCCAGAAGCTGGTATTTGATAGAGGAGCTGCCGGCGTTGATTACTAAGATTTTCATTTAAATAAGTCCTTTTTCGGCCTGAGCCTGAATTGCTGTGATTGCTACAGTATTTACGATGTCCGGTACGGTACAACCTCTGGAGAGGTCGTTAACAGGCTTGTTGAGACCCTGGAGAACAGGGCCGATAGCAACAGACTGTTCGGCGGAGCGTTGTACAGCCTTGTAAGTGTTGTTACCAGTATTAAGATCCGGGAAAATAAACACGGTGGCCCGGCCGGCAACTTCACTGTTGGGAAGCTTGGTTTTGGCTACGTCAGGATCAATTGCAGCGTCGTACTGCAGCGGACCTTCAATCATCAGCTCGGGAGCGCGTTCCTTGGCGATACGGACGGCTTCCTTGACCTTCTCTACATCAGCACCCTTACCGGACTGACCGGTGGAGTAGGACATGAGAGCAACACGGGGCTCAACACCGAAGATCTTGGCAGTCTGAGCGGAGCTCAGGGCGATTTCGGCAAGCTGTTCCGCATTGGGGTTCGGGTTAACGGCGCAGTCACCGAAAACAAGAACGCGGTCTTTAAGGCACATCAGGAACACGCTGGATACGATGGAAGCACCGGGCTTGGTCTTGATGAACTCAAATGCGGGGCGAATGGTCTGCTGAGTGGTGGTGATGGAACCGGAAACCATACCGTCCGCATGGCCTTTGTAGACCATCATAGACGCGAAGTAAGTGGGATCAAGCATGCGGTCACGGGCATCGGACATGCGGATGCCTTTGTGTTCGCGCAGTTTGAAATAGGTTTCACAGTAATCCTGGAACTGAGGAGAAGACTCAGGATCAAGGATACGTACATCATTCATTTCCAGACCGAGCTGGGAGATCTTGGTTCCGACTTCGTTGGCATTTCCGAGCAGTACGATGTCGGCAACGCCGCGACGGGTAAGGATATCCGCTGCACGAAGCACCCTTTCACCGGTTCCTTCAGGCAGAACGATGATCTGCTTGTTGGCCTTGGCTTTCTGAACCAGCTTGTACTCGAACATCTTGGGGGTAACCTTGCTGGACTTGTTGGTTACCAAACGATGTCTGAGTTCGTCAGTTTTGACGTGGGATTCAAAGGCACCGAGTGCAGAAGCTGTCTTGCGCTGGTCTTCGGGATCGATTCTTCCGTAGAGTTCACTCAGAATCTGAGTGGTGCGATAGGTGTTGGTGTCTACGGAAAGAATGGGAATGGGCACACCGGTCCACCCTTCGATCAGCCTGTGGACGCTGGCACTGGGCTGCAGTCCGCCGGTAAGCAGAATTCCGGAAATATCCGGGAAAGAGGTTGAAAGCCTGGAGGCGAGTGAACTCAGAATAATATCGGAGCGGTCACCGGGAGTGATGATGAGGCTTCCATTCTCAATGTACTCAAGGAAGTTTCCGATCCGCATGGCAGCGATTACGTAATCGTCAACCAGAGTGTCGAGTCTTCCATGACCGTAAAGTACGGAAGCACCGAGCCATTTGCGAACATCGTTCATGCTGGGGTTGCCCAGAGATTCGTTCTCGGCGATACCGTAAACAAGAAGTTCCTGAGTGCATCTGGTCTTGCATTTGATGCTGGAAAGGATCTCGGCTTTTTCAGCGGGATCAACGGTGAGTCTGTTGATGATGGCAGCAACAGTATCTACGCCCTTGTCTTCCAGTGCATCGATAACAAGCTGGGTGGATGCGATGATGTCTTCTGCAGACTTGCCGCGCCCGTTGGCAACGAGGAGTACGGGACAGCTGAGGTTGGCGGCAATTTCAGCATTAATGTCGAACTCGAAGTTCTGATCCTTGCCCTGAAAGTCTGTGCCTTCACAAAGGACGAAATCATACTTCTCTTCAAGCTTACTGTACTTGTTGAGAATGTTTTCCAGCAGCAGGGAGTGTTTGCCGCTGTTGATGAGTTCCCGGGCTTCCTTTAAAGTGTAGGCGTAGGTGTCCTCATAATTGATATCCAGGTTGAAGTAGCTCATGATCAGATTGATGTCATGATCACGCGAGCCGGTCTGGTTATCATTAATGATGGGTCGGAAGATGGCTACGTGCTGCAGGTCTCTGAGCAGCAGCTGCATCACGCCCAGAGCAATGGCAGATTTACCGCTCTTCTCTTCGGTGGCAGTGATGTAAAGGTTTTTGGACACTGGGATTATCTCCTGTGTAATGCGTAAACAGCTGGAAGGTTTCAGAGCCGGATATGAAACAGTTCACGCAAATTCATTAATTGATTTTTGGGCCGGACCTGACTGAAAAGGTCCTACAAACCCGAAATTCGTTTCCAACCATCCCCATAAAAACGCTTTTCTGCAAAGTAGTCCAGAGTGAAGTCCACTCTGGACTACTTTATCGTATATCTATTTTACTTAAGGGAGTCTGCGTATATTTCAAGAACGTGCTTGACTTCAACACCACCACCGGACTGGGAAAGCATGTCCCCAAGCTGCATCATGCATGCGGGGCAGCCGGTTGCAGCCACCTGAGCGCCTGCATCACGAACATTCCTGGCCTTACGCTGGCCGATGCTCTTGGACAGGTCATAGTGGTAAAGGTTGAAGGAACCGCCGCAGCCACAGCAGCGGTTGGCTTCGTTCATCTCTTTGAATTCATAACTTTCATTGGCCTTAAGCAGAGCGCGGGGCTGGGCGGAAACACCCAGAGACTTCGAAAGGTGGCAGGGATCGTGATAAGTAACGACCTTTCCGCCCTTCTTGGACTCGGCTGGTGTCTTTACACCAAGGATGTCCACGAGGAAAGCATTAACATCCATGGTCTTCGCAGCCAGTTCCTGTACTTTTTCCTTGAAAACGGAATCTTCGTTATCAATCATCTTTGTCCATGTCTCATGGATGGTGGCTGTGCAGGTTGCACAGGGAGTCACCAGATAATCGAAACTTCCGCCTTCAAAGGCCTTAATATTCTGCTTCATAAGCTCGACCATAGTGTCGGCGTCGCCTGAAGCCAGAGTCGGGATACCACAGCAGGCCTGTCCCTTGGGCAGGAACACTCCTACTCCGTGGTGCTTGAAGATCTTCATTGCTGCATGCCCTACGTTGGGGAACATTTTGTCCACAACACATCCGGGGAAGAAAGCAACCTTAAGGCCGCTCACGCCGCGGGGAGTATCAACCTCAGGGTAGTCCTTCCGGAAAGGACGTTTTGCCAGAGGATTAAAGTGACGTTCACCGAGCAGCGGATTAAGCATCGCACAGCTTGCGGTGTTTGCAGCCTGGTCGGCGATCTTTGCAAACGGTCCCTGGAACTTCGCACTCATGTCGGTCAGCATGTTGAACAGCTTCGGACGGGTGAGCAGGCCCTTGAAGATCATCTTCTTGGCCGGTGAAAGTCCCTTATATCTGGTTACGATGACGCGGGCCTTCATGAAGATGTCCATGATCTTTACGCCACTGGGGCAGTTGGCTGCACAGGAGCCGCAAAGAAGACATCTGTTAAGCTTTTCGTTGACCTGATCCGCATCCTTGACCATTTCATGGGCCAGCTTCTCGAGCAGGGCGATCTTGCCGCGGGTTACGTCGGCTTCCTTCATGGTTTCGGCGAATACCGGGCACACGGCCTGGCACATACCGCACTTCATGCAGGCGACCATCTGGTCGTCCAGCTCCATGAGATTCTGAGCTAATTGCTTGAGATCATTCATCCTACAGTGCTCCGATAATCTTGTTGGGATTCAGGATGCCCTTGGGATCAATAGCTCTCTTCATGCGCAGGGAGTACTCGAGAGTTGCCCTGGAAGTTTCTTTTTCCATCCACTTGGACTTTGCCATTCCGATGCCGTGCTCGCCGGAGAGGGTTCCCTTGAGGGAGATCGCAACTTCGAAGATTTCGTTGACGGCTTCTTCTACACGATGGAACTCTTCCTTGTTGCGGTTGTCGCAAAGGATGGTGGGGTGCAGGTTACCGTCACCGGCATGACCGAAGGTTCCGATGTCGAGCTTGTACTTGGCCGCAATCTTGTTCAGACCTTCCATCATTGCAGGAATCTGTGAACGGGGAACAGTTGCATCTTCGAGAACGGTAGTCGGTTTCGCACGGGCAAGAGCAGGCAGTGCGTTGCGGCGTGCAGTCCAGAGAGCTTCACGCTCTGCAGCGGTTTCAGCCATCTTGACTTCGTTTGCACCGCACTTCTTACAGATGTTAACGACCTTTTCTGCGTCTTCAATAACTTCAGCCTGATGACCGTCAACTTCGATGAGCAGGATTGCGCCTGCTTCACGGGGCAGACCGGCCTTGGTGTAGTCGTCAACGTAGCGGATGGTGGAGTTGTCGAGGAACTCCAGAGTACAGGGAACAATGTGGTTGGCGATGATGGCGGCAACGGTTTCAGAAGCAGTCTGAACGTTGGGGAAAACTGCCATCATGGCTTTGGATGCCTTCGGCGGCGGAACAAGCTTCAGGATGATGTTGGAAAATACACCCAGAGTTCCTTCGGATGCAACCATGAGGCCGCCGAGGTTGTAGCCGGTTACGCATTTTACGGTGCGGGAACCGGATTTAATGAGGTCACCGTTTACATCGTAGAAGTCGATGCCCATAACGTAGTCTTTGGTGACGCCGTATTTGAGTCCGCGGAGTCCGCCTGCGTTCTCCGCAACGTTACCACCGATGGTGGAAACAGCCTGGGAACCCGGATCCGGGGGATAGAAAAGTCCAGTCTTGGCAACAGCAGCTGCGAACTGAGCGGTAACAACACCGGGTTCGACAACAGCGTAAAGGTCTTCTTCGTTGATTTCGAGGATTCTGTTAAGACCGTTGGTCAGACACACAACTCCGCCGGGGTGGGGAATGGTTCCGCCGGAAAGGTTGGTTCCTGCACCGCGAACAGTCATGGGAAGACCGTGTTTGTTACAGAGGGCAGTAATGGGGCCAAGCTGCTCGGTGCTGGTGGGCTTGATTACCAGCGCAGGCACCTGGGGATCGAGCACTGCGGAGTCATAAGAGTATGCATGCAGGTCAGCTTCTTCATGCATGACACCTTCAGCACCGACGATCTGTTCAAATTCTTTTGCCAATTTTGCATTTGACATGTTTTTTTGCTCCTGTACGTAAAACAATCTTTATATTTAGACTAGCCTTATGAAAACCCGGCTAAATTAAACCCAGGGCCGAAGCCGTCTCCGGCCCTGGGGGGGAAGGAATTAATTTAGAAGAGTCCGGGGTAAATTACGAATGTCATTGCAGTAGCGATCACGCCTACAATTGCGCCGTACAGGAGGAAGGGCCATACGGTACGCTTGAGGATCTGACCTTCCATACCGGAGAGGCCAACAACTGCGCTTGCTGCAACGATGTTGTGGATACAAATCATGTTACCCATCGCACCACCGACAGCCTGAGCTGCTACGATGATCTGGTGAGGCATGTTCAAGCTGGAAGCAACACCCCACTGGAATTCAGCGAAGAGCAGGTCGGATACAGTGTTGGAGCCGGTGATGAAGGAACCGAGACCACCAACAAAGGATGCTACAACAGGCCAGGTCTGACCGGCAAGACCGGATACGGCTTCTGCCAGAGCCAGAGGCATGGACAGGTAACCGTTGGGGTTCAGAGCGGCATCTGCGATACCGGAACCGCGGAAGATGGAAACCAGAGCTACGGAGAAGAACAGTGCGATAGTGGGGTTCTTCATTTTAGCGAAAGCTTCTTTCCATGCCTTTGCAGCCTTGTCGCCGGGCATCTTGTGGATGAAGATGGTCAGCAGAGCAACGAGGGAGAAAGGAATGGTACCGGGCAGGTACAGGTAAGCGATGGATGCGTTAACACTCTTGAAGCCGAGGATGGACTTGAAGGGAATGGATACGCCTGCAAGCATGCCTTTGAGGCCGAGATCAGGAATACGGGTTACAACCAGGATGAGGCCGATAAGAACATAGGGGGTCCATGCACGAACCTGGCTCATGTGAGCCTTGAATTCACCGGTGTTTTCAGCGGAAACAGAACCGGTCCATTCGGAATCCCAGGAAGAAGCAGGACCGAAATCCCAGGTTTTTTCAGGTACGCAGAAACCTTTCTTTGCACCGACGACAGCTATACCAAGACCGATAAGACCACCGATGAGGGAAGGAAACTCGGGGCCGACAAACCATGCGGTGAACATGTAGGGAACTGCAAATGCGGTAGATGCGAAGAGAGAGAATTTCCATGCGCCGAAACCTTCGCTCCAGCTCTTGTTCTGACCGAAGAAACGGGTCATGAAGCCGAGCATGAAGATGGGAAGGATGTAGATCATGGGCAGGTGCATAATGGTGGACCACTGGCCGATAATCGCGTTGAAAGCTTCCATGGAGTGAAAGTTCAGACCGGGGGCTGCGGAAGCCACTGCTGCGTCAACAAGACCGGTCAGGAATTTCATACCGAGAATAATGGGGGTACCAACTGCGCCGAAGGTTACAGGGAAGGAGTTGAATACCAGACACATTACAACAGCACAGAGAGGGGGGAATCCGAGGCTGAGGAGCAGCGGAGCTGCCAGAGCTGCGGGAGTACCGAAACCTGCAGCACCTTCAATGAATGCTGCGAACAGGTAACCGATGATCAGAACCTGTACACGACGGTCACGGCTGATGTTCTGGAATCCGTACTGGATGGTTTCCATACCACCACTGTATTGCAGGGTGTAAAGAATGATGATTGCACCGAATACGATGATAAGAATACCGACAGCGGTAATGATGCCCTGTACGGTAAGTGCTGCAACATAAGCTGCGGGCAGGTTCCAGACGGCGATTGCACCGGCAACAGCGGAAAGCCATGCAACGGGCATAGCTTTAGTTGCGGGCCAGCGCATGCCGACCATCAGCACGAGAGCCAGAACGATTGGGATGAGGGCTACAATAGCCAGAATTCCTACAGACATGTTTCCTCCTTAAAAAGAAAAGAATCACTGATTGTTTCGCCGCACTCTGATGAAAACTGTTTCACCATACCACATAAGTACGACTTAGGCTCAACTTTTTTTGGAGTCAGTTGACAACGACTCCCCTCCCCTCTTTCCGCATTGCGGATCACCTTCTATCCGCAGTAAGGGGTGTCCGGGGCGGGCCCCCTGTGAAAGGCCCTGCCCCGAACGGCGGGTGGTGCTATTTGCTTTCGCTGTAATCAGCGTCAGCCATGTATTTCAAGATTTCGTACCTGTCGTTATAATCTTTTTCGATTTTAGCGCGGTACTCTTTGGAGACTTCAGGATTGATGCGCTCCAGCAGGCCGAAACGGTTTTCACCTGCGAGGAATTCCTGCATGGTTCCGTCGGGAGCCTTGGACTCCAGAACGAAGGGATTCTTACCTTCTTCTGTGAGCATGGGGTTGAAGCGATAGAGCGGCCAGTAACCGGAATCAACTGCAAGCTTCATTTCGAGCTGGGTCTTGCCCATACCCTTTCTGATGCCCTGGTTGATGCAGGGTGCGTAGCAGATTACCAGAGAAGGACCGGGGTAAGCTTCTGCTTCCTGAATGGCCTTCATGAACTGCTGCTTGTTGGCACCCATGGATACGGATGCAACGTAAACGTAGCCGTAGCTCATCATCATGCGGCCGAGGTCTTTCTTGCCGGTGTTCTTGCCGCCTGCAGCAAACTTGGCGATGGAACCGAGCGGGGTTGCCTTGGAGGACTGACCGCCGGTGTTGGAGTACACTTCGGTATCCATTACCAGGATGTTGATGTCGCGACCGGAAGCGAGAACATGGTCAACACCGCCGAAGCCGATGTCGTATGCCCATCCGTCACCACCGAATACCCAGAGGGATTTTTTGGTGAAGAGGTCTTCCATTTCGGCAATTTCAGCCAGCAGTTCGGTCTGAGGAACGGAGTAGATGCCGTCGATGACTTTCTGTCCGTATTCCTGAGAAAGAGCTGCGTTATCTTTATTTTCCAGCCATGCCTTCATGTCAGCTTCGAGCTCGGCGGGAACGCCTGCTTCAACAGCTTCGGTCACGAGGTCAGCCAGTTTTGCACGACGGTGGGAGATACCCATTTCGATACCGTAGCCGAACTCAGCTGCGTCTTCGAAGAGGGAGTTGCCCCAAGAAGGACCGTGGCCGTTCTTGTTGGTGCAGTAAGGAGTGGTAGGAGCGGATGCACCCCAGATGGAGGAACAACCGGTTGCGTTGGCGATGATCATACGTTCGCCGAAGAGCTGGGTGAGAACTTTAACGTAGGGGGTTTCACCACAGCCGGAACATGCACCGGAGAACTCCATCAGCGGACGCTGGAACTGGGAACCCTTTACGGTAGTTCTGCTCATGATGGCATCCTTTTCAGGAATGGTCAGAGCAAAATCAAGGTTGGGAACTTCAGTGGGAGTCTGAGTTGCAATGGGCTTCATAACCAGGGCGGACTCTTTGGCGGGGCAGATATCTGCGCAGTTACCGCAGCCGAGGCAGTCCTGGGTGTAGACCTGCATGCGATACTTGAGGCCGGCAACTTCCTTGCCCTTTGCATCGACGGTCTTGAAGGTTTCGGGAGCATTCGCCAGTTCTTCATCAGTAAGAAGTACGGGACGGATAGCAGCGTGAGGACATACAAATGCACACTGGTTGCACTGGATACAGTTCTCGGGCAGCCATTCGGGAACGTTGATAGCAACGCCGCGCTTTTCATACTGAGAGGTGGAAAGAGGGAAGAGGCCGTCAGGCTCAAATGCGGAAACAGGCAGGTTGTCGCCTTTCTGAGCCAGGATGGGACGGACTACATCGGAGATGAATTCCGGAACATCAGATACGGCCGCTTCGTCTTCAGTGAGGTTTTTCCAAGATTCGGGAACTTTAATCTCAACGAGATTTTCAATGGCCTGGTCAACAGCAGCCTCGTTCATGTTAACGATCTTGTCGCCCTTCTTGCCGTATGCCTTCTTGATGGAATCCTTCAGGTAGGCAACTGCATCTTCAAAGGGAATAACGTCAGCAAGCTTGAAGAACGCAGTCTGCATAACCATGTTGATGCGGCCGCCAAGACCTACTGCTGCAGCGATCTTGACCGCGTCAATGGTGTAGAACTTGAGGTTCTTTTCAGCGATGGTGCGGCGCAGGGAAGCAGGAAGTTCCTTTTCCATGTCTTCTGCGGACCAGGGTGAGTTGATCAGGAAAGTACCGCCTTCCTTGATGCCTTCCAGCAGATCGTACTGATGCACGTAGCTGGAGTTGTGGCAGGCAATGAAGTCTGCGCTGGTCACCAGGTAGGTGGACTGAATGGGTTTGTGACCGAAACGCAGGTGGGACATGGTGATACCGCCGGACTTCTTGGAGTCGTAAGCGAAGTACCCCTGTGCGTACATGTCAGTCTTGTCACCGATGATTTTGATGGCCTGCTTGTTTGCACCGACAGTACCGTCAGCACCGAGACCCCAGAACTTACACTGAACTGTGCCTTCAGGGGTGGTATCCATTTCGGGACCTACTTCAAGGGAAGTAAAGGTAACGTCGTCTTCGATACCAACGTTGAAGTGGTTCTTGGGACCGGCAACTTTCATATTATCGAACACGGCCTTAACCATGTTGGGGCGGAATTCCTTGGAACCGAGGCCGTAACGACCGGCGGTAACAACGGGATTCATGCCGCTTTCCATGAATGCGGTGCAAACATCCTGGTACAGGGGATCGCCGAGGGAGCCGGGCTCTTTGGTGCGGTCCAGTACGGTGATGTTGGTGGTGGATGCGGGCAGAACTTTGAGGAAGTGATCGGTAAGGAAGGGGCGGTACAGACGTACTTTGATAAGACCCACTTTCTCGCCTGCGGCAACGAGTTTGTTGACGACTTCTTCGATACATTCACAACCGGAACCCATGGCAACGATTACTCTTTCAGCTTCTTCGTGACCTACGTAGTCGAAGGGCTTGTAGTAACGGCCGGTCAGGTCACCGACTTTCTTCATGCAGCTTACTACTACACCGGGGAGCTGGTTGTAGTAGGAGTTTGCTGCTTCACGGGCCTGATAGTAAATATCGGGGTTCTGAGCGGTACCGCGGATGCAGGGATTTTCGGGGTTCATTCCTCTTGCGCGGAAAGCTGCAATAGCATCCCAGTCAACCAGAGTCTTGATGTCTTCGTAATCGATGACTTCGATTTTCTGGATTTCGTGAGAAGAACGGAAACCGTCGAAGAAGTGCATGAAAGGTACGCTGGATTCAATTGCAGCGAGGTGGGAAATCAGTGCGATATCCATGCATTCCTGAACGGAGCTGGAAGCCAGCATTGCAAAACCGGTCTGGCGGCAGGCCATTACATCCTGGTGATCACCGAAGATAGAAAGTGCCTGTGCAGCGATAGCACGGGCGGAAACATGAAAAACTCCGGGAAGAAGTTCACCGGAGATTTTGTACATGTTGGGGATCATGAGCAGGAGGCCCTGGGATGCAGTGTAGGTAGAAGTAAGTGCACCAGCAGCAAGAGCACCGTGAACAGCACCGGCAGCACCGGCTTCAGACTGAAGCTGTTTTACGTTGAGTACCTGACCGAAGATGTTTTTACGGCCCTGCGCTGCCCACTCTTCTGCAACTTCACCCATGGTGGATGAAGGAGTGATGGGATAGATGGCTGCAGTATCGCTCATTGCATAGGAAATGTGAGCGGTAGCTGTGTTACCATCCATAGTTTTCATGTTCTTAGCCATTAAGTAAGCTCCTTAAGAGATTTTAATGATAACCTCACCGAGTAAGAAAAAACCTTGCGAAGCCAATCGGAACCCTGGTGCAAGGTTGAACACTCATGCAGCCCTACATATCAATTAGCGTGCCAAGAAAGGGACTGGACATAAAACCACACTTATTCAGCTAGTTACAAGCTAAACCTGTACATGAGTATGTAAACACTCTCGCTCTGTCTTAAATTTAGGACTGTCATGAACGACTTGAAATGGCCTTTGAGCCGTTACTATTTTGCAACAAACGCCATAAAGCCGCGTCAACCCACAACCCCGTTCATTATAACAATAAAAGGCTCTGTCCAAATTTTCGGACAGAGCCTAGTCTGAAAAACAAGACCGATTATTTAATCAGTCAGAATCTTTGTTAAATATCTGTAAGGCGCTCCATCGCTCTAAGCACTAGTCCTTGATTTCATGCTTCTTAAGCAATGCGTAAAAATGGGAACGAGAAAGGCCTGAAACCTTCAGTATTTCAGCCACATCACCAGGATAGCGGGTCTGTAATTCCTCAAGATACCGCTTCTCTGCCATGCCTTTGAATATCTTCAGCGAAGGTAAATCACCACTGTAAAGAGTAGAAAAAGCCGAAGAGAGTGCAGGTTGAAGTTCAGCCGACGGACTGTCCGTTTTTTCAGACACAGTAGACACCTGCTTATCCAGGACATCGGACCCCCCTGTCCTGCCCTTTTTACGCAGGTTGGACTGAGCCATCTTGATTCGCAGCGCATCTGAAAGGTGCATACCGTAAATGGTGTTCCCGGCTCCGGCTGCTACAAAAGCCTGCTCCACAACATTGAAGAGCTGGCGCACGTTACCGGGCCAGTCGTAGTTGTTAAGCACATCATAAAAATCAGAGCTGGCAACCTTTGGGGGAACCTTGTACCGATCACTCAGGCGCGAAAGGTGGAAGTTGGTAAGTTCCCTGATATCCCCTTCCCTGTCCCGCAGGGCCGGCAGATGGATATGGATAGTCTGGATACGGTACAAAAGATCCTGCCGGAACTCTCCCCGCTTGACCATGGCCTCAAGGTCACGGTTGGTAGCGGCTATCAGCCGGAAATCACTTTTGAATTCCCTGTTTTCCCCGACCGGCCTATAAGTGCGTTCCTGCAGCACGCGTAAAAAGGACTTCTGCACAGCCAAGGGCATCTCCCCTACTTCATCAAGGAAGAGTGTTCCTTTATCAGCCAGAGGGATAAGCCCCTTGCGGTCCGCCTGTGCACCGGTGAAGGCCCCACGCTTGTGCCCGAAGAGAGTGCTCTCCACCAGCGTTTCCGTAAGGGAGGCACAGTCAACCACTACAAAATTATTGTCTGCACGCTTTGAATTGTCATGGATGGTACGGGCAAACAGCTCTTTTCCTGTTCCGGTCTCCCCATTTACCAGCACGTTGGCGTCAGATCCCGAGGCATGAGCCACAAGATCATACGAGCTTTTAATCTCAACACTTCTGCCGACGATGTTATCCAGATTAAGGGCCACGCACTGGGCCTTGTTCTGTTTTTCATTGTGAAACTCCAGTGCCCTGCGCATGGAAAGGGAAATCTGCTTGATCGAAGAGGGCTTCACAAGAAAATCCCAGGCTCCGCCCTGAATGGCCAGCTCGGCACCGTCAGCATCTCCCTTGCCGGTCAGGATAATCACCTCCGGAGCCCCGGAAGAATCCTTTACACGCTGCAGGTAATCCAGGCCGTTACCATCCGGCAGTGAAATATCGAGAAAAACCACATCAAAATCGCCACCGCTGACCTTGGAAAGGCCGTCCTTCAGGTTATAAGCACTGACTCCTTCATGCCCGGCACGCGCAATAAGGCTTTCAATAGTCTCACAGACCTGAACATCATCATCAATTATCAGGATTTTACCCATCTACTTTCTCCGGAGATAAAAGCACTTCCCTCACAGCCTCGGCAATGATCGTCTTGTTGTATGGTTTCATCAGGACCTTCCTGACATTCTTTATTCCGCAATCGGCTTCCGCCACGTAAGTAAGGACATTCCGCCGTCCCGACACAACCATCACCGGCAACAGAGGAGCCACCTCCTGCACCATCTTTGCCAGTTCAACTCCGTTTGTGTGCGGCATGTCAAAGTCGGTAATCATCAGGTCGAATAGTCCCGGGTCATTGGCAAGCAGTCTGAATGCTTCCTGCGGAGACGCCATAGCCGTCACACTGTAGCCCAGACTTTCCAGAATCCGTGGTGTGGTTTCAAGCTGATCAAGATCGTCCTCGACAAAAAGGATATTCTCATTTCCCAGCGGGAGCGTCCCGAAACTGATCGGCACGATGTCCCGCAACTGCCCTTGCACCGGCAGATAAATCTCGAACGTGGTCTTCACTCCCGGCGTGCTGTTGACTGAGATTCCGCCGCCATGACCTTTAATCAGCCCGTGCACAACAGCAAGCCCCAGCCCTGTACCCTCGGCCTTGCCCTTGGTGGTGAAAAACGGATCAAATATCTTATCAAGTATTTCAACAGGAATACCGGGACCGTTGTCAGTTATCTCAAGACGCAGATAAACACCGGGAGAAACCCGCAGGAACTGCGCCTGTTCATCCCCCACCTCGACCGTAGTCAGCGTAACTTCAATCCGCCCTCCTCCGCTGCGCAGAGAATGGAAGGAGTTGGTGCACAGGTTCATGATAACCTGATGGATCTGGGTGGGATCAGCCATCACCAGAGGGGCGCCATCGGGAACCTTTGCCGAGACCTCAATATTTCGGGGCAGCGAAGCCTTGATGAAATCCACTGTTTCCTGAACAACTTCACCAATGTCCGTAGGCTTGAACCCCTCCTGAGAGGGGCGGCTGAAAGTCAGAATCTGCTTTACCAGCCTGCTGCCGCGTTGCGCGGCCTTTACAGCCCGGTCAAGATCCTTCCATGTCATGGTCCCCTCATCAATATCGGTCAGAGCAAGCTCAACAGAGTTCATTATTGAAGTGAGGATATTGTTGAAATCGTGCGCAATCCCTCCAGCCAGAGTACCGATGGCCTCCATTTTCTGGGATTGAAGCAGCTGCTTTTCGAGGTTGACCTTGCTGGTAACATCCTGGGCAGTGGAAAGCGTTCCCACAACCTGCCCGCGCTCGTTGTAAAGAGGAACCTTGTTTATCTCAAGCCAGACCGGATCGCGGCCTTCCCGTGGCAGGGCCCAACTGATGCGCAGGATTGAGCGACCGGATTCGATAACCTTCCGGTCCCACACTGCAGCCTGAGCCGTAAACCTGCGATCGGTCCCAAGATCGGGGTCACTGCGCCCGATTATGGACGCCGGAGATCCCAGACCGAAAAAGTCCGTAAAAGAGTGGTTGGCACCGAGATAACGTTGATTCCTATCCTTCCAGCAGATAAGCAGTGGCAGGGTATCCATAAGAATCTCCTGAAAAGCCAACTGCGCGGTGATCCTCTTCTCTACCTTGCGCCTTTGCAGAATGGAGATGACCAGCATTACCAGAATCAGGCTGAGCACAAGAATGGATACGATTATATTCCAGAAAACCTGTTTATTAAGCTTGTAAAAATAATCCGGAGTATTGATTATCTCGCTGTCATCAGGAAGCAGGCTCTGATCAATCTTGAACCGCTCAAGAACATTGTAATCAAACATGTACCTTTCGTTAGTGGGAGTAACTACCCTGATACGCGGCATTCTTCCGTGCTTGAGAATGCTTACCGCCATATGTGCAGCCTGAGTCCCCTGCTCGATACCTGAAAGCAGCTTACCGCCGACAATGCCGTGCCCGAGCAAGAACTCCCATACACTGAAAATCATCACATCCGTATTGTCGTATATGATTTTCAGCACTTCCTCCGCGGTATAAAGCTCGCCGTGTGCCCCCTTGTAGAAAGGAGTAAAGAGCAGTATCTCGTCCCGATCCATACTCCGGGCCTTGGCAAGAAGTTCGTCAAGAGGTAGGTCGTTCCAGTAGTCAAACTGCAGCGTATCGCTGAAGTCCGGCTCAACCTTTCGTATCTGCTGGATAATGGCTTTAGAGGTGACAGATTTGTCGCCGACAACCACAACCCTCTTGAGTCCGGGAACAAGCAGAGTAAAAAGGTCCAGATTGGAGCGGATATCAGGATGTTCCAGCACCCCTGCATAATTGTCCCGCCCTTCGATCAGAGACGGCTTGAAATCATTTATCCCGCTGAAAACGACAGGAACTCCCGGGAAGAGCGACTCCTGATACTTCAGCATGAAATTGAGGGCGTTGTTATCAGACACAATGATGACCGAGAACTTGTA
The DNA here is from genome assembly GCF_050916235.1 of Maridesulfovibrio sp. FT414. Taxonomy (GTDB): domain Bacteria; phylum Desulfobacterota; class Desulfovibrionia; order Desulfovibrionales; family Desulfovibrionaceae; genus Maridesulfovibrio. Next base: position 328,480 of record NZ_CP104854.1, read on the forward strand.
CCCCCTGTATTTATAGGCATAATATGAATGCAGAATATCCATGAACGCTTCGTTCTGAAAGCGCTTGGTATCCATGTATTCAATATGCAGGTCAACGGTCAGACCGCTGGAATCAAGCACATCACGGACACCCTGAAGGATGTCATCTGACCACGCATACCCATTCTGATAGGAATTCAGAAAAAGTACGTTATACTTGTCGCTCTCCGCAAAGACAGTTGCGGAATGCAGCATAATTATTATCATTGACGCCAATGCGAAAAAATATCTCACCAGCCTGATTCTCCCTTAACTATAACAGGCGGTCCAGCTAAACGGACCAATTTTTAAGGCCGAGAAAACACCGGTTTCAGCCCGCAGGATCATATTCAAAAAACGTACCGTCCAGCAATCTATACAAGAATCATATTTACATGCTAACAAACTGCTTACCACATTATTCGGAGAAAAAATGCGAAAAATAATCATCTTCATACTCATGCTGTGCTGCTCTCCCATCGGGCTTTTCTTCGGGCCTTCGACCATGAAAGTCGACGCCAAACAACCAACGGAGAACCCTATTGAAATCAGGCTTGTCTCAACAAGGGTAGGTCCCGAAAACAATGAGCCGGTAAACATAGAGAATCCTCGCATAAAATACCTTGGAACACTACTGCTGGATAGCCCTCACCCGGCTTTTGGCGGATTTTCCGACCTGCTGGTCAGCTCAGACCGTAAAACCTTTCTGGCCGTAAGTGATCTGGGTTTCTGGCTGAAAGCCGATATTGAATACGCACCTGACGGTAGCCTGCAGGCAACGGGCACAAAAGCGAGACTGGGCCAGTTGCGCAATACAGACGGAAAAACCTACGCAATAAAATTCAATGCCGATGCCGAAGGCTTGAGCCGTGCCCCCCAATCCGGCTACCTTGTATCCTTCGAACGGGTCCACCGCATCAACTGGTTTGATAACGGGCATGACCTGACCCTTGCTGGAACTCCGGTTGATTATCCGGTACCGGAAAGCGTGAAAAAACTACCGGAAAACAATGGACTAGAAACGCTCCTGTTACTCCCGGACCAAAGAATATTTGCACTGTCCGAAGGCAAGAACGAAAAGAGGGCTTTATCCTACGCTGCCACGGTCAAAGACGGCAAATGGAGTGAGTTCAGCTACCGCCGAAGCGGAGATTTCAACCCAACATCCGCCGGAAACCTCCCGGACGGTAGAATCATGGTTCTGGAAAGACGCTACAACGGTCCGGGAACATTGGGAATAAGATTCAGAACCTTCCCCGTAGCGGAGATCAGTCCCGGTGTTACCATCAATCCGGATACACTTTTCGAAATAGCCTCTCCCCTGCCCAGAGACAATTTCGAGGGACTTGATACGGTTACCACAGAGGACGGCACGACTTACGCCTATATCATCTCGGATGATAATTTTTCGCCGGTGCAACACACCCTGCTGACCTTATTCGCAATTTCAGCAGAAAAAGCAGATTAGACATTGAAAATCATGAGCAACAAAACTGATATTTGGTTTTTTACTCAACAAAAACAAACAGTTAAAGCAAAGATAACAAAGGCTTTATATTCCGGTAAGATCGGTCTTTTTTCACCTTTTCTTTGGCGAAGCGTTGTTTTGTTTCGCTGGAAAGGTTATCTATTAAATATAAGAGTAAACCTTTCAGAAATGGAGGCCACCATGAAAGAAAAGAAAAACAAGAAGAAAGTAGTGGAAACGCCCACCCCGGCATGTCCGATAATGGGCAGGAAAAACGAGAATGACCTGTTCATGAACAGTCCTGAAAACTGGAATACCCAGGATAACAGAACCTTCATCATGAACGCGGATTTCAGGCAGATGGATTCAGCAAAGGATAAAAGCTAGAATGAAATCATCGCAAGATCCGATAGACCAAAGATCAGAATCTGAAAAGCATTGATCCCCCCTTTATCAAAGAATCCGTAAAGGGGGGATATTCTTTTATTTAAGCTTAAAGCTTAGCTCGAACCGGGAACCGCCCTCGGACCGACTTTGAAGGTTGCCGTCTATCTGTTGGACAAGGGTATCCACCAGTATATGTCCAAGACTGCCGGGGCGCTCTCTTCCATCATACCCAATACCGTTGTCGGCAACACTCATGTAGACGGTACCGCCTGAAAATGACAGTTCAACCGACACCTTCTGGGTTTCCCATTTCTGCCCCGGAGGGAAGGCATGGGTTATGGCATTGGTTAAAAGTTCGTTGACAATCAAGCCGCATGGCAGGGCCTGTTCAATCGGAAGTTTGATTGTTTCCAGCCTTGTAGCGAATCTGATGCGGTCGGCGACTCCGTAAGAGCTGACCAGCCTCAGTCCCAGACTCGAAATATACTGCCCGAAATCAATACAGCTTAAATCATCCGAGCGGTAAAGCTGCTCATGCACATAGGCCATGGAACGAACCCGGTCTATGGAGTGCCGGATAAGCGTAAGGTCCTGAGGATCATTGATATATTCGGTCTGCAGGTTGAGAAGACTGCAGATCACCTGCATGTTGTTTTTTACGCGGTGATGGACTTCCTTGAGAAGAGTTTCCTTTTCCCGCAGGGATTTCCTTACCTGCTCCTCGGATTTTTTCTTGCAGATGACGTTCCACATCCCTTCAAGAAGCAGCCTGAGATTTCTGACATTGTCGTCCTCGTATCCGCCTTTTCTGTTCACCAGAACGGCAACTGCGACAACTCGCCCGGCCTCAAGAACAGGAAGGGCAAGATAACTTTTCACACTTCCCGCAGAGAAAGGATGCAGGTTGTCATCCGGACCAACCTGATTGCAGCAGACCGGAGTCCTTTGGACTATACACTCGTTCCATACCCCGCATTCTGTAAGACTTGACGGTTGCGGAACAGGTTTTTTGCCACCGAACAGGCTTGTGCTGACCCAGTTCCTGAACCAAGTTTCACTGCCGTGTCCTTCCAATTGAACTATAAAGCCGGATTCACTTTCGCTGAGCTCCAGGCTGTTGCGGATCGCAAACTCAAAGAAGGTTCTGGCGGAGGATTCATTCATATGGGACATTTCATAAAGAGCCTTGAGCCGTTGCCTGTTCAGAACAGCACGACGGTCTGCTTCAACCCGCTCGGAAATATCACGTGCAATGGTCAGGATCTTTTCATCCCCATTAAGATAGACCTTACGTGAATTGACTTCGACAAAGATCTCCTCACCGGTACGCGTCTTGTGCACGATTGATTTAACAGCCCCGGCTCCGCTTTCGTCAGGCTTTGCATCCATGCAGGTGATGACCTTATCGACCCGGAGGTCGTAAGGAGTCATACTGAGAAGCTCTTCACGAGAATAGCCGAGCCTTTCGCATGCAACCCGGTTAGCATCTACAAAAGTCCCCCCGTCTTCATGGACAAATATGGCATCCCCGGCACCGTCAAACAGGGCCTGATACATTTTCTCTGAACGCTCAAGAGCCTGCCTGACCCGCAGGTCGTCTGTAATATCAGTGATTATGACCTGAACACCGTCATACCCATTATCAACACGGAAAAGTGGGGTAAATTTAAGACGCAGGTCCACCGACCTGCCTGAAGGCAACCGGAGGGAGAACTCATGGAGTTCAACGTGTCCGGACTGTTGCTGTGACTGAACCAGATTGAGTATGTTCTGTTGATCTTCAGCAGTGAGGGAGCTGAAAATTTTCAACAGATCAAATGACAAACGATCAGATTCAAAAAGCTGAAGAGCATTTTTATTTATAAAAACTGTTTCATATTCCTGGTCGAGTACCAGGACACCCTGATCAATATCATCAACCAACCGCTTAAAGTGATCGACCTGCGACCAACATCCGGCCGTGTTCAGATGACCGGTACCTGAAACAGAACGTAACCGACTTTCTAAGAGTGCCACCCTTGCCCGGGCGAACTCCAACTCTTTTTCAAGGCTTCCTTCATCGAAGCTTGGACAGGTATTCATTGCAGCTCCAAAGAAATCGCAACAGGCAAGCACAGCTAAAAGGCTGCACTTGCCTGAACTTAAACGACTTTCTCTGTTACAGATATTTCTTTATCGTAGACAGAATTCTCAAGGAAGCCTGCTCGTCACCAAGAATACCGTAACGAACAGATACTTCCGTATTTTTGGACGAGGTACTGCTCAAATCAATATATACTGTTTTATCGACATCAATAGCCTTGATCTCAGCTTCACTCAGCCTCTTCGTATTGCTCTCAACCCTGAGATTAAGCTCTTTGCAGGCAGACAGAGCTGCTTTATAGGTAGATCCCAGATCTGCATTATATTTCTGAGTAGCTTTACCAGCGACGTACACATAAGTGCCGCCCGCAGCGGCACCACCAAGAAGAAGAGCTCCACATCCGGAAACAGAAAGAGCTAAGAACGAAACCAGAATCAGGGAAACGAGGTTTTTAACTGACATTTTTACATCCTCTCATTATTCAATTTATACATTCATTTTTTTCGTCACGGTCGAATATGTCTTACACTTAAACTTGAGTCAACTCCTCCCGCCAAAGGTATCACAATTATCACCTGACAAAAAAAAACGGCCGTAAAACGACCGCTTTCTGAAAATCGGCTGACCATCAGTCTACAGGATATGATTTTCACGCAGCTCACTCATAACATGGACCTTGTTGAAAGGTTTTACAATGTAGCAGCTGGCATACCCCTTGAAAAAAGCCTGACTGACATTCTTGGTATCCTTGAGCGAGGTGATCATGACAAGCTTGAACTCATCTGGCCCGTTCACCTGCAACTCCTTTTCCAATTCGCGCAGTTTCTTGGTGGCTTCATGACCATCCATCTCAGGCATCAGAATATCCATAAAAACCGTGTCATATGGATCTTTTTCTTCAAATGCCTGTCTGTACTTATCAATTGCCTCTGCCCCGCTGAATACTGCCTCGCAGCGGGCATACGGCGACAAAAGCTGAGTCAAATACATGTGGACGGCTTCATCGTCGTCAATAATCAAAAATTTCATACACCCGTACTCCCATAAATTGAAAACCGGCATCCGGTTCAATACCTCACGTCATAATTAGCAATAATTCTAAAAAAAATATAAGTGTATAGCAACCAGTAAAACAAATTTTCCCGTTAATAATAATTACCTGCACAAAATAAAAAAAGCGCCGTCCCCTGCAATGAAGGGACGGCGCGACAAATTAGATAAATTAACTATTAAATATCAACGCCATAAGCTTTTATCATAGCCATTCCGCCCTGAGTATTGAGGACTTCCTCAAATCCGAGAGCGTCAAGCATGATCTGAGCTTCGTAGGAACGTCCCCCGGTGTTGCAGACCAGAACAAGCTTCTTGTCACGCGGAATCTCCTCATGACGTCTCATTATTTCACCCTGCGGGACATTATGCCAGTGCTCAGGATATTTTTTGAGGAAGGGTTCGGCGTCTGCATTCTCGCGGACATCAAGGAAGCAGTACTGGCCGCTGTCACGATCTGTCCACAACTGAGCAAAGGTATCGGGACCGTGGCCATGGTTCATGCCCGCAAGGGCATTGTCAGCCATGTTGGCAACGGAGTTGAGAACGTCCATTGCTGATGCAAACGGAGGTGAATATGCAACTTCAAGGTTGCTGACGTCTTCAATGGTCGGCTGGAATTTCATAATGGCAGCAACGGCGTTGATGCGTCCGACCATTGCGTCTCCACCGGCTGAAAGGCCCTGAATTCCAAGAACTCTGCGGTTGGACTTATCAACCACCAGTTCAAGACTCATCATGTCCTTTTCAGGATAGAAATGGGCACGGTCAGCCATGATAAGAGTAACACTGATTGCGTCAAAGCCAGCCTGTTTGGCAGCGCCGAGACTCATTCCGGTACCGGCCATTGCCTTTTCGAAAATCTTGACACACCAGGAACCAGCTGCAGGTGGGAACTTCTCGTTGCGGCCTGCAAGGTTTCCTCCGATAACACGGCCCTGTCTATTGGCCATGGAGCCCATGGGCAGGAACAGAGGTGAACCGTCAACTGCGTTTTTGATGATCGCGCAGTCGCCCCCGGAGAAAATCAGCGGATCTGAGGTACGCATGGTTTCATCCACAAGGATGCCCCCTCGTTCGCTGCATGCAAGTCCGCATTCACGGGCAAGCTTGTCGTTGGGGATGACTCCGGCGGAAATGATAACGAGGTCGGCCTCAATTTCACCATCCGCGATTACAACCTTTTCTGCCTTGCCATCGCCGATAATAGCTGAAACTGTCTGTCCGAGCTTGAAGGTAACGCCCTGCTCTTCCATGTGTTTCTGACCCATTTTAGCCAGCACCGGGCTGCACATACGGGGCAGTATCTGATCAAAAATTTCAACAACGGTAGTTTCAATACCCCACATGTCGGAAAATGCCTCAGCCATTTCAAGACCGATAAAACCGGCACCGACAACTACGGCCTTGCTGTAACGGCCTTCAGTGATGCCCTGCTTGATCTTCTCAGCGTCATGCATGTTACCGACATAGTATACGTTTTCAAGATCTTCTCCAGGCAGATTCAGTTTGCGGGGAGTAGCGCCGGTACCGATTACGAGCTGGTCGTAGCTGAGCACGCTTTCTTCGCCGGTCCTGAGGTTCTTTATGTGAACCTGCTTGTTCACGCGGTCAATTTGGGTTGCTTCTGTGGAAGAAAGGACATCAACCCCCTTGATATCGCGGAAAAATGGCTCGTCCCTGACCATATGAAAAGCAGTGGTACGAAGCTGGTTTGATTCCGAAACATCGCCGGAAACATAGTACGGGATTCCACATCCACCGTAGGAGAAAATATCGTCTCTATCGATAAGGGTAACCTTGGCGTCCTGTCTGATCCTTTTAAAGCGACAGGCAGCCTTGGGTCCAAGTGCAACAGCACCGATGACAACTACATGTTCTGACATGAACCGAACCTCTGTTTTGTGATTAACATGACTCCAAAAAAGGCATCTTTTCCGGAGGGGAATTGTCTTTGGTTTAGCAACTAATCATTTTAGCGAATAAACGCAAGTAGCTGAAGACTATAAGAACGATTCAAACGCAATATTCAAAGAACTTAAACGCAGGTTAAATAGAGATTTCCAGACCGACCTTGTGCATCAGACAACAAAAAACGGGAACCGGTTTCCCGATTCCCGTATTCAAGACATATTAAGCGAACTGACTACTCCACTTCGCCAGCTTCAAAACCGATTTTGTTGATAATCTCTTTGACCTTCTCAGGATCAACAGGTGCACTTTCTTCATAAGTTGCACATGCATTTTCAAGGCTGACCTTAACATCGGTAACACCCTCAATTCCGCTGAGAGCTTTCTCAACAGAGCCAACGCAATGCATACAACTCATACCCTTGACTGCTATTTTTTTCATGACCTACTCCATACGGGATAGCTAACACCGGTCAGTAAGAAATCTCTCTATACGCAACACGACTTGAGCATACAGAGAGATCCTCCGGCAGCCAAAGGAACGCATTCCTTTGCAACCCCGATCGGTTTAAGTTGATAATCTTAAAAAAGCATTTGGCCCCATGCAGTACATGGAAGCCAATACCGATAACATTCTGCAGAAACTTAATTGTTTTCAAGCCATTCAATGGCTTCTGCAAAATTCAGGGTGCCGGTGTAAATGGCTTTACCGGAAATAGCCCCTTCAAGCCCTTTAGAAACCAGCGGCTGCAGATTGATTATGTCCTCAAGGGTTGCCACACCGCCCGCAGCAATGACCGGAAGCTTGGTCTTTGCACACAGATCTTCCAGAGCCATCAAGTTAACTCCGGTCTGCATTCCATCCCTGCTGATGTCGGTATAGATGATGAAAGCAGCTCCTGCGGCCTCAATGCGGGGAATAATGTCGAACACTGAAATTCCGGCATCCTCAACCCATCCGCGGGACTTGAGCTGACCGTTTACTGCATCAAGGGACACACCGATCTGTCCGGGAAATTTAGCACACAGTTCGGCAAAAGTTTCTTCATCCTCAAGAGCCATGGTACCGATAATCAGGCGTTTTACCCCTGCCTCGATGTATTTTGATGCAGTCTCGATATCGCGAATGCCGCCACCGAGCTGAACTGGAATGCCCAGTTGGGAACAGATCTGCCTGATCAGTTCAAAATTCTTGGGCATTCCACTGAATGCTCCGTCAAGATCAACAACATGCAGGTACTGTGCTCCAATACTTTCCCAGTAACGGGCCTGAGCAACGGGGTCACTTGAAAATACTGTTACAGCATCAGCCTGTCCCTGAGAAAGGCGTACACACACGCCGTCTTTGATATCTACAGCGGGGAAAACAATCATAAACCGAGCTCCATGAGTCCATTATCAAGGGCTTCGTCAGCAAGCTCCATGGCTTTTACCCACTTGCCACCCCGCTTGAAAAAGGTGCCTGCGTTCAGCACATTGGAAGAAAGCGGCTGCTGGGTTTCGTCAAAGTGGTAACGTCTGACAATGCTCTTGTTGTTAACATCGATAAGGTACAGGTCAATAAGTACGGATGCGGGCTGGATATTGAAGTCTGCCTTCTGCATGCCGCGCAGGTCCTGCCAGAAGAGAACCTGAGGAACCAGAATATAGTCCGCAGTCATGCACTCGCCAACCTTCACCCAGTAGGCGAAAGCGGCTTCACGACGGGATCCCATATTCTCGAAAACTTCGATTTCCTGACACTGGCGTGTAATGGCAGGCCGGGCGTACCCCGTGACTCCGTGGCGGGCAAGAACCTCGACCATGGCGTCATCAAGCTGCTGCAGAACTTCCTTCTTGATGGGCTGTCCTTCATGGGGAAGGTATCCGGCCAGAAGCTCCCAGTTGAAAACAGGGTTTGTGAATCCGGCAACAGCAATTGTTCCCACCGGGCGGGGAAGCTTGACAATTTCACTCTTGCTGGCGCAACCGCTTAAGGTCGCCATAGCCAATACACAGGTCAGAAGAAGAGGGAAAAGACGTTTCATCAATCGAGACTCCCTTTTGTACTGGATACACCTTGCCTTTCTACGGACAGGGCATTGCGGAAAGCCAGCCCCAGAGCCTTGAACGCTCCTTCGAGCAGATGGTGGCCGTTGCGCCCGTATTCAAACTTGATGTGCAGGTTCATCCCGGCCTTGAAGGCAAGGGACTTGAAAAACTCGCGCCAGACATCCTTCTCATCTCCGGCAATAATCGGGGGAAGGATTTCGTCATCATACACAAGATAAGCTCTTCCCGAAAGGTCTATAACCACCTCAACAAGAGCTTCGTCCATGGGAACCTTGGCAAAACCGATACGGTTGATGCCCTTACGGTCCCCCATGGCATCAAGTATCGCCTGTCCCAGAACAAGTGCGATATCTTCCAGGGTATGATGCGAGTCGATGTCGAGGTCACCTTTGCACTTGAGATCAAGGTCAAATCCGGCCCAGAAACTCATCAGGGTCAGCATATGATCGGCAAACCCCACTCCGGTGGAGATGTCTGTACGACCTTCCCCGTCCAGATTGACGGTCAGGGATATATCGGTTTCCTTGGTTGTGCGGACAATCGACGCAGATCTCTGTGACAAAACGAACCTCACTTATCTTATACCGCCAAAATGGCGGACATTACATTTCAATCATATCCTCGTCGTAATCGGCTTTCCTGGGAGTGTCTTTCTTCTTCCGGGGATCACCTGACTTCTCATCGTCCGCATCGCCCTGCGGCTCTGCACCGGCCTTTTCCGCCTCAGCTTTTACAGCAGGCTCCGGCTGATCTTCTGAAGAGTCCGGCTCAGCACCAGAACCGCCCTCAGGACCGGAGTCATCAGGACCTTCTTCCTGCATCTTTGCCTTGCGGCCTCCGCGCTTACCGAAGAAATAGGCCACCCAGATACCGATCTCGTACAGCAGGATAAGCGGTCCGGCCATGAGGGTCTGGGTCATGACATCCGGCGGAGTAAGAATAGCGGAAACAATAAAGCAGACCAGAATGGCATACTTGCGTTTGCTGCGCAAACCTTCGGAAGTAACCACCCCGAGCCGGGCAAGGAAAAAGATGAACAACGGCAGTTCAAAAATCAAGCCGAACGCAAAAAGGAGCTTGAGCGAAAAACCGAGATACTCACTCAAGGTCGGCATCGGTTTGATAAACTCGTCTGCAAATCCCATGAAGAATTCACAACCAAACGGAAAGACAACGTAGTAACCGAAAAGAGCTCCGCCCACAAAAAAACATGCGGACAGGAAGGCCAGCGGTATCATCCACTTGCGCTCGTGCTCATAGAGTCCGGGAGCGACAAACCCCCAGACCTGGGAAAAAATATAAGGGGAAACCATGAACACGCCCGCCACAAAAGCGACCTTCAGGTAAGTGACAAAGCCTTCAGGCAGGGAGGTGAAAATCAGGGTTGAATCCGGAGGCAGAACTGCCACCAGCGGCGCCATAAGCAGGGAAAAAAGAGGCTTGGCAAAAGAGTAGCATGCGAGAAATCCGATACCGCAGGCAATAAAAATACGTACAAAGCGTTTGCGCAGCTCCTCAAGATGCTCAAGAAAGGTCATGGGAGCTTCGTCTTCATCCGGCTCCTCTTCGTCCTCTTCCTCTGCTTCTACAGACGCGGTATCCTGCATTTCAGCAGGCGGAGCAGATTCGGAAGGAACGTCAACAGCCTCTTCAGCAGTTACAGCAGTCTCGTTTTCAACAGAACCGTTTTCAGAATCAGCAGCAGTAGCTTCTATATTTGCCTGCTCCTCAGAATCCTCACGGCCTACATCTCGCGAATCTTTCTCCTCAGAACTCATGCCTTCTCGCCCTCAGTCTTGGGTGCTTCGGCTACGGTTTCAGTCTTTTCTTCAGCCTGCTGCTTTTCAGCTTCAGCCTTGCGGGCTCTTTCCATGGCTTCAGCTTCGGCTTTCTGGCGGGCTGCTTCCTTCTCTGCTGTTTCCTTGGCTTTTCTCTCTTCGTCAGCAGCGGAGATTTCAGCATCAAGAGTGTTCTTCACATCGTTTGACATCTTCTTGACCTCGGAAAGACCGCGGCCGAGATTCTTGATAAGTTCAGGAAGCTTCTGGGGCCCGATAAGGATCAGGGCCACAACCAAAATCACGATAAGTTCTGTAGAACCGATACCGAACATATTAAATCCTTGTTCTTGGTGGCAGTAAAAAGCACGTATACGCCGGAAGCCTATGCCGGGTTCCAACACGGAATCCGGCATAGGCCCTCTTGAATTGCTGATGTCTTGTAACCGATTTCGGAAACTTTATCTACGTCTTATCACCACTGAAATTCAGCACATTTCAACCGGGCGATCTGCTTTGTATTACAACTGACGCTTATCCGAAAACGGGGTGAGTCATTATTCCCACTCGATGGTTGCCGGCGGCTTGGAGGAGATGTCCAGAACCACGCGGTTGACACCCTTGACCTCATTGATGATCCGATTGGACATGCGGGCAAGAATATCGTTGGGGATGCGGCTCCAGTCGGCGGTCATTGCGTCGATACTGTCCACTACGCGCAGGGCGATAACGTGCTCATAGGTACGGTCATCCCCCATTACGCCGACAGTCTTGAGCGGCAGCAGAACAGCAAACCCCTGCCATACCTTGCGGTACCAGCCGGTAGCATGCATTTCGTGCTGTACGATCTTGTCAGCCTGACGCAGGATTTCAAGACGCTCCTCGGTTACATCACCGAGAACACGGATAGCAAGGCCGGGACCGGGGAAAGGCTGACGCCAGATGATATGCTCAGGCAGGCCAAGTTCGTAGGCGACCTTGCGCACTTCGTCCTTGAAGAGTTCGCGCAGGGGCTCTACGAGATCGAGATCCATGTCTTCAGGCAGTCCGCCAACGTTATGGTGGGACTTGATGACCGCAGAGGGGCCCTTGAAGGATTCGGATTCAATTACATCAGGATACAGGGTGCCTTGTGCGAGGAATTTGACATCCTTGAGTGCAGTTGCTTCCTCATTGAAAACATCGATGAAGGTGTAGCCGATGAGCTTGCGCTTCTTTTCGGGATCTTCGACACCTGCAAGCTTGTCGAGGAAGAGTTTTGCTGCATCAACGCACTTCACGTTGAGTTCGAAATGCTCTTCAAGGAAGCCGATTACTTCCTCACGCTCGTGCATGCGCAGCAGGCCGTTGTCTACAAAGATGCAGTGCAGGCGCTTGCCGATAGCCTTGTGCAGCAGAACGGCAACTACAGTAGAATCGATTCCGCCGGAAAGACCGAGCACAACCTGATTCTCACCGATCTTCTGGCGCATTTCCTCAATGCAGTTTTCAACGAATGAGGACATGGACCAGTCTGCCTTGAGGCCTGCAATCTTGAATACGAAGTTATTGATAATGGTGGTACCGCTCTCGGTATGAGCCACTTCGGGGTGGAACTGGAGAGCGTACATTTTCTTTTCGTCATTGGCCATTGCCGCAAAGGGAATGGACTTGGTGGTACCGCAGACCTTGAATCCTTCGGGGATTGCTTCAACGCGGTCACCATGGCTCATCCATACGGTGAGGTGCTCAATGTCTTCGATACCGTCCCAGAGAACGCAGTCACCGGAACCGCAGAATTCCGCACGACCGTATTCGCGGTCTTCGGAGGAGACTACCCTGCCGCCGAGGTCGTTGGTCATGAGCTGCATGCCGTAGCAGATGCCAAGCACAGGCACTCCGAGTTCAAGCAGGGAGCGGTCGAGCTGCGGAGAATCCGCATCCAGTACGGAGGAAGGACCGCCGGAAAGGATCAGTGCACCGGGTTTGAGATCCTTGATTTTCTGAGGATCTACGTTGCAGGGGTGAATCTCGGAATACACACCTGCTTCACGGATTCTGCGGGCGATCAGCTGTGTGAACTGAGACCCGAAATCCAGAATGATTACTTTATTATCGTGCTGCATGACGACTCCTGAATATTAATAGGAATCAACCCGGTAGTTGGGTGCTTCCTTGGTGATGATTACATCGTGCACGTGGCTTTCCTTGAAGCCGGCGGCAGACATCTGGGTGAACTGGGCCTTTTCGACCAGTTCGGTGGTGTTGGCACAACCAACGTAGCCCATGCCGGAACGCAGTCCGCCCATGATCTGGTAGATGCTGTCGGAAACGGGTCCTTTGTAGGGAACGCGACCTACGATACCTTCGGGAACCAGCTTGTTGGTATCCTTCTGGAAGTAACGGTCGGAGCTGCCCTTCTTCATGGCGTCGATTGAACCCATACCGCGGTAAAGTTTGTAGCTGCGGCCCTGATAAAGAACTTTTTCACCGGGGCTTTCGTCGGTTCCGGCAAACATGGAACCCATCATTACGGTGTTGGCGCCGGCGACAAGTGCCTTGACAACGTCACCGGAGAATTTGATGCCGCCGTCACCGATTACGCAGACACCGCGTTCGCGGCAGGCGCGGGAAGCTTCCATGATGGCGGTGATCTGCGGAACGCCCACACCGGCAACAACACGGGTGGTGCAGATGGAGCCGGGACCGATGCCTACCTTTACTGCGTTTACACCGGCGTCGATGAGAGCCATTGCACCATCATAAGTTGCGATGTTACCGCCGATGATCTGAGCATCGGGGTAGCAGGAACGGAGTTCCCTGATCGCGTCAAGAATACCTTTGGAATGGCCGTGAGCGGAATCAAGGGTAAGGAAGTCAACGCCCGCACTGATCAGAGCGGAACTTCTTTCCATAAGATCGCGGCCAACACCTACAGCAGCGCCGACGCGCAGACGTCCGTGGGAGTCCTTGGCAGCGTTGGGGTATTTCTTGACCTTGTCGATGTCCTTGATGGTGATCAGACCGGTCAGCTTGTTCTCTTCATCAACAACCAGCAGTTTTTCAATGCGGTTTGTGTGCAGGTGACGTTTGGCTTCATCGGAAGAGATACCTCTCTGCACGGTAACCAGGTTGCGGCTGGTCATCACTTCGGAAATAGGCACGTTGCGATCAGTGATGAAGCGTACGTCGCGGTTGGTGATAATACCGACCAGATGTTCGCCCTTAACTACGGGGAAACCGGAAATCTTGAACTCGGCCATAAGGTCGAGCGCCTTGCCCACGGTATCGTCGGGATGGACGGTGATGGGGTCGGTGACCATGCCGGATTCGGACTTCTTGACCCGCTCAACTTCACGGACCTGATCGCGAACGGACATGTTCTTGTGAACAACACCGGCACCACCGTGGCGTGCCATCTGAATAGCCATGTCGGACTCGGTAACGGTGTCCATGGCTGCGCTGATAAGGGGGATACCGAGAGTGATTTCCTCGGTAAGTTTGGCGGATACGTCCACCTGATCGGGAAGAACTTCCGAATAGGCGGGCAAAAGCAGAACATCGTCAAAAGTCAAAGAATGACCTACAAGCTTTTCCATGTTGCCCTCGCAAAATGATTTGAAATATTATCTAAAAGAAAAGAGAAATCATTTAATCCATGATTCCTCTCAAGGCTACAGCCCGGTCTTCTGGCGGTCGACAGGGCGCGCTGCCGTCAGCTTAGTTCGGGTTCTGGCAGGTACTTCCCTGCCGGGATTTTCAATCTTTGATGAACTGATTATATACTTTTTTGCAGCGGACTCAAGGCCGATACAAAAAAGATATTTTAAAGTGTTCGGCCCCGCATATTTGCGGGGCCGAGTTTTGTCAACAATTAACTTTTCCTTACAGTCCGAGATAGGCTTTCTTTATGTCCTCGTTGGCAAGGAGATTTTCGCTGGAATCGGAAAGTATTATCTCCCCGTTTTCCATGACATACCCCCTGTGAGCGGTCTTCAATGCCAGGTTCGCGTTCTGCTCCACTAGGAATACGGTGGTACCGCTTTCCTCGTTAATTTTTTTAATAATTTCAAAAATCTGTCTGATAATAAGCGGAGCAAGACCGAGTGAGGGCTCATCAAGCAACAAAAGTTTCGGACGGGCCATCAATGCACGGGAAATGGCAAGCATCTGCTGTTCACCACCTGAAAGGTTACCTCCGGCCTGCTTGCGCCTTTCCCAGAGAATAGGAAAAAGCTCAAAGCAGTGCTCCATATCAGCCTTGATCCCTGACTTGTCTTCGCGCAGGAAAGCACCCATATCCAGGTTTTCGGTGATGGTCAGATCCGGGAAGATCAGGCGTCCTTCAGGAACCTGAGAAATACCCATCTTTACGATGCTGTCAGGCTTTTTTTTATGGATGGGCTCTCCGTTATAGAGAACCTCACCGGTGCGGGGAGGAACAACACCGCTGATGGTCATCAGTGTGGTGGTCTTTCCGGCTCCGTTGGCTCCGATTAGGGTAATGATCTCCCCCTGCTCGACATCGATATTGATATTGCGCAGGGCCTGAATATTTCCGTAGTAGGTATTGACGTTCTTGAGCTTAAGCATCGAGGTCCTCCCCAAGATATGCCTTGATGACAGCGGGATTTTCGCTGATTTCCTTGGGTGTGCCGTGTGCGATCTCCCGTCCGTATTCAAGAACAAACAGGCGGTCCGACAGAGACATGACCATTTTCATATCATGCTCAATGAGCAGGACGGATATCTTATGCTTATCCTTGATGGAAACGATCAGGTCTTCAAGCTCAAGTGTTTCCTGCGGGTTCATACCTGCGGCAGGCTCGTCGAGCAGCAGCAGGAAAGGATCTGTGGCAAGAGCACGGGCTATTTCAAGCCTTCTCTGCGCCCCGTAAGGAAGGTTGCGGGCAAGTTCATCGGAAAACTGCTCAAGTCCGAGCTCCTTCAGCAGTTCATAACTCTTCAGAATCGTTTCCTGCTCTTCCCTTTTTGTACGCGGGTCACGGAGGACAGCACCAAGAAATGAAGCCTTGGTACGACAGTGACATCCGATCATGACGTTCTCAATGACGGACATGGACGGAAAGAGCCTGATGTTCTGGAAGGTACGAGCCATTCCGAGCTCAGTAACATGGTTGGGCTTCAGGCCGTTGATGCGCTTGAAGCCATTACCTTTGGGATCAATATTCACATCCCCGAGAGTCGGGGTATAAATTCCGGTGATGCAGTTGAAGAAGGTGGTCTTCCCGGCTCCGTTGGGACCGATAAGGGCTACGATCTCCCCTTCCTTCACATTGAGGTCCACATCATCAAGGGCGCGCAGCCCACCGAAGTCTTTACAGACGCCCTTAACTTCGAGAACTGTTCTTTTTTCGCTATTCATTTGCGCCACCTAAAGCCTTCTTTACTGCGCTTATATCAATTTTTTTGCGCACGTCACGAACAAGTCCCTGCGGTCTGAAAACCATCACCAGTACCATGGTGGCTCCGAAGACCAGCATGCGGTATTCCGAAAAGTCCCTCATGTATTCCGGCAGCAGGACAAGCACCAGCGCACCGAGGATAACACCGAGAATGGACCCCATACCGCCGAGAACTACGATGGAAAGAATGATCGCGGACTCAAGGAAGGTAAAACTGGCCGGGTTGATGAAGGAGGTCTTGGCCGCAAAAACAACCCCGACGAGTCCTGCCCATGTGGCACCGAGGGAGAAGGCCATGAGCTTGGTCTTCATTTTGTCGATCCCCATGGCCTGACAGGCGATCTCGTCTTCACGCAGGGCCTGCCATGCACGCCCTATTCGGGAGTTTTTCAGCCTGCTGACGACGAAAATGGTGAATACGACAAGTACCAGCATAAGGTAGTACATGAAATTGACCTGTGCCACGAATCCCTTGGCAAGACCGAAAAATTCAGGCCGGGAGATATTGGATATACCGGAAGGACCGTGGGTAAAGGAACCCCAGTTTTCCAGCACAAGACGGATGATTTCCCCGAATCCGAGGGTTACGATGGCCAGATAGTCACCGCGCAGCCTGAGCACCGGAAAACCGAGCAGAATACCGCATAAAGCTCCGAGAAGAGCTCCAATGGGCAGCGCTACCCAGAAACTGATTCCCCAGTACATGTTCATGAGCGCATACGAGTATGCACCTACAGCGTAAAAGGCCACGAAGCCGAGGTCAAGCAGTCCGGCAAGACCGACAACGATATTCAATCCCAGACCAAGGACAACATAAATAAGGGCCGAGGTCATGACGTTGATCTGGTACATTGAAAACAGTTTCGGAAAAGCGATAGCAAATGCAGCTACGCCTGCAACTAATGTCCAGTAAAACTTCGGGTTTGCCATTATCCTGCCGAAAATTGAGTTTTTTTCGACACTGGAAGCTTCTTCTTCCTTCCTGCCCTTCTCTTTGCGGTCAAGCATGAACCGCCAGAGGAAAGAAAGGACAAAAGCAGCCGCTCCCACATAAAGGACCCGATCAAAATGCCAGGTGACCGACTTGTCAACCGAGTTCACGAAGACCCCCATTATCGGCAGGGTCAGAAACATGAACCACAGTGAAGCCAGTATAGATTTTTTCAAGCCTTCCATATTAAAAAATATCCATTTTTTTTCATGTTTTATCAGCAGGAACCATGTCCTGCCGGCATGATCCCGCCCGGTTAAACCTTCTGAATCGGAGCCTTGCCGAGAAGTCCGGAAGGCCTGAAGATGAGGATGAGAACAAGCAGCGCAAAAGCAAATACATCTTCGTAATCGCTGGAGACATAACCGGTACAGAAACTTTCGGTCCAGCCGAGGATAAGGCCGCCGAGCATGGCTCCGGGAACGGAGCCGATTCCACCCAGAACTGCCGCAGTAAAGGCCTTGATACCGGCAATGAATCCGATGAAGAAATTGATCTGTCCGATATGCGAGGCAATGAGAACCCCGCCGACAGCCGCAAGGGCCGAACCGATCACGAAGGTTGCTGAAATAACCTGATCAACGTTGATACCGACAAGCATAGCCATTTTACGGTTCTGAGCCGTGGCGCGCATGGCTTTGCCTATTCTGGTGTATTTGATGAAAAGATTAAGAGAAATCATGACTACGGCTGCAACCACGATGATGACAAAATCAGTGGAGCCGATCATGGACTCAAAGTTCTTCAAAAATCCGAATTCAGGAATCAGGCTGGGGAAAGAGAGGAAGTCGGAAGTCTGTGAAAGCATTACATAGTTCTGAAGAAAAATGGACATACCGATCGCGGAGATGAGCGGAGAAAGTCTCGGCGCATCACGCAGAGGACGATAGGCTATCTTTTCAAGTGTATAACCGTATGCCGAAGCATAGATAATGGCTGCGATGGACGCCAGAAGGATGATTGATGCCGCAGGAAAACCGAAACTGGTCAACACACCGGCAACCACCAGTCCAACGAACGCCCCGATCATGTAGATTTCGCCATGGGCAAAGTTGATCAGTTCAATAATACCGTAAACCATGGTGTAGCCGAGGGCTATCAAAGCGTAGATGCTTCCCCTGGTCAGACCGCTGAAGAATAATTCCAGAAAATATTCCATTTGAACCCTGCTGAATCAAGATTCAGGGGACAGGCCCCCAAGAGCCCGTCCCCTGAACCGGAATTGTTTTAAAGCTTAGGTGGTTGCCTATTTGACTTCCACGTACTCGCCGTTTTTAACCTGATATACTGAGAAACCTACGCCGATAGCGTCACCCTTTGCGTCGAATTTGATGTTTCCGACAGGGGTTTCAACTTCGGTGGTGCGCAGTGCTTCTACGATCTTGTCGTAGTCGGTGGACTTGGCGTTATCGATAGCTTTGAGCAGTGCAAGAGCAGCGGAGTATGCTTCAAAGTAGAATGCTCCGGGCTCTCCACCTTCGTGGGTGGCTTTGTACTGATCAAGAGCGACCTTGTACATGGGGTTTCCGGTGATATCGAGGGGGCCGGTTGCGTAAACGCCTTCAGCAGCTTCGCCGGCGATATCGATGAAAGCCTTACCCTTTACACCGTCATCGGAAACAAAGGGAATGGTCATTTTTTTCTTGCGGATCTGGGAAACGATTTTGGATGCTTCAGGATGGTAACCACCGAAGATTACGCCGTCAGCGCCGGTGGATTTGATTTTCTGAACTACTGCGGAGTAGTCAACTGCGCCCGGGGTTACGCCTTCGAACAGGGCGACTTTGACACCTGCCTCTTCAACGTATTTCTGGGCAAACTCAGCAAAACCCTTACCATAGTCACCTTTGTCGTGAATGATGGCGATGTTCTTGAGTCCGAGCTTTTCCATGGCAAATTTAGCAGCGAGTGCTGCCTGAGCATCGTCGGAAGCAATGGTTCTGAAAAAGTTGGGGTAATCACCGCTCTGGGTCAGAGGGGGGTTGGTGGCGGAAGGAGACATGCACACCAGATTGGATTCTTTATAGATGGGCAGAGCAGCCTTGGTAGCACCAGAGCAGATGTGACCCAGAACAACGGTAACACCGTCGGAGAGCAGTTTCATGGCTGCGTTGGTAGCAAATTCAGGTTTGCACTGGTCGTCCTGAGTGGAAATGGCCACCTGCATACCGTTAACGCCACCGGCGTCGTTGATTGCTTTTACCACGAGTTTGGCAGCTTCAACTGTAGGAAGGCCGTAGGCAGCGAGGTCACCGCTGTGGGCACCGGGAACACCGAGAACAACTTTACCGCCGGCGATGGCGGAGCCGAAACTTCCTACGGTCAGCATAACAGCGACCAGCATAGTCAGCACTGAACGTTTCATCATAACACTCCTTGACTGCGTTTATTTACGGGCTTTAAACCCGGGTTACCATATTTACCACGTAACAGCTCGTGGCCTCCACGAAAAGGCCCAAGATGAAACGAGAAACAACACCCTAGCACACTGCGCACATGAAAATAAACCATATACGACAGAGATCTGGAATCCGGTCCGCAAATATTGTCCTGATCCGGCAAGACGGACAAAATTCAGGTATATTCCGAATTTCAGATTAAGAACTTATTGATTAGCCGCATACGGGCAAACTTGTCAATGATTCACAGCGATTTGCGAATAAAGTAAAGCTATTCTGCCAAAACTTTCGAATATAATCGCCAAGTCTTACATTTTTGAAAGCTGGGACGTATTATCTCCGTGAGCAAACACTTACGCCAGCTGACTGATTTCTCAAAAAAAAGGAGCCTGCAATGCTGCAGGCTCCTTTTTTATAATCAAACTACTGTTCGGGATGAGGATCTTTCTTGAGTTCTTCTTTAGCTCTTTTCCTCATGTCTTCCGGAGAGTTGGGATTGTCGATGATCTTTTTGAACTCGGCATCCGCCGCTTCATGTTCATGGAGATAATATTTCTTGATTATCCCGGTATTGAACCGGGCCATGGAGTCGTCCGGGTCAATTGCCAGAATGCGGTCAAATGAATCAGCCGCTTCCTTGAACTGCTCAGCCTGATAAAAGCACATACCGAGCCCCATCAGGGCAGGCACATTCTTCGGTTCTTTGCTTATCACCTTCTCAAAGAAAGTCTTGGCCCGGTCATAAGCCCGAATCATCATAAAGGAATTGGCCAGTTCAAGCTGGATTTCCATGTTTTCCGGTTCCTTGCCCATTTTCTCCATGAGTTCGCGAACACGCTTCATGCTCTCATCGTTCATGGCATCCATGCCGCCCGGCATTCCCCCACGACTCTCCTGCTGGAATTCAACTTTATTGCCTGGATGGTTCATGCGGTAAGAAAGAGAGGTCACAAAAATAGCAACCAGTGAAGCGCCAAGCAGCCACACCAGTGCCTTTTGTCCGCCTGTAAGCGAGAACCCTTTAAGGTCCGATCTGCTATTTGTCATTTTCGAGCAACTCCATCTGCCTGATGCGGCGTTCCATGGATGCACCCTTGGCCGCAATGAAAGCCAGATATCCGGCAATCACGGCCCATACAGCGATATTCGCGATAAGCAGGTAAGTTTCACTGTTCATATATCTAAACTCCTGATTTTTATGATTTGAGTCTCCCATAAGACATCAAAGGCATGCCCCTGAGTCTGCGGAGACATCGGGACTGAAAGCTAATCGTGATCCCAGACCATTTTAGCATCCAGTTCACCGGCAAGTCTGACCTGACGATAACGCACAATCAGAGTGACCAGCCAGAACAGACCGAACGCTGCGACATTCACGAGCAGCGTGGTCAGCATTTCAGGTTCCATTCCGCCCCCCTTCGCGCCAAGCACGTTGGGGTGCACGCTTCTCCAGAGCCTTGCCGAGTAGAACACGAGAGGGACATCTACAAATGCGACTACTCCGAGAACGGCACAGACAAGTGACCGGCGTTCAGCAGACATGGGCGAGGTGCGCAGCACCAGATATGCGGCATACACGAACCACATAATCAGTGTGGTTGTAAGCCGGGGATCCCACGTCCACCAGACATTCCAGGCCGCCCTGCCCCACAGGGAACCGGTGACCAGAGCCAGACCGCTGAAAACGACTCCGATTTCAGCGGCGGCACCTGCAATATAATCAAACTTGATATCCCGTTTAAGCAGGTACGCCGCACTGAACAGGAAGACCACGAAGAAACTGATCATAGCCCAGGCAGCCAACGGCATGTGGGTGTAGAATATTTTCTGCACCAGCCCCATGGTCATCTCGACGGGAGCGTACATCCAGATGAAATACTGACCCACGCACAAAGCTAAGCCGGCAATCAGTGCTGCAACTGCTAGATTCATTAAAATGCTCCGTATTAACAATATGTTTAGGCGAATCTACTGTTCGC